>BOBG01000001.1 GCA_026002265.1 Spirochaetia bacterium
CTATTATATTCTATAATGAATTATCTTAAAATCGCGGTAAGGGGCATATTATGTGGTTATATATACTACTTCCTCTTGCCGGGTTAACTTTAGGCTGGACTATTCGATGGCTTTATGCCAGATTTCAACTGCATGCGGCTGAACAACAGGCTGTGTTGATCAAGCAGGATGCGATAAAAGAAGCTGAAGCAAAAAAGAAGGAGACACTTCTCGAAGCAAAAGATCAAATCATCAGCGAAAAAAACCAGCAGGAGAAGGAAACTCGGGAACGAAGAGCGGAATTGCAGCGGTATGAGCATCGCGTTTCGCAAAAAGAGGAAGCTATAGACAAAAAAACGAAGCAAATTGAGCGGTTGGAGCAGATCCTCGCTGAAAAAGATGCCTCGTTTAAAGAACGTGAATCCGCTCTTGAGCATGAAGAAGATCGGTACCGTGCGGAATTAGAGCGTATTTCCGGACTCACTGTTGATGAGGCAAAAGCGATCATCATTAAAGATCTGGAGAATGAAGCGCATTATGATGCACAATCCTTGATTAACAAAATCGAATCTGAAGCGAATCTGAGCGGAGAAAAAAAGGCACGTGAAATTTTGGTCACCGCGATTCAGCGTGTGGCAACAGAAGTAACCGGAGATGTGACTGTGGCAACAGTTACGCTTCCCAACGACGAGATGAAGGGCCGGATCATTGGGCGGGAGGGCCGGAATATCCGCTCCCTTGAAATGGAAACCGGTGCCGGGTCGGCTATGCAAGTTTTTTTGCCGTTTTACTATGCGGATCTTATCGAAGATAGTTATAACACACGCAACAATACCGCTGAGCTGCCTTTTCCAAGCGAGGAGAGTCTCCACATAAAAATTCCGTCAAATGAAGTCATCACTATCCGGCCTGAGTCTGACTTCCTTGAATATCTTGAAGATCCTCCGGAATCGGTGGTACCGGTTATCCGGATCCGCTTTTCTGACGAACGCTATGGAAGTGCCCTTGCAATTTCAACACTTCTACCGCAAAAACTTCTAGAAGTGTCGCTCTCCAAAATTTCTCAGTACCTCAATTCTCCAGCTGACCGCGACTATGTACAGCATAAATTAATTTTGCAGTTTCAGGGCCGGGAAACAGTGCTTAAGGATATACTCAACGAACTAATTTCACGCCCCGCCGAATGTATCACCACTTTTGAAAGCGGCGGAGATTTTGTAAATCTTTTCTGGCTTTACTTTTGCTCTTTGATCCGGGTAGATACAAAAAAGAAAGGTGAATTATTGATGCGTGATATTGCAGTTATTCAGGCAGTATCACTGATCGAGCAGTACAATTCGTTTTACAAATCAAAAATGACCAAAAGTAAGGAACGCGAATTAGCGCTAAAATCCCTTGATATGAATCTTGAAGCGACTCCCTACCTTTTTAGCCTCGGAGATATACTCAAATTTACGAATAATCAAGGAAAATTACTTATAAATCTTTACTCTAAAGCAGATCTTGATGCTCATCTCAAAGCTAAAACAATAGACGATGTCAAGCAGGAAGGTTCAGATCTATTGGTACTCTATGGATCCGGTAGTGATCAGTGGTTTGTCCTTAAAAGTAAATTACTTTCTTTGTGTAGCCGGCTTTTGGCGGAGACTCGTCCTCTTGTTAAAAAGAATATTACCAAACGGTGGGCAAAGTTGTTAAATGATTTTGAGCACGAGCCGGCCATGGAAAATGACGGAGATTTTGAACGCCTGCTGATTCGTATTACAAGAGAACTCGCACCGGCACTTTCTGCACTGCTTGCAGACAAACGTTTTGCCTTGATCTACTCGGAACTAGAGCGGAATCAAGAAAGTATTCCTGACACTGCGCGGCTTTTTATAAATGGGCAGCTCATTTCCATGACTTCTTTATTACTCTTCAAACGCAAGGATCTTTTGTCTGAAATTTATGACGGACTTCCATTTTATTACGCAGTACCATTTTTTTTCAGGATTGTTGCCTATTTTCATAATCTAACGAACAAAAAAGCTCGCAAAAAAGAGCCTGCTATTCAAAAATCAAAAGAAGCTCACAAAATTCCGGGAAACGATCTCCAGATATCACTTAAGGCAATTGAAGCAAAATTGGTACCGGAGGGATCAACGCTAGAACTCAGTCTTGCGGATCTACAGCGGCGCTGGTCCAAACTGCTCGATGCAACTGCTCGGAAAAATTTGGTGGAAGATGTCAATTCTCTTGTGCGGGACCGGCTCCGGCGTGTCACCCGGATGAAGTCTATCAAGATTACTGATGAAATACTTGATCAGATGTCGCAGGATATAGTCATGCAGAACAGTGCTCTCAGCCGTTTGCATGAACAAGATGCATTGCAGCGTTACATAAAACTTTACATGGTAGATCAATTAACAACTTTTGCAGCTACCCATAATACTTAAACAAAAAATCCCCCATGGAACACCATGGGGAACATTAATGCTACTAGCTATTAGAAACCAGCGGCAGCTTTTGCCTGTTCTTCAGCAAATTTCGCATTTTCTTGGTTCTGGACATCGTTCAGTGTCTCGATAAATTGTATTGCAGCGTTCCGGACGGTCTCGCCGTCTGTCAATCCTGTTGAGTTTTTTCCGCTCAAAGAATAACTGCTATCCAATACGAGGTATACAATCGCTGAGCGACTCGGTTTAAAGACTTCGCGGCCAGGTACCGATTCACTATTCTGTGACCATGCTGCTCCTGCGACAGGTTCCCGGATGAATTGCTTGATTGCAAGTTCATATATATCAATATCATCAGCACCAGTAATATTAAACTTCTTGAATTGATAACTGACCGGGAAGGTAGATTTGCTAGCAGCCCTTACAATTTCGCCCTCAGAAGAAGTGACTCCGTTATAGCGGATGTTTTTCAGTTGGTAACCCTGAGTTGCTAGATTAAAATCAACAGTAGCTTGAATGTATTGCTGTGATTCTTCAGCGTCATGAACAGTACCATCTTCAGGTATATCAAATGTTATTCTTATTTCAGTACCAACAGCATACGCGGGAGTCTCTATGGTGAAGATACGATTCTGAGTGTTTTGCAGTATATCTGTTGCAATTTTCTGAAATTCGGCTGCTAAATTAGTCGAAGAAGGCAGTTCACTAACCTTCCCTGGGCTAGCTAAGCCGCTCAACGAGGAGCTGAATGTAGTATCTCTCGGCGATACATCGAGTCCCCGGACTCCGACTGTATAGGCAACGATTTTCTCATTTCCGGCATTCACACCAGGAACTGACCGTAGAAGCCCTTGATTTCCTTCGATGTAGGTTCGATAGGCATTAGCAGGTTTCTGAGTTGTCGGACGAAAATCTTGGTTTTCTATCGGAGTAAGTGTAAAACTCGTGGAGTTATTTTCAATACCGTCAGTAAAAGTAAACAAATTAACTGCGTCCAGACCAACTGCATTTTCATCCATGGGCAGTGTATCTTTGATGATCGGAGCTTCGACAGTCAAGTGGGCTAATGCTTTATGCACTGCATAGTAGAGAGAAGTACCCGGATGATTTTTGTCTGCAATTTCATAGTCAAATTTAAGAGCATCTTTCAGTATATCAATGTGATCATCATCTAAATGAATGAGACGCTCATTGGTTATGATTTTTGCATCATCAGCAAAAGACACGATACCGATATAAATCCCGTACTGTCCGTATATACCAAGGGGCCGCCTTTCCAAGTCACCAAGAACCCGGACTCCGGCGACATAGGGGCTGGTGGTAAAAGTGAGAGTTACCGATTCGTTGTAGAAATTTATGTCTTCTCCTCTCCACCCCTGAAAAGAAGAACCGCTAGGAAGATTGTCCCGGTTGAGATCAACGGCTAACTCAATCTTATGCCTTCCATTAGGAATATTTACCAGCAGATGGTCCCTATTCTCGGCATTTGCAGAGTCCCAATACAATGTTCCTTTATGCTCGCCATCAACGAAAAGCAATACCGGAAGAGTATGTGTCCCCCCATGTTTGACAATTAATTCAGATCTCCCTGCATCTGGAACAGCAGTAGTATTAGGTCCAGTTTGTGCAAACAGTACATTCGCCGCGAGTACGGCAAACACCACAAAAAACGATACTCGTTTCATAGAATCTCCTTAAAAATATATTGTGCAGTGCGAATAGCCAAACCCTTTTTGGGCAGGTTACCGACCCGCCATTATTAGATCTTGCCCTTTGCAAGAACTCTGGTCAGTATACGATTCCTAGGACACTTTGTCTAGTCTTTTTTTAACCGGATTCCCTTTCCGGTTTTCATTTTTGGTAGTAAACACGTACCTGTCGATAAAATCCCTCCCCTTCGCTTTTTGTTTCAACACCGGACACACTATTTAATGTTGTATGGATCAACCGGCGGTCAAAAGGATTCATTGGTTCCAACAAAACTGAAGCACGTCTTTCCCGGACCCGATCTGCTGTTGAATAGGCAAGCCGGACCAATGATTCCTCACGGTGAATCCGGTAATTTTCACTATCCAAAACAATCCGGGTATGTTCATGACCTTGCCGGCCCGCGTAAATATTAGCGAGTAGTTGCAGTGCGTCAAGCGTCTTACCGCCTTTTCCGATCAAGGCTGAAGAAAATTCAGAATCAAGCTGGAATCCAATTTTTGAATGTTCCCGGAACGAAACAGTTACCGTACCCGGATAACCCATGTAGCTGATAATATTTTCCAAAAAACTGACCATATTATTTTCAAAATCCGTTTTAACATCTGGTACCGGCAGATTTTGCCGTTTTGCTGCTTCAACCAGCGCGGCAGCGAATGGTTCCGGATCGTTTTTATTCACATGGACTTGTATCTTTACATAGCCTTTTCTAAAAAGGCCTGAGCGTTGATTTTCTAGTATTTCAACATCAAACTCGGTCGTTCCGAGTCCAAGTTCCGCGGACGCACGGTCAATCGCTTCTTTTTCGGTGCGTCCTTCAAATTCATATACCATAAAGCACTATCCGCCTCTGCAATAAGCGGACCTCCTCTTAAGAAATTATTTTCGCCGTTTCTTTTTTCCGGCTTTACTCGGTGCAATAACCGTAACCGGTGCCGGAATATTCTGCTCCGCTCGTTTCTTTGCCATAAATTTATTGATCATAACCTGCTGCACGAGACTTAAAAGGTTTGACATGATCCAGTACACGAGAAGTCCGGAGGGAACATTATACAAAATAAAAAACATGAAAATCGGCATAAAATACAGCATCATCTTCATTTGGGCATTGGATTTCTGATCCGGTGTCTGGGTGATTTTCCCGTACAAAAGCTGAGAAAAAAGATAAATAAAAGGAAGTACCCGGATATCGCTCCAGCCGAGGAGAGGAATCTTGATCGGGGCAAAATTCCAAATCGATTCCGGGACAGAGAGATCCGGAATCCACCCTGGTATAAACAGGGCGCCGCGTAAATCAAAGTGATTGCTGAAAAAATTGTACATAGCGAAGAAAATCGGCAGTTGTAACAACATCGGGAGGCAGCCGGAAAGAGGATTGTAGCCTTCTTTTTTGTACAATTCCGCCATTTCGAGATTCATTTTCTGGGGATTGTCCTTGCACTTGGCTTGAATTTCCTGAATTTTCGGTGAAAGAGTCTGCATCCGGAGGGTTGATTCCGAGCCTTTTTTGGTCAAAGGGAAAAATAACACCTTGACAAGTAACGTCACAAGAATAATCGCGATGCCATAATTCGGAATAAGCCGGTAAAACAACATTAACAGCCATTTGAGTCCGGTTTCAAGAGGCGCCAAAATGCCGCTGGTACTTGCAACTTTTATCAGCTCCATATTTTGGAGATTAAAGCTGTTGACTCCGTTGTTGTAGATCGTGAGACTTTCCTGACTTTTTGGGCCCAAGTAAAACCGGTACGTATCTTCCACCCGTGATCCCACCACCGGCGGCCGGGTTATGGACATCCGTGAAGCGCTGCTCAGTCCCGGTTCCGGCACCGTGGAAAAACTAATTTCGTACTGAATTGGATAGGGAATCGCGATCATCGTAAAATATTTACCGACAATCGCCGCCCACTTCGGCTGGTCCTGAATCACGGTGGTGCCGTTATTTGCAACTTTTTCCTGCTTTCGTTTTCCATTGTTAAACGTCACATAATTCCGGTAATCAGAGCGTTGATCGAGCTGGACAAAGTGGGGACCAATTTGGGGACCAAAACCGAGGGTGTAGGCACTGCCGCCGAAATTTAATTCCGGAATCGTGTTATCGCCGATTATGCTAATATTCAATTCAAATAAATACTCATTGGGCCGGAAATCGTAACGCTTGAGCAGCCGGAAATTGTTTCCTTCTAGGTTAAAATCCCGGTAAAATTCAACAACATATTCAGATACGCGCTGGACATGAAAGAGCGAATCAACGGGGCGGCCTCGGCCCAGTGCAATGCTGAACGCGTGCGCTTCACTATCTCCAGACAAAACCATGTTCACTCTATCAGTACCATCACGATGCTCGGCGAGTTTGTAGGAAACGATATCCCCGCCTTCATTCGTCAGAATCACACTTACGAGAGGAGTCTCAATTTCAACGTACTGCTTGACTAATCCCTCATCTCCAGAGGGTTCAAGGTCTCCATCAACCGGACGCACTGGCTGAGACACCGGATTTTCCGGCTGCCGTTGCTCTATCACTGATCCGGAAGCCGGCTGCGGCGGAAACAGCGCCATCTGAACGCCGTAAAACAAAATAAGAATAAGAGTTGAGAGTACTATAGCAAGTACAGTTCGTTTTTCCATAAATCCGCCCTAGGGACGACCTCCGATCCCTTTACGGTACTGGATCATAACCGCCCGCGTGCAAAGGGTGGCACCGGGCAATCCGTGATAAACCGAGGAGTATTCCACGCGCTGCACCGTATTTCTGTATTGCTTGATACGTATAAGCTGAGCACGTTGGATAATACCGGCAGCAGGCCGGAATATGGGGAGAAATTGCCATCTGATAAAACCGTATCAAAAAAAGCATCAATCCTTTCACAAAAATAATCCTGCCTTCGAACAAAGTGATTGAAACTGCTCATTCCGACCGGTCGATACTTCCTCTCCCGGGTACATCAAAAAAACTATGTCGAAGCCAGTTTTGAGGGACGGTCTTGCATGGCGGTAGGCTTCTCTGCCGGCCCGGCGCGCACTATTACGCGAAACCGCGTTTCCAAATTGACGTGAGAATGCGAACGCGATTCGGTTATAGCCTCTTCCATTCAGTACAATCAACAATTTTGCTCCATAACAATGAACATTCCGGCCTGTGCTAAAGACATTTTTTATTTCGTCACGCTTTTTCAACCGCTCGGTCCGGGGAAAGCAAAACAGATGCATTAGTACGGTTTTTTCTCGTCCGATACACTCAACTTTGTCCGGCCCTTTGCCCGCCGGCGTTTGAGAATCGCCCGGCCCGCTCTCGTTGCCATCCGCGCCCTGAATCCGAATTTCCGGTTCCGCTTTACTTTACTTGGTTGATAGGTACGTTTCATTTTCTCGCCTCCATACAATTTTTAGTATAGAAAAGCTCTTCCTTTCGGTCAAGAGCAACGAATCAGAGGTTTTGCAGATAGCCGCCCCGCTGCAATTCTTCGACAATCTGCTGACCAAGCCGCTGCCCCCACGCCTGCCCAAAAGACATGGATCGTTGAGTCATTTCCGGCTGCACTTCGATCAATTTCCGGCCGGTCGGTGATTCATAAAATGCAATCATGTCCTTGATCTCTTCATGGCTAAAAAAATGATCGTAGAGCGGAATGTAGCCCTGTACAAAACTTTCCATATCCATTTTTTCCCGGAACATATCCCAAAAGTCATCCGGAATACCGGGAACGAGTGCCGACAACTGGGGAATGTAGGCTTCGAGCGCCTGTGAGGCCAGAGCGACCGTGTCGGTGAGTTCCAAAAGCCGGACAATATCTTCTTCTTTTGTCTGACTGAACACAGAGCCGCCGGCTCCGATCAACAAAATGATGACGATACATCTTTTCATAAAAACTCCTTAATCTATCTTATGATACATTTTCAAGTATTTCAATCTTTCCATTTATCGAAACGACAACTGTTTTAATAGCTTCATGGCCATACTCATCAGTTACTTTGCAAGCGATGGAACAAATACCGGCATTTTTAAGTTTACGCTCTTGATGCCCGATTTTATCAATATAAACATCTGCCCGGAACCCTTTTTCCGGATCATGTTCCCAATCCCAACTATACAATTCAAGTTTTGAATCTGTTTTTGCAGTCGCGGTAAAGCCTATTACTCGTTCATCATCAGAACGTACAATTCCTTCTACTGCAATACTTACACTCGGTCCAAATTTGATTGTAACAATTTTATCTACCGGTAATAATTCAATAATAATGCCATCATTTTGTTTCAGCCGGGCAATTTCAGCAATTAACCCTTTTCCAAAAGAAAAAGCAATGATATATCCGGCAGTCTTTTTTTCAGCAATATTTTTAGCGAGTAAATCCGGATCATCACGCCGGATCGCTGACATAAAATTATCAACAACATTCCGGCCAATTTCATCTTGGCGTTTTACTTGTACCGGTGTATTATCGGCTGTTTTTCCGTCTAAACCTTTATCGCCATGCTTTTTAGTATTAGGCGTCCCCCCGATTTTCCGTACGATCCAATCCTCAAATTCAAAGGCATCGCTATTCCGGAGAATATCATAATCATAAGTTGGTAAAACCTTTTCAAACGGTGCAGACGTTAAATCTCTGGCATTATTCAGCCGCATTTCAGACACGGTAATTGCTTGTACCGATTGATCAATTCCAATCCACCGGCGACCGAGCCGGTCAGCGACTACCGCCGTAGTTCCTCCACCGATAAATGGATCCAAAACTAGATCACCTTCATTACTTGATGCTTTAATTATACGCTCTAAAAGAGCTTCCGGCTTTTGTGTGGGATAACCAATACGTTCTTTAGATGCTGTAGATAAATATGGTATATCAATCCAAATATTACCAATCGGCTGGCCTTCATATTCATCAGTATAAATTTTATATCTGGGACGGCCACTTTCTGTCCAATAAATTAAATAGGGATTTTTTTTGATACGCTCATCAAAAGTTTCTTGCGTCCAAATCCAACCAAGATTAGTTGTAACTGTTTTTCCCTGAATAATTCTCTTTTCATCTTTACTATAATGATTTGAATTTTTTTCTAATGCAGCGTGCTGAAATCGCCTTTGTGTTTCCGGTTCAATATGTGGAAATCGTTTTTTTAACGTTTCTTCATCAACGGTACCAAGCGGAATAGTGAGTGTATATTTTTCTGATTTTGAATAAAAGAAAATAGTATCACTGATCATATCAATATTTTTTTTACCTAAACTATGTGCTGCATACCGTTTCCAAATTATTTCTCCCCGGAAATTATTTTCACCAAAGATTTTATCCAAAATTGATACCCGGATATAAGCATTAGCATGCCAATCACAATGTAAAAAAATCGAACCGGTTGGCTTCAGTAGCTGATGCATTTTTTCCACTCGTTCTTTAAGCCAGCCAATATAATGCCATATTCCACCGGCCCATCGATCTTCAAAACTCCGGACTTCTCCAGAATCTCCCCAGATAACTTCGTAATTCCGGTTTGAAAAAAAGGGCGGGTCAAGGTAAATGAGATCAACCGATTCCGGTTCCAATGTTTGCATTATATCAAGATTATCACCTAAAATTAGCTGATTCATAACCAAAATTCCTTTTTTCTCCTGTATTACTCCGTATCCTCTGTGGTTGCAATCTACAACTGAAATACTAACTCGGATTCTGGAATTTTCACAGATTTAAGTGTGAGAATGACCGAATCGTTTGGTTCAAGGTCCTGACGGGTTCCAACGAATGTTTCTAGACCCAATTCCGGAATCAGCGCCAGCACCCCGCGCTCTCTTTTTTCAAGTACCACCGCATCCCATTCAGAATCCTTTTTCCCGGAAAGGTATACCGCGGTCCAGTGCGCGTTTGAATCCCGTTCCGCCTGAACCGTGGCCGACGTGGCGATTCCGGCGATGTTGATCCGCATGAGCATATCTTCTTCGGAAATAAGCGGACTCTTTTGTAAAAAAGCCCGGATCTGCTGATGTGCAAGGAGATCGATGTAACGCCGGAGCGGGCTGGTGACTTGGGTGTAACATCGGATCCCCAATCCTTCATGAAAACCCGGAGCCGTGGAGAGAATCCGTGCGTGCATGGTTCGGCGGAGTTGATAAGCTCCTGCGAATCCGGGCAGGAGTGTCCGGGGAGGCTCGCTCACTTCCTGCTGGATAAAGGGAAAGGGAATCTTCCGATCAAGTGCCCAGCGGGCCGCCCCCTCACCGGCCAGAAGCATACATTCGCGCACCATTTCCGCAGATGCGTGGTCCGGAATCAGTTCTACGCATACATTTTCACCGGAAACATGGATACGGACGTCCGGAAACTGGATCATCACCGCATGGTTATTCCGGCGGCGCTCCATATTCCGTTCTGCAAATTCAAAAAATGCAGCCAGATCCGGCCGGTTATCAGCCTCAGCGTAGGTTATTCGGCTCACATTGACCCATGATCGGAGAATTTCCGTGTCAACAATGGATCCATCGGCGCTGAGAGTCATTTTAAAGGAAAGTGCCGGCGAAGGAGACTGCAAACCCAGGGCAAAATCCACAAGGGAATCATCACTGAGCATCCGGGCAATTCCTTCCGGAGTATACAGCGTTGCACCCCGGTTCCGGGCTTCTTTGTCAGCAGGACTCTCCGGCAGAATAGCCGCGGCCGGATCCGAAATATGCACCCACACGGTATTTCCCTGAATCGAAATGGCGTCGTCCGGATCCTCGCTCCATTCACTATCGATGGCAAATGCCGCGAGGTGAGTCAAATCAACCCGATCTTCAGCCGGCGGATGAGGAACCGGCGTCTTGGCCGATGACAGTGAACAGCCATGACGTGCCGGGTATGGATTTATCCACGGCATCCAAAAACCGGTTTTCAACAACAATTTATGGGCTTCAAGGGGCGTCTCCGGTTTTCCTAATTCCTTGAGAGTCCGGCTTTTGTCACTTTGTCCGAATGCAAGTGCCTCGACATCCTGCACAAACCGGGCATCATCCGGAATCTGAATATTCCCTTGGCGCAGCCTTTCGAGAAATTCCTCACGTTCCGCGGCCTCACGCTGTTTTCCGGAACGTTTTTGCTCATCAGATGCGATCTCCTCCGGATTCCTCCTCTGAATCGCATCAATGTCACCGGAAAAATAAAGCCCGTCTTTCAGAATCCGGTAAGCCCCCCATGCTGCCCGCGCAGACCATTCACTGTAAAGCAATTCCGCGAATTCCTGAATTCCGACCTGTGTATCCTCCAGCAATTCCCACACGCCGTGGATATCCGGTTCCGGTTTCCATTCAAGGCTCTTAAGCTCGGAAGGACCCGGATAGATCACAGTTATATCCTTTTCACGAACCCGGATACTCTCCCCGCCGGAAAGCGCGATGGTTATTTTTTCACCGGATTCCATCACCCGGGCCGGGCGGTCCTTGTACACCGCGAGACTCTTTTCCGGTATCGTTGCCATAGAATGAATTATAGTACAAAAAACCGTTTGGGAATAGAGTCACTATGTGCCTGGTGAGCTTGTCAAGAGTAACTTAAAGAGAAGGCTGCTTTTCTGGTAGCCCTTCTTGTTGTTTCTTCTGTTTTTGCAGCAAAGCCCGCGCCATTTCCAGCAAAAATTCCTGTGTATCAGGCATCAGATGGCTGAAAACATCAACTAACTCCTTCTCGTAGGGTGATGGTGAAAGAAAGATCTCCCCCTCGCCCGTACGGAACCACTCCTCGTTGACATTGAATGTTGTGCAGATCAGCTTGATATTCTTTTCGGTGAGTTTACTTTTTCCGACCTCGATCATAGACATAGCCGTCTGGGTCAGACCGATTCTCCGGGCAAATTCTCCCTGATTTATACACAAACTCTTGCGGATAGCTCTTATTCTATCAATAAAATTCATAACTCTTCACCTCTACAGAATATAAAATTTCACAAGAAATTGCAACGAAAATATCAAAAATTTAAAAATTTCTCTTGACTCATATAAGTTAATGTAATTATACTAACAGCCACATACAAAGAATACAAAGGATTTTTATGATAACGAAGTCAGACGAAGCAGTAAACATTTTCCGGCAACTGAACCCTGAAAATCAGGAGATCGTACTTGACTATGTCCATGTTGCATGGACGGCTGAAAACTCGGTGAGGGAATCGCTGGGTTGTAAGACAGAAGCATCCGCGCTGACACAGCAGAGCGCCGCGCCGGTTGTGAAATGTGTAGCGACAGTGTAAAAGCCATAAAAAAGGGGGATTTACAACAACGAGCTAAGTTTTTTTTGAACAGAGATACGAACTGTATATCGTATTCTAAATTAGACAGGGAATTAAACACTGTAAAATTCCCTCAAAAAAGGTGGAGGTTTTATGAAAATTACGCAAAAATGGAATAAGTTGTTCCTGATGGGAATTGCCGGCATGATGCTGGTATTTGGTTTGGTTGGGTGTGGTGAGGATGGGCCCGCGGGTACATTTAAACTGGTTAATAGCAGCGCTACTTCTACTGTGAAAAAAATAGAAATCTGGGAAAGTAAAAACACTAGTACTGATGAAGATGAAATCAAGAGCGGTATAGACACTACTAAAACTGCAGATATAGTATATTCACCTTCTTTGAAGAACACCGAAAGTGTCTCGTTGGCTCTTAAGCCTGGTAGCTATTATGTAAAAGTAACTGATAATTTGAGTGCTTCTCAGTCTGCTACGTTCACTATCGTTGATAAAGGCACTATTACAGGGACCTACACAGGTGATAGTGGTAGTTTAATAGCACCTTAAAGGCCCTGCTATGGGGTGTGCCATAGTCTTTGACAAAACATTAAGATCCTTGGCTGGCTGTACTCCGGTACAGCTTTTTTTTTGCACCTAAATCCATTTGGAGAATGTTAGGGCAAATATTTTATGATCGTCTGTTTGACGACCTAGAATACAAAATGTTTTGGCAGTCCGGCGCTGAGTTGGTTGTTGAGCAAAATCAGAATACTTGCCGGAATATTCAGAAGCTATTACAATGCGTTCATGCCTAGTCGTAAAAATACGCTGCTGAATGTTCTCGCCATTACGGTTCTCGTGGGCTTCGTGATTCTGGCACATACAACATTCGGTTCTTTTAGCCTCCGGATTTTTAATTTGTGTGGAATCTATGTTATTCTCGCACTCAGTCTCAATTTAGTGAATGGTTTTACTGGGCTTTTTTCATTAGGTCACTCCGGATTTATGGCAATCGGCGCCTATGTGAGCGCACTCCTCACCATGTCCCCGGCTCAAAAAGAAGTCAATTTTTTTCTTGCCCCCATTGTTCCAGCTCTCGCCACCATTCAACTGCCCTTTCCGGTTGCACTTCTGCTTGCCGGATCAACCGCCGCGCTCATTGGTTTTCTCATCGGGACTCCGGTTTTGCGCCTCCATGACGACTACCTTGCGATTGCTACCTTGGGATTTTCAGAAATAATCCGGGTACTGCTCACCAATGCACAGACGATCACGAACGGCGCCCTTGGTCTAAAGGGTTTGCCCCGGTATTCAACAACATTTACGGTGTGGGGCATGGCATTTTTGACCATTATTTTTATGTTTGCACTGATCCGGTCAGCGTTCGGCCGTTCATGCATGGCAGTCCGTGATAACGAGATAGCCGCACAGGCAATGGGTATTGATATTGCAAAAATTAAAATTCAATCGTTTACCATCGCATCTTTTCTGGCCGGTATCGGAGGAGCGCTGTTGGGGCATTTGATGAATACCATTGACCCCAGAATGTTTACGTTTAATTTAACCTATAATATTCTCCTGATCGTGGTTCTCGGCGGTAACGGCAGCCTCAGCGGTTCGATTTTTGCGGCGATTATTATAACAATTGGTATGGAAGCGCTCCGGTTTCTCGACGGCCCCCTCAATTTAATTTTTATTCAAACACAGGGACTTCCGGGGTTGCGGATGGTCATTTTTAGTTTACTCCTTTTAATTATTGTTATTTACCGGCAGCAAGGTCTTATGGGCAGAAGAGAATTTTCGTGGAATATGCTGAGCAGCATTAAACTGAGGCAAAAATATGCTCACAACTGAAAATGTTACCATTACATTCGGCGGATTAACTGCGGTCGATAATTTTTCGATTTATGTTGAAAATGAAGAAATTGTGGGATTGATCGGTCCGAATGGAGCCGGAAAAACCACTGTTTTTAACATGATAACCGGAGTATATTCTCCGACATCCGGTGTGATCTTACTTGACGGTAAAGATATAACCGGGAAAAAACCTCACAAAATTACCGAAGCCGGCATTGCCCGGACCTTTCAAAATATCCGGCTTTTCCACGAAATGACCGTCTTAGAAAATCTTCTCGTTGCCAGCACGCTCCGGGAACGTCCTAATCTTTTTGAATCAGTTATTCATCTCCCCGGTTACCTTGCGAAGGAAAAGCGTGCGCGGGAATTTGCCTTGGAACTCCTTGACTCAGTTGGACTTATGGAAAATGCAAACGATAATGCGGTTTCTCTCCCCTACGGAAAACAACGCCGGTTGGAAATCGTCCGTGCGCTTGCGACTCGGCCCACGACTCTCCTTTTGGACGAACCGGCCGCGGGCATGAATCCCCAAGAATCCAAGGAACTTATGGATTTTATTGTGTTGATACAGAATAAATTTCATATTTCGATTCTCCTCATCGAACATCATATGCAAGTCGTGATGGGAGTGTGCAGCCGACTCTATGTTCTTGACTACGGTATAACTATTGCAGAAGGGACGCCGGCCGCAATTCAAAAAAATCAAAAAGTAATTGAAGCTTATTTAGGAGTAGAATAAATATAAGGAGTATTTATGCGTAAAATTAGTTTTTTGCTGTTTATCGGGCTTTGTACCAGTGTTTTTGCTGAAGTCGAAGGTAGTTTTCAGTACAGTGTAACTGACACCGGTACGGTAATTATCCAAAAATATACCGGCGGAGAAAGTAATCTGGAAATTCCGGAAACTATTGCTGATTTACCGGTTACAGCTATCGGGAAACGGGCTTTTTACAACTGCCGGAGTCTGGTGGATGTTATTGTACCGGAAGGTGTTACAACTATTGGAGAAACTGCTTTTGCCTATTGTTACCGGCTTATTAGTATTACTATCCCGGCCGGTCTCACCGAAATTGGAAAATGGGCCTTTTCTGACTGCACCAGTTTAACCGATATAATTATCCCAGATGAAGTTGTAAGTATCGGTGACGGTGTATTTTACGGGTGTAAAAATCTCTCAGATATAACTATTCCGGATGCTGTTACGGCTCTAGGCGATGGGGCATTTTCCGGGTGCAGCAGTCTGAAAAATATTATTCTTCCGGATGGACTTGTCAGCATAGGAAGCGAAACATTTTCCGGATGCAGCAAATTGGTTGATATTACGATTCCGGAATCTGTTGCCAGTATTGGATTTAGGGCATTTTACGGCTGCCCGCTGAATCTAGATGCGCGGACAGATGTAGTTAAACGATTTAACCGCCGGATTTTTTAAGGGATTTTTCATGCTATCACTCGAAGCACTTTCGGTTTTTTACGGCGGGATTCACGCTTTACAGGGAATTAATCTTGTGGTTGAAGACGGCAAAATCGTTACACTGGTTGGAGCTAACGGCGCTGGAAAGAGTACCATGCTTAACAGTATTGTCGGTATTGTAAAATCAGCATCCGGAAAAATCACATGGAATAATGCAGACATTACCGGCCGCGACACAAAAGATATTGTCGGCTCTGGCCTCGTACTCATTCCTGAGGGCCGGCATATTTTCCCCAATTTAACTGTTGACGAAAACCTCCGGCTTGGCGCCTATCTCCAGAAGGACAAAGACATAATCCAGAAAAATCGAGAGGAATGCTTCACCCTTTTTCCCCGGCTCAAAGAACGGATGCATCAGCACGCCGGAACCCTCTCCGGCGGCGAGCAGCAGATGCTTGCAGTTGCCCGCGGGCTGATGTCTTCGCCAAAATTGCTTATGCTCGATGAGCCTTCCCTTGGGCTTGCACCCCTTGTTTCAAAAATGATTTTTGATATTATCCGGAAGATAAATGCTCTTGGTACAACGATTTTATTGATCGAACAAAATGCCCGGGCCGCGCTTGAAATTGCACATTACGCATACGTTCTCGAAACCGGTATGATCACCATGGAAAATACCGGTGCCGTTCTTTTGAACGATGACCGGGTCCGAAAAGCTTATCTCGGCGAGGGATAATTCCGGGAAAAATAGTTGACAGATTCCGGTTTTACGTTTTTTCCTCTCTTCCAATTTTCAATAATAATTCTTTAATAATTCTTTGCACAAAGACTTCTTTTGTGATTTCTAACCGGTTATTTGTCTCAATTGCCGGTATTTGCCGGTTATTTCGTGCGTGTATGACATAATTCTGGAAACTTTTTGTAGGGATGTTGACAATGGTGCTGACATTTGGAACGATCTTGATGGGATGCGCTTTCTTTGAACTACTAGATTTTGAAATCTATAGTTTCCACCGGCTATAGATTTTTCATTTAGAGCGGTACTTCCGGTACCGCTTTTTCTCTTTCTGTAATAAATGATTGATAATATATATCATATAACGCATTATATTTATAGAGGAATAAAATGGAAATTTTAGTTGATATTGTAGATGATAATGCATTGTGTCTTTTACGTGATATGGAAGTTTTGAATTTAATTCAACTTAAAATACCGGTTATAGAAAAACAAAAGCATAAATTGTCGGATAAATTTGCTGGAGCGTTGCATCTTTCAGACGAACAATATGAAAATTTTCAGGCAGCAATAAAAATGGACAGGGATAATTGGAAGTGAATTATTTATTAAATTCAAATGTCATTGTCGCCTATTTAGATAATAAACTTCCGCCTAGAGGAATGGACTTTTTATCTGATATTGTCGATAGAATTCCCAATATATCTGTTATATCACAAATTGAGGTTTTGAGATACAACACAACATCCGATGTAATGAAAATATTGTCTGATTTTATTGATTGTTCGGTTATTTTACCACTAGATACAAAAGTGGTTAAATCCACGATTAGTCTGTGCCGACAATCAAAGATAAAACTTCCAGATGCAATTATTGCTGCTACGTCTATTGTGTATAATTTCACTTTACTCACGAGAAATGTTGACGATTTCAAAAATATTCATGGATTGATATATGAAAATCCATGGGACAAATAATCATATAAAAACGCTTTACTCCGTTGTGATTGTAATCTACAACTGAAATAATAATTCAGCTTCCAGAATTTTTACAGCTTTAAGGATGAGCGTTACCGGATCATTTGGCTCAAGGTCCTGCCGAGTTCCAGTGAACGATGACCGGGTCCGAAAAGCTTATCTCGGCGAGGGATAGTGCTTGAAAATATCCCGGTACTCTGCAATTGTTTCTGCATGAACGATTTTTCCTCGGATCTCTGCTGAACCGGGCATTCCCTTTGTGTATGCACAGAACTGTTTCCGCATTTCCCGGCAGGCTAATGATTCTCCTTTTATTTTTGATAATTCCTCAAGCTGCTTAATTCCCGTTTCAATTTTTTTTGCATCTTCAACCGGTGTAAATGGTTCAGAATTCAACAAAGCTTGTGTCGCGGAAAAAATAAAGGGATTTCCCAATGCACCTCGTGCAAACATCAGTGCGGCGCATTTGGTTTTTTCAAACATTTCTTGAGCATCTTCCGGCGAAAAAAGATCCCCAGATCCAGTGACCGGTACCGGAATCCGGGAAACAAGGTCCGCAATATGATCCCAATTACTCGTTCCAGTATAAGCCTGAGCGCGAGTCCGGGGGTGAAGTGTCACCATTGCTGCACCAGATTCAACCGCAGCTCTTGCACATTCAACATAATTTAGCCGGGAATCGTCCCAACCGGACCGGATTTTGACTGTCACCGGAATTCCATGCAAAAATTCCTCACACGCACGCCGGACCCCTTCAACAATGCTTCCCAAAAGAGCCGGATTCCGCATCAGTACTGATCCTGCACCGGTTTTTATGACTTTTTGAACCGGACAACCGGCATTTATATCGATAAAATCCGGACGAAAGCGCGCCAGAAGGGATGCTGCCCGGTACAAAACCTGCGGATCCGACCCAAAAAGTTGAATCCCGCAGCATGTTTCCAGAGGAGAACGCTGGAGAAGCGGCTCCGCACGGGACAGATTACGCACGATAGATTCTCCGGAAACCAATTCAGTAAAAGTACATGCAGCTCCCCACTCCGCACAGATTCCCCGAAACACAGAATCGGTCCAACCGGAAACCGGCGCGAGAAAAATATTTCCGGGAATGTTAAGCGATTGTATGTTAAGCATTTTTAAAATTCTATTATGTGATCGGCGTGAACTCTCTCCTAAAGTGGGAGCTACTGGCATCGCTGTCAGATTTTTCTGCTTCCTCTCGCCGTTCCAGCAGTATATTTTTAGTTTAGCTTAAATTTTTAGAAAATGTCAAGTAGTTTTTGTGTGCTTCCTGCAATTTTTGATGAGGTTTTACGCAACTGTCGATTAAGTAGAATATATTTTTAGCCGGAATAGGTTGCAGAAATCGAGAGTTGAATTTAGTATTAGTCAAATCAATGTTCAAGAGGCCGGAATTTTTATGACAAATGAGACAATTCTTGAGGTAAAAAACATACAAACGCATTTTTTTACGGACGAGGGCGTTGTAAAAGCAGTTAATGATGTGTCTTTTGTACTCCGGAAAGGCGAAGTAATGGGCATTGTCGGCGAGTCCGGTTCCGGTAAATCGGTGACAAATCTTTCAATTATGAATCTTGTACAAAGTCCTCCCGGAAAAATTGTCGGTGGAGAAATTTTGTTTCACGGTGAAAATATTTTGAAAATGGATAAAAAGCAGATCCGGGCGATCCGGGGTGGTAAAATTGCGATGATTTTTCAGGATCCAATGACGAGTCTCAACCCTTTTCTCAAAATTTCCACGCAGATGATAGAAACAATTCAACTGCACCAAGGACTTTCCAAGAAAGATGCTCTCAAAAAAGCCATTGAAATGCTCACGCTTGCCGGCATTCCGGCCGTTGAATCCCGGATTAACTGTTATCCGCACCAATTTTCCGGCGGTATGTGTCAGCGGGTGATGATTGCGATGGGACTTTCATGTAACCCGGAAATCCTTATAGCAGATGAGCCTACCAGTGCGCTCGATGTGACGATTCAGGCGCAAATCCTCGATTTAATAAAAGATTTAACGGCACGTTTTGGTACCGCGGTGATATTAATTACCCATTCGCTCGGCGTTGTGGCCGGAATGTGCGATACAATTTATGTTATGTACGCCGGAAAAGTAGTTGAGCGAGGCAACACTGCCGATATTTTTGAATCCCCTAAACACCCGTACACACGAGGTTTGATTGAATCGGTACCGCGCCTTGACAAAAAAAGCCGGGACCGGCTCTTTTCGATTCCGGGTCAGCCGCCTAATGTGATCGATCTGCCGCCTTGCTGCCCTTTTTTCCCCAGATGCACGGAAATGAAAGAAAAATGCAAGAGCGCTTATCCGCCGGAAACTGATTTTGGAGCCGGACATATCATTACCTGTTGGAACTATGTGGAGGCAAACACATGAACACATTATTAGAAGTAAATGATCTGAAAATGTATTTTCCGGCCGGCGCAAAAGGCTTTTTTAACCGGGAAAAACAATATATTTATGCAGTTGACGGCATCTCATTTTCCATTGAAAAAGGCGAAACCTTGGGACTTGTAGGAGAATCCGGCTGCGGAAAATCCACCGTGGTACGCGCAATTTCCCGCCTGTACACACCAACGGCCGGCGACGTACTCCTCAAAGGGCAGAATCTGAACACGATGAACAAACGGGAACTTTTGGAAGCGCGCCGGAATATGCAAATAGTCTTTCAAGATCCTTACGGGTCATTGAATCCCCGGCAGACTGTCGGCGACATAATTGCCGAACCGATGCGTATTTATAAACAACGTAAACTTTTAAACATGAGCAATCCGGAAATACAAAACCGGGTGGAAAAACTCATGGACATGGTGGGATTGTTGAAGCATTACCGGAACCGCTATCCGCACGAATTTTCCGGAGGACAGCGCCAACGGATCGGTATTGCCCGGTCCCTCGCGCTCAGTCCCCAACTCGTGCTTGCTGACGAGCCGGTTTCCGCGCTTGATGTGTCGATTCAGGCGCAGATTCTCAACCTTTTTAAAGATATACAAAAAGAAATGGGATTGTCCTACCTTTTTATCGCGCATGATCTTGCAGTAATTGAATATATTTCCGATAGAATCGCGGTAATGTACCTAGGGAAAATTGTTGAAATAAGTGGTTACCGGGATCTTTACGAAAATCCTCAACACCCGTATACACAAGCCCTCCTTTCTTCAGCACCGATTCCGGATCCAAAAATCGAAGCAGTCCGGAAACGAATCATTCTTTCCGGCGATGTTCCTTCGCCAAATACCCGTCAGCCCGGCTGCTATTTTTACGGTCGATGCCCGCGCCGGTTAGAAAAGTGCAAAAATAAACACCCGGAACTGAAAGGATCGGCCAACCATAAAACGGCCTGCTTCCTGTGCGAAAGCAATTTATAACGGGGGTCAGACCTCGACATTTATTTACAGGGAAAAGAAATACAAAGGTCTGTCCCCGTTTTCGGAGACAGAGGGGGTAGCGGAGAAGCCGGCCATTGAGCCTAAGCATAGTCGAATTGAAGTCAAAAGGTGTGGGTGGGATAGGGAAAAACGTAAACTATAGCTGAAACACTTGAAAAGCATACCGGACCCGATCATTGGGGTCAGACCTCGATATTTATTTACAGGGAAAAGAAATACAAAGGTCTGTCCCCGTTTTCCGGGGCGTTGCGGGGTGGAACCCCGCAGAGAGGGTAGCGGAGAAGCCGGTCATTGAGCCTGCCGAAATGCCGGCTTCGGAGCGAGGGGGAGACTTCCCCCTCCTTAAAAAAAATATTGAATAGTTGAATCAAATTCCGAGATATACGCCGTACTAATAATGGGAGCTTTCCCAAAGGAGTCTGCGTGAACCTTGTACAAGAACGCGCCCGGATCCGTGAATGTCTTTTTCCGGCTGGCTGTGCGATCTGCGGCGAGATGCTTCTCGATCCGGAGGAGGCGTTGAATGGAATCTGTGAAAAATGCGGCGGGCTTTTCAGGATTTCCGAAGAGGGCCGGTGTGAGAAATGCGGAAAACCGCTTATTTCCGAACATACATGCTGTATGCAGTGCCGGCAACCGGATGCTGCTACGCACTATTTTGAGCGTATCATTTCAATTTACCCGTACCGAGGGGTCTTTCATACTATGCTTCATGCTTATAAATTTGATCATGTGGCTGCGCTTGGCAATTTTCTGATTAAGCAATTGGATAGGGCTAAAGGATTTTTTCCGGATTCGGCTATGGAAAACGCAGTATGGGTGCCGGTTCCGCCGCGGCCCGGAAAAATAAAAAAAGCCGGCTGGGATCAGATTGAGTATCTCGCTCAGCTTCTCGAAAAAAAGCACCGGCACGCTCTCACTCTTCCGGTACATCGGTGTTTGGGACGGCTCAGTGCGCAGAGTCAAAAGGAACTTGGTATGCTTGGCCGGAAAACGAACCTTGCGGGCAGGATAAAATGTATTAAAAAAGTGCCTCGCACGGCATTGTTGTTTGATGATGTATTCACCACCGGTTCCACAATGGCAGCGTGTGCTCAAGCGCTTCAGACACATGGTACTGAAAAAGTGTACGGAATCTGCCTGTTTTACGCTTAAGAGCTGCTCCTAAATTTGTAGGAAGAAGAGTTTTACGAAAACTGCCCTTCAGGGCTTGACTTTTTTTTTCACCTGCTTTATATTTAAAGTGCAGGGTAGAGCAGTTGGCAGCTTGTCGGGCTCATAACCCGGAGGTCGCAGGTTCGAGTCCTGCCCCTGCAATCCGCGATGCCTTGAGGCATCGCTTTTTTTTTGAAACAGTATTAACAATTCTAAAGGAAAACCTTATGTTTATAAGTTGTATTGGAAGTGGTGTTATGGGCACTGCACTTATGAAGGCTGCTGCTCAATCCATCGGCGGTTCACATATTGGATTCACTGATGTGGATCCGGTGCGGGTGGGTGCGGCTGCGGAGGAAGCCGGCGGCATGGTGTTTTCTGATAATATCAGTGCGCTTGAAAAAGCAGATTGGGCATTTTTGGCAGTGAAACCAGTGGCGTTGCCCGGATTACTCGATGAAATCCATAGTGTTTTATTGAAACGTCTCCGAGATGAACGGGCAATTCTCCTTGTGTCTCCGGTTGCCGGTTGGTCCATCAAAAAAATCCGTGATACTGTGGGTATTGATAATCAGCCGCTCGTCAGAATCATGCCGAATCTTCCGGTTTTAGTACGTGAAGGCATGATCGCCTGTACTCCTTCTCCGGAAATTACCGAAGTCCAATGGGCAGAATTACAACAGATACTTTCCTGCGCCGGAAGTGTAGACCGGATCGATGAATCACTCCTTGATGCGGTGACTGCCCTTTCCGGATCGGGTCCAGCGTTTAGCGCACTATTCATTGAATCACTCGCTGATGGCGGCGTACGAGCCGGATTATCACGGGAAAAAGCACTCCGTTACGCGGTTCAAACGGTACTCGGCTCCGCAGCTTTGCTCAAAGAAACTGGTATGCACCCGGCACTGTTAAAAGATAAGGTGTGCTCCCCGGCCGGCACAAGTATAGCCGGCGTTGAAGCTCTTGAAGCAGGGGGATTCCGGGGGACGCTGATGAAAGCAATCGATGCGGCCTTTGACCGGACGAAGCGTTTAGCGACGACTTAGCGATATATACTTATCCAGATAGGGGATCACTTCTTCTCGCCATGGACCGTACTTTGAAAGCTGCGCTGTAACACCCAAGTCGTGTAATGCTTGCTGCATATCGGGAGCGGTATTTGAAGAAAGAGTAATAATTGGGATATTCCGGTACGGAGATGCAGTGAGTTGTTTGATCAAGTCTAGTCCGGTCATATCAACAAGGAACATGCCGGTGATGATCAAAGGGACACCACCTCTGCCAATGGATTCGAAAGCCTGAGATCCCCGATCAAAATCCTCCGAGTCGATATCCCGTGTTGCTAAGAAATGACGGAACAACCTCCGGAAAAATCCGGAATTGTCAACATGAATAACACGTCCCATATCACCGATCCTTATGTTATGGACTGATTCGCCGGCACAAAATCAATTCATGAGTTTGTTTCAAATAATCCGGACCCAGCTTCGCTGGAGCCGGATTTTCAGTTTACCACGCTAACCTAACATTTTTGAAAAAGAAATAACCTAGCTGATTATAGAATGTACCGATCAATGCATCATCCACTAAGTAAGGAAGCTCGGAATTACTCGAATCACCAACTTTAGCGATTCTCACTCTTCCTACATCACGCAATTTTTGCAGTTCTGATGCTGGTATAGTTTTAATAAAATTGAATTCACCCTCGCTGAATCCCTGGAGTGTTTTTAAACCATCATCTTGAAGATAAAAGTAAAGCTCTTTCGGACCGTACAATTTGTCAGTCTCATAGCTACCAGTTTCTTTGTTAAAATACCCATAGTAGTTGGGATTTTTTTCAAAAAGAAGGTGATCGTTATGAACCCATTCCACAAGGTAGTACGGACCGTTGCTGACGTACGTGGCCGGATCTGATGCCCATGCCGCACCTGCTCTTTCAATAATATCCTGCCGGACCGGGAATGTTGCCGGGAAAGCCGTTGTTTCAAAAAAGTCAGGAGCATCAAATGTAAGAGTTACTTCGAGATGCTGATCGTCCAGCGCCTTAACTCCCAAATCCGTTTTGGACACGCCATCAACTCCATTCCTAATCTCCTTGGCATTCTTGACCGCATCCAACACAGCACTGTAAGGTGCTTCGGTTGCCGGATCCACAAGCCGTTGCCACGAATACACAAAATCATTGGCAGTAACGGGTTTGCCGTCTGACCATTTGATATAACCTTTCAGACGGAAGGTTAAGACAACTTCTCCATTCGGATTAACAACTTTGGACGGAGCATCAAGTGCTATACCGGGTACAACCTGCGCCACCCCATTCCCGCTATCCTCGTACTTGTACAACCCTTCAAACGCATGGCTAAGATAAATAGCGCCGGGCACATCTCTGTTGAGAGCCGGATCAAGAGTCGCTGGTTCTGAACCAAAAACCGCTTTTACCTGAACTGGTTGAGTTGCTTGGGTACCTGCTGCGAACACACCTGTAGTCGCTAATGAAAGTCCCAGCAACATTACTAATAATTTTTTCAAGATAAAACCTCCTAAAATATTTACTACCGATTCATTTATCGGAAAATCCGGTGAAAAATTTTGTTTTCCTAACGAGTTTTTTTCGCCTGATCCACAAGTTTCAAAAAACCGGCACGATAACCGTAGGGATCCGAGCCAATAGACGCTTGAGCGGACTGACGGACGCTGTCAAAAGTTGCATTTCCTTTATATGGACTCTCGCGCAGAAGCATACCAAAGGCAGCTACAGCCGCAGCAAACCGGAAATCAGCAGACACCGCAGCAGCAGAACGGATCGAAGAAGCCGGAACCGGAAAGCTGATCAATGCACTCGAAGATGCCTGCGGTTCCTTGTACCGGACCTTGACCGTCAACAACTCATCAAAAAATGCTCCAGATTGGGGCGCAACCGGTGAATATTTTAACGGATCAATATCCGGCAGCGCATTAGCTTCAGCACCCACTGGAATCAATTCATAAAAAGCCGTCACCGTATGCCCTGCGCCAATATCCCCCGCATCAATGGCATCATTATTAAAATCTTCCGCACGGAGAATCCGGTTTTCGTAACCAATAAGCCGGTAGGCACCGACCGTAGCCGGATTAAATTCCACTTGAATCTTCACATCATCAGCAATAGTCACCAAAGTTCCGCTCAATTGATCGACGAGAACCTTTCTCGCTTCAGCTTCTGTATCGATGAAAGCGTAATTACCGTCACCTTTTGTTGCAAGCTGCTTGAGCGTTCCATCATTATAATTGTACATACCAAAACCGAGTACCGTTAAATAAACTCCGGATTTTGCCTTCTCTTCTATAAGATCGACCAAATCGCTCCGGTTCGTTATACCAACATTAAAATCCCCGTCAGTACATAAAATGACCCGGTTCGTTGCCCGCGGATCAAAATGCTGCTGTGCTAAACTGTACGCAAGCTGGATTCCAGCTCCTCCGGCTGTGGAACCGCCTGCTTCGAGCTTGTTCAACGCGGCGAGTATTTTTTGTTTATCGTCACAATTAGTCGGCGGAAGAACGGTTCCGGCCGCGCCAGCGTACACACACAGTGCAACTCTATCCTGTCCGGTTAATTCATTGATCAAAAGCCGCAGACTCGATTTTAAAAGCCCTAACCGGTTTGGTCCCTCCATAGATCCGGAAACATCGACTAAAAACACAAGATTCACCGGTGTCCGTTGAGATTGGGGAAATTCTTTTCCCTTAATTGCAATCCGGGCAAGATTATGATCCGGATTCCATGGACATTCTGCAACTTCAGCCCGGACCGCAAAGGGCCGGTCGTCAGTCGGCGGATCGTAATTATAGTCAAAATAATTGATCAATTCTTCGATTCTGACCGCGGACCGTGGCGGAAGCCGGCTGCCTTCAAGGGCATTCCGGACAATCGAATAGCCGGCCGTGTCAACATCAATGGAAAAAGTAGAGAGCGGATTATCTTTTACCCGGAGGAAGGGGTTGTCAACAATGTTATCAAATTCACTGGTGTTAAATTGCTCCTGCCGGGCATAGTCATCAATCGTAAGCGGTCCCCTTAATTCTGCATCCGGTAAAGCTGTGCGTGACAATGGCATATATCTGAGGGATTCATCAGCTATCTGCATTTGAAGTACTGGAGCTGCTGATACATAGTCGCCAGCGGACGCTTCTTTTTTTGCACATGAAAGCAACAATGCAGCAACCAGCAGCCCAACTCCCCAGTATAGCTTTTTCATGCAACTCCCTTTTTCAACCGGATTCTTGGTAATCGTGCCGGGAACGGGAGTTGAACCCGTACCCCCTTGCAGGGAGGGGATTTTAAGTCCCCGGTGTCTACCATTCCACCACCCCGGCATCCTAATTATATGCTAACAGGGTTTTCCGGTATGGTCAAGTATTTAATCAGTACCGGTTGTCAAAAATCCGGGTCGATTTTTTTTCACTCCGGGGTAATTCGCCCATGCCTACTGCCTTTGCGTACGGTGTAAATCCGATGGCACTTTTGAAAATAGTCTCCACAATTTTTTCCAACGATTCCTGTGCGGGACGCTCCGTAAGGTGGGTTTCAAATAGGAGATTTACCGTGTCCCGTCCGTTCAGATGATCGATGATGATTTGGTATTCGCTTGAGACATCTGGAATTGCGGAGAGAACCTCGTCGACCCGGCTTGGGTAGATCATCGTTCCCTTTACTTTGATCATATCGTCTGACCGGCCGATCAAGGTGTCGATCCGGGGGAAAGAACGCCCGCAGGGACACATTCCGGAAAGTTCTCGTGTTAAATCGTGAGTCCGGTAGCGGATCAACGGTGCGCCTTCTTTGTACAGAGTCGTAAGCACCAGCTCGCCGCTTTGGCCGGCCGGAAGCACCGCGCCGGTTTTCGGATCGATAATTTCATAGTACAGATAATCAGTCCAGATATGCATTCCGCACTGAGCTGGGCAACTGATCCCGATTCCGGGTCCGTAAATTTCAGTTAAACCATAAATATCGTACAATTCGACTCCCAACTCAGACGCAATCCGGGTACGCATCCGTTCTCCCCACCGTTCAGACCCGATCAGACTTTTTTTCAGGGAAATTCTGTCCCGGATTCCCCGTTTTTCGATTTCTTCGGCGAGGAGCAGCGCGTAAGAAGAAGTTGCACAGAGAACTGTTGAATGGAGATCGAGCATCATTTTGAGCTGTTTATCAGTATTTCCCGGACCCATAGGAATCGTCATCGCACCGAGCAGTTCTGCGCCGAGTTGAAAACCGATTCCGGCTGTCCACAGCCCATAACCGGGCGTAATATGCACCCGATCCTGCTTTGTGACACCGGCCGTTTCGTAACAACGCGCAAACATCATCGCCCAATCATTTATATCTTTTTGAGTGTAGGGGATAATAACCGGCGTTCCAGTGGTACCAGATGAAGAATGAATCCGGACGATTTTTTCTTCCGGAACAGCCGCGAGCCCGAGCGGGTAGGCATTCCGGAGATTTTCTTTATCGGTGAATGGCAACTGCTCAAAATCGGCCTGAGTCCGTATATCCTCAACATTTATTCCGGAGAAGTGATTGCGGTAAAAAGGGCTGTTGAGAGCATGCCGCATCGATTCTTTAATGGTGTCCAATATTTCTAAGGTCATAATCACTAGTATAACACAGTACATACATAATTTCGAGGAGCTGAAAAACGTAAGCGAAAAATGGGGACAGACCTCGATATTTCTTTACAATATATATAATTACAAGAAACTTTGAACTGATTGAGTGATTGATTCCTTGAAAAAATTCCAAAAAAAGTACGTGCGGAAGGGTTGAGTCATGTCTTTCGCAACCGGCTGTCAGCCCTTTACATTCACATTTTTTAATTATATTTTTCTTTGGTTTTTATGTGACCATTTTCCCACCTGAACATCTGCATAAATAGCAAATTTTGAAGCATTTCCGGAAAAAATAAGATGTCTGCCGTTTCGATCTCCGGTTATAGATTCCTGTCCGGATATACTTTTTATTACTACAATGGTAATCGTTGCATCACATACTGTTGATCCCGGAATTACAATATTTCCATTGGATTCAATAGCAGTTTCATATTTACCGGTATATTCTGGATCCAAGTATTGTACCAGTGTCATTAATGCTGATATGTTTTCCATCCGCTATCTAAACGTTTTTCCGGGCTGAATTGAAAATTTTCCGTTAAATTTATCTTTTTCTATAGTTGCATCTTCAATCAATGTAACGGACGTATAATTAACAGTTAGCCGTATTTTCATTACATTGTCATGTATTGGCATTCGGCAATATTTTTCGCCACAGGCTGTGCTGTACTACTTTACAATCTGGCGCAATATGCCGATACTGTTGCTATGACATCGACATTTTTGGGAATAGAGATTGGGAAACGGGCGGTCGTTGCCCATGAACAGGCACTCAACACCACCGGGCATAATCTTTCTAACGCTGAAACCGAGGGCTATTCACGGCAGCGTCTTGAATTTTCGGCATTTGAACCCCTCTACCTGCCGGGTCTGAACCGGGCTGAAACTGCGGGGCAAATCGGGCAGGGCACGGTTGTTGATAGGATTGAACGGCTTCGGGACGAGCTTCTCGACAAGCAAATCGTTGCACAGGCAGGCGGTGAGGGTTACTGGACGAGCCGTGATCCCTACGTCCGGATGCTTGAGCAAGTTTACATGGAGCCGAGTGACAATTCGATCCGGTCCAAAATGGACGTGTTTTGGGATGCGTGGCAGGAGCTTGCAACCTATCCGTCTGATTCTGCGCCCCGGAATGCGGTACTTGAACGCGGAAAGACTCTGATCGATGGAATCCATGGACGTTTTCAGGCGCTTAAAGGCTTAAGAGATATGACTGAGGAAGATATTCAACTGCGGATTCAGCAGGTGAACGATTTTTCCCGGCAGATTGCCGGACTCAACCGGACGATTCAAGAGGTAAAAGCCCAGGGCGATAATCCGAATGATCTGATGGATCGGCGCGATCTCCTCGTGGATAAACTTTCTCAGCTCATTGATGTACGAATCGACAGCCGGGATCCGGATGAATTCATGGTGCATACAGCCGGTATGATTCTCGTGCAGGGACGGGTCGGCCGCCAGTTTCGGCTCGAAGCCAATCGGGACGAGGGAGCCGAAGGTTACTCCCAAATCGTGTGGGCTGACACTAACGAAAAAGTGTATTTTCAGTCCGGCGCGGTTGCGGCGCTTGTGGAATTGCGGGATAGCACGATCCGGAATGAGATGCAGCAGCTCGATTCGCTTACGATGCACTTTATCGATCTGGTCAACGAAATTCACCGGGACGGTTACGGCATCAACGGTTCGACCGGCAACGATTTTTTTACTGAACATAACTTTGTGACTAATGTAAATGGAAATTACGACCGTGATGGTGACGGCACTTTTGATTCCAGTTATCTCTTCCGGATAAACGGTACCACGGTTCTCGATCCCCGGGCCCAAGTCGGTTTGCTGGGAACAATTACGCTGTCGGCACTGGATGGTACGCGGAACATAAATTATTTTCCGACTGACACGGTCGCCGATATTCTTAGCCGTATCAACAATTCCGGCGCGGATGTCGTTGCCCGGATAAATAAAGACGGCAATCTGAGTTTCCGGGGAACCATCAGCGCGGATCCGTCACATCCGGATTTTGTCATCCGGCATATCGAAGATTCGGGCCGGTTTTTGGAAGGTTACACCGGTGTGTTACAGGCCTCAGGTGCCGCAGGAGCTTACGATTGGGAAGTTCCGGACGCGGTCAACACGCTCCGGGCAGGCATTCCGGGAGTTGCAGTTGCACCGATAGCTCATCCTGCCGGTTGGATCGAAGTGAATTCAGCCCTTCTCAAGGATCCCGGTTCAATAGCGGCAGGTTTTGGCGTCAACGGCCGGCCCGCTAATGTGGGAAATGCTGATGCCGCACTTGCGATAGCAAGTCTCCGGAATACGCCGGTTATGGTCGGTACCATCGGAACTTTTGATGATTATTTTGCCGATGCAGTGGGCAGGATTGGCATTTTAGGAGAGCAGAGCAGCCGGCAGCTTGAGACGCATAATCTTGTGATGAAACAATTAACCGAAATGCGTCAGTCAATTTCCGGTGTCAACATGAACGAGGAACTCTCGAATATGATCAAGTACCAGCACGGTTACGCGGCAGCTGCCCGTTTCATTTCAACGGTGAATTCTCTCCTGGAAACGCTGATCCACATGGGCGCGTAATTCAGGAATATGCCATGATTGGGAACTTGTTTGGTCTGCTGCAATAATCTAAAAAATAGATTACATATAAGTACTGAAACCATAAGTAGGGAAATTGCACAAAATAACAAGAAGTGGATTTCCGGGTATTTTTATTGATGAATATTATTGAAGATTTAAAAAAAATAATCCCGGATGCTTCACGAGTTATTCCGGAAGATAAGATAGAAGGGAAATTTTTAAGCGATAGTTTACAGCGGCGCAGGGGCCGGGCTGATGCACTCGTATTCATTGTGTCAACAGAAGAAACGAGCCGTATTATGGCCTATGCTGATAAAAATAATATTAGCATTACGGCACGGGGAACGGGTATGAATTTAACCGGATCCACTGTTCCCCTTTCCGGAGGTATTGTACTCGATGTTTCGCGCCTGAATCATCTCCTTGAAATTGATCCGGAAACCTTTACAGCAACAGTAGAAGCTGGCATGGTGCTTGAGGATTTTCAAAAGGCAGTCGAGGCTGAAGGACTTTTTTATCCGCCGGATCCGGGCGAAAAAACGGCGACTATCGGCGGTACTATTGCGACTAATGCCGGCGGAATGAGGGCTGTAAAATATGGCGTTACAAGGGATTATGTGCGAGGGTTGGAAATTGTAAAAGCTGATGGCGCTATTCTCCGGCTTGGAACGAAAAATGTAAAGGACAGTTCCGGACTCTCTCTCAAAAATTTAATTATTGGTTCAGAAGGGACATTGGCTGTTATCACAAAAGCAATTATCCGGCTTGTACCTCTTCCAAAATACACAGTCGCTTTAGTGGCAGCTTTTGAATCATTAGATCAGGGAATCCGGGCAGTCCGGAATATATTGATGGCCGGAACTGAACCGGTCGCTGTTGAATTTATCGAAAAAACTGTCGCGGAATTGGGAGAACGCTACACCGGACTTTCATGGCCGGTTCAAACCGGAGAAGCATATATTATAATGAGTTATGACGGACAATTTTGGGAAAGTATTGATGCGAGCATTGCATTAGCCCGGTCAGTCTTAAAAGAATCCGGATCCATTGCATCAGTACTGCTTGATGATAAAAAATCTTTTACCGATTTATGGAAAATCCGGGGATGCCTTGTCAATGCAGTTGAAGCTGTGTCGGAGCAAGAACCTATCGATATTGTCGTGCCGATCAATAAAATAAACGAATTTATCGAGTGCGTCCATGCCGCGGAATCTGAATCCGGAATCAAAATGGTCGCTTTCGGTCATGCCGGCGATGGTAATGTGCATCTGTGTGTTCTCCGGGAATCTCGGCCGGAAGATGAATGGGAGGAGGGTCTGCACCGGGTTTTGACCAAACTGTACCGGACCATCACCGGAATGGGCGGGCTTGTTTCCGGCGAGCATGGTATCGGCATCGCGAAACAGCCTTATTTCATCGAAAATACGGCGCCGGAGAATCTCCTTTTGATGAATCAGATAAAAAAGCTCTTTGATCCGCATAATATTCTGAATCCGGGAAAAGTGTTCCAGATTCTCTAAAAAGCTCTTGACTATTTCCTAGTAATTTGATATGAATACTACAATCTAAATTAAGGAGCATTTCATGAAAATCGTAGCCGCGGCCGTATTGGTGTTGCTCGCGGGATCATTGTATGCAAATGGAGTACGGTCGGAATCATCCGGACAAACAGTGTTAAAAGTTGGAGTCATGGGTGAGGAACTCAAGCCGGCATGGAACAAAGCCGCGGAAATTGCAGCGCGGGACGGCGTGAAAATCGAGCTGGTGACATTCAGCGATTATGCGGTGCCAAACCGGGCGTTGTCTGATGGCGACATCGATCTCAATTCCTTCCAGCATGACGCATTTTTGCAAAACGAAATCGCTAATCAAAAGTATCAGATTCAGGGTGTCGGTAACACGGTTATTTTCTTTTTGGGTGTGTATTCCAAAAAAATAAGCAGTTTGGATCAGTTGAAAAACGGCGACACAGTTGTTATTATGAACGATGCAACGAATGGAGGGCGTGCGCTCAAAGTGCTTGAATCGGCTGGCGTTTTCAAATTGGATCCGTCAAAGGGTAATGTTCCAACAGTCCGTGACATCATCGACAACCCCAAAAATATCAAAATAGTTGAAGTTGATGCCGCACAGACGTGGCGGACCTTGGATGATCCAGTTGTTGCGGCTGCGGTGGTAAACTCGAATTTTGTCATTGATGCGGGCGGAAATCCTCAACGGGACGCCATTTTCATCAAACCGATTGATCCAGTTGCTGACAAGCCCTATATCAATTTAGTGGCGGCTCGTATCCGGGATCAGGGCAATCCGGCTTACGCAATAGCTGTTAAGGCTTTCCAAACTGATGAAGTTGCAAAAGTGCTTGAGGAGTCTTTGCAGGGAACTGCACTTCCGGCATGGTAGAAAAAAGGAGCTAAGATGAAACTGCCTGATTCGCTGCGGCCCGGTGCGGAAAAATACCGCAAATGGATATTAAATTATCTTGACATCGGCCGTGAATTGCTTTACCTGTCGCAAGATGCGGTAAAAAGTATTCCGTTCACGCCGGAGGAAACTCGCAATGCGGTTGAAAAAGCACTGATAGCCTACAGTGCGGGTCAGGTGGATATGCCTTCAAAAATCGGTGTACATCCTTTGACGGACACTTTTTTCCATGCGATGCCGGCTTATGTACCGGAACAGTTTGCAGTGGGAATAAAGTGGGGATCTTGTTATCCGGAAAATCGGAATAATTATGGAATTCCTCAAGCTCAGGGTTTAATTATGTTGAGCGATCATCTGTCCGGATTGCCGCTCGCAGTTCTTGACTGTAAATATGTTACGGAGATTCGGACAGCGGCTGTGACATATACCGCGATACATTATTTAGCGCCTAAAAATGTTGAAACATTCGGTATGATCGGGGTAGGTGTTGAGGGCCGGCAGCATATAAAAAATATCTTGACGGTTTTGCCAAATCTTAACACTATTTATATTTATGATGTGTATGAACCGGCATCTGACGCATTAATTTTTGATTTTCAACATGATATTCCGGTAAAAATTGTCAGGGCCGGATCCTACGAAGAACTAGTTAAAAATGCTCAAGTGATTGTATCAGCAACCGTTGCAAAAGAAGGTTATGCACCGGTTATTCTGGACAGTTGGGTTTCAAAAGGAAAAACAATTTTAATGTGTGAAGGCCATACACTGTATGAAGATTCGATCATAAAACGGTCTGATAAATATATTGTTGACAGCCGGGAACAAACAGAACAATTTAAAAATTACGGTTATTATCCTTTTGGATATCCGGAAATATACGCAGAAACTGGTGAAATTGCGGCTGGAAAAATTCCCGGCCGGGAAGATCCGGACGAACTCATCATCGCGAATAATTTCGGCATGGCAGTTGAAGATATGTTTGTAGTACGTGCGTTATTCGACCGGGCCCTTGAGCATAGCATAGGTATTAAATTGCCGCTTTAAGCGCCGAAAAAAAAATATGATTATTCTCAATAATGTGACAAAAACATTTCATGGAAAAAAAACCGATGTACATGCGGTAAAAAATGTTTCACTCACGGTACATGACGGCGATATTTTCGGTGTTATCGGCTTTTCCGGTGCCGGAAAAAGTACGCTGGTGCGCTGTATTAATCTTTTGGAACGGCCCGATTCCGGTGAAGTGTTGGTTAATGGAAAAGATTTAATGAAACTCGGTACCGCAGAACTCCGGTCAGAGCGTAAAAATATCAGCATGATCTTTCAACATTTCAATTTATTCCGGTCCCGGACAGTGGCCGGAAACATAGCTTATCCGCTTAATTATACCGGAATGACTAAAAAAGCCATTGATGACCGGGTAAAAGAATTAATTGATCTAGTCGGACTCGGTGAAAAAGAATATGTATACCCTTCTCAACTTTCCGGCGGACAAAAACAACGGGTCGGAATCGCCCGATCTCTGGCCTCAAATCCTTCAATTCTTTTGTGTGACGAGGCAACGAGCGCGCTCGATCCCCAAACAACGCAATCAATTCTCGCATTATTACGGGATTTAAATAAAAAATTGGGATTAACTATTGTAATAATTACTCATGAAATGAATGTCGTAAAATCAATATGTTCCCATGCCGTGGTGATGGATACCGGAGTTGTCGTGGAAAGAGGATCTGTTTTTGAGATTTTTTCAAATCCGCAGCAGCAGGTTACCAAAGATTTTATCGCCACAACTTCAACTATGCACAAGATTTATGATTTACTCGCTGAAAATTCCCCGGTTACCCGGCTTCAAACCGGACAAATTTTGGCCCGTTTTAGTTATGCGGGGAAAAATACCGTGGACGCACTTATTTCGACTGCATCAATACAATTTAATGTTAAAATAAATATTATATTTGCGGATCTTGACATTATTCAGGATACACCGGTCGGATCTTTGATCAATATCCTGGAAGGCGAACCGGAGGCATTGACGCGGTGTTAAAGCAAAATTTTAATTTTTTATGGGTTGGTTTTTACCGGGTAAATGGCGGCGAATTACGGCTAGGACCCTTTCAAGGGCCGGTTGCGTGTACAAGAATTGCATACAACAAAGGCGTTTGCGGAGCTACATGGAAAGAAAAACGCACCATTATTGTCCCGGATGTGCACCAATTTTCGGGGCATATTGCGTGCAGCAGCGAATCCCTTTCTGAAATTGTTGTACCGGTATTCCAAAAAAATGAAGTCATTGCAGTATTGGATATTGACAGTGCTGAGATAGATACATTTGATGAAATTGATTCACAATATTTGGAAAAAATCTGTGCATTTTTCCGGTAAAAATCACTAAACTGATTGCCGATTATGTGTTATATTATAATATAATGATTGCAGAAAATAGTGTTCAAGAAGTAATTGCCCGGATCGATACGGTTGCAGTTGTCAACACGTATGTACACTTAGATGAACGGAATGGGCGTTATGTGGGGCTTTGCCCTTTTCATACTGAAAAAACTCCTTCATTTAATGTCAATCCGGATAAAAACGTATACTATTGCTTTGGGTGCGGAAAAGGCGGAAGCATTATCAATTTTGTTATGGAAATGGAAAAAACGACATTTCCGGAAACAATTGAGCTATTGGCTAACCGGTTTGGGATTCCGCTTATCCACGAAGATTCCGGGAAACCGCATCTGCATAAGGAAATAGAGGAAATTACCGAGTTGTACCGGAGGGTAACCGTAACTTTTCAATATTGGCTCCGGGAGCGGCCCGACGGTCGCCCGGCTTTGAATTATCTTCTACAGCGGGGTCTGAGCCGGGAAATAATCGAGGCATTTCAGATTGGCTTTGCACCGGCTGACGGCTACTGGCTCTTCCAGTTTCTCAGGGCAAAAGGCTATTCAGAGGAATTATTGAACCAGAGGAATTATTGAACCAGTCCGGATTATTTTCAAAAAAAAATCCACACTACAGTTTTTTTTCCAGCCGGATCATGTTTCCGATTACTGACAGGCAGGGAAAGATTCAGGCATTCGGGGGCCGGATTTTTCCAGAGGGTGAGATAAAATACCTCAACTCTGCTGAATCTGACCGGTACCGCAAAGGACATAATCTGTTTGCATTGTACACGGCACTGCCGGCAATCCGGAAAACTAAAGTTGCAGTGCTTGCCGAGGGCTACATGGATGTCATTGCACTCCACCAAGCTGATGTGACAAATGCAGTTGCACCGTTGGGAACCTCGTTTACCGATGATCAAGCCAAGATTCTCGCCCGCTCGGCATCAAGTGTACGGTTTTTTTTTGATGCGGATAGTGCGGGCCAGGATGCGACAATCCGAGGGATTCTCACATGCCGGCGCAATGGTTTATCGGCTGAGGTCATCGTTCCGGAACATTCCCTCAAGGATCCGGCCGAAATTTTACAAAAATTTGACGCTAATGTATTGAAAAAAAATGCCGATCATGCTATAATTGATAGAGATTATTTTGTATCCTGCGCTCAGTCACGGTATGGAGGGAATAGTGTTGAACATAAAGCACAAGCAGTCGCTTTTCTTTTTCCCTATCTTCAGGCGCTCAATTCTGAGGTCATGAGGGATGCTTCTATCGAAGCTGTTGCACAAGCTTTTTCAATTAATCCGAAGTTTGTTTCAGATGATTATAAACAGTATACAGATTCGCCCAGGGCCGATCACCGCGGGATTCCGCCTCGACCGGCTGTTTCAATCCATACTGATGATGAGCTTTCGCTTTTATTTGCATTTGCGGCGAATCCGGAGTTGTATCCGCAGTTCCGTTCTCAACTGTCAGTTGATGATTTTGAGAATCCGGATGCACGGGATATTTTTCTTGTGTTAGAAGATTGTTTTCGGAGCGGAGCCGGAATCGAAATGGATACGCTGTTATCGTGTATTCGTTCCGAACCGTTACGGAATATGCTGCTTCAACGGATCATAAAAGGAGAATATTCCATCAATCCGGAATTGTTTATCACTGATAGTATTAACAGGTTAATTGAACGAAAATTACGTCGGCGTTTGGAGGAGGTTCAGCGCGAAATGAAAAGCTGTCCCGATGAAACACCGCAGCAACAGGAGAAGCTGAATGAATTTAGTGAACTCCGTTTGGAAATAGAACGTTTAAAAAATATTGGCAAATAATAAAAATTTTATGGTAAAATTGTTAAGAAAAGGGGGACGCTATGGTAATGGATGATTTACAGATGGATCCTGCGGTTTTAAAGTTGATCGAGTATGCAAAGGAAAAAAAGTCTATATCTTACGAAGAATTACAGGAATATCTTCCGGAGCATATTGCTAATTCTGAGGGAATCGATCAAGTACTTATCTTGTTAAATCAAAACAATGTTCAACTTATCGAAGAGGAATTCTCTGAAGATGAAGTTGAAAGCGTCATCTGGAAAAATACTGAAGCCGAAAAAAAACGACTGGTCAACACTGACAAGGAGACAGCAATTGACGATCCTATAAAGTTATACCTGCGTGAAATCGGCCGGGAAAATTTACTCACCGCGGATCAGGAAAAAGAACTGTCAAAACAAATGGAAGATGGGGAAAATATTATAAAAAGTGTGATCAAGCAGTCCGGCATGATCATTCTTGAATTTTACCACATCGCGCAGAAAGCCTTTTCCAAAAAGGATATCCGGGAATTAAATTTGACAAAAAAGGAGATGACGGAACATATCACTGAACGCCGCCGGCTGGGACAGTATTATAAAGAAACGATTCATGCCATTTTAGGCGATCTCAAAATATATCTGGATTTAAAGAAAAAGATTCTCAACCGCGGAATGAGTCTCTTTGAAGATCCGGAATTAAACACGCTCCGTACGCATATCCTTTCTGCGATTAGTACTGCGGAAATTCATCCGGAGGAAATTACCACTTTATCAGAAAAATTTTTGCAAGCTTCCCGGAAAATCAGAACGTACAAAAAAGATCAGGAACGGATTCAAAAACATTTGCAAGTTAATTCGTTCCGTGAATTGAGAATGCTCGGCCGGGGGCTGACCATTAAAGACGAGCGGGAACAATTTGAAGCGAAACTCGGGCTTTCCTCTGATGAAATTAAGGAAAAAATCCGGGCTATTCAGGTAAACGAGAGAAAATTACGCCTTATCGAAACTGAATTTGAGGATTCAGTTGACAATATCAAGGCGATGGCCAAAGAAATTAGCCGCGGACGAGCAATGATGAAAAGCGCCCGGGACCGGCTCATCAAGGCCAATTTGCGTCTGGTCGTGTCTATTGCAAAAAAATATACAAACCGGGGACTTCATTTTTTCGATCTTGTACAGGAAGGAAATATCGGACTGATCAAGGCAGTTGAAAAATTTGAGTACCAAAAAGGTTTTAAATTTTCAACCTATGCAACATGGTGGATCCGGCAGGCAATTACCCGGTCCATTTCTGATCAAGCCCGGACCATCCGGGTACCGGTGCATATGATTGAACAAATTAACAAAGTGGGCAGGGAATCCCGCCAGTTGATGCAGGGTCTTGGCCGGGAGCCGAGCGATGATGAAATCGCTGCCCGTCTTGGGTGGACCGTGCTGAAAGTGAAACAGGTTAAAAATGTTGCCCGTGAACCGATCTCTTTGGAAACTCCGGTAGGGGAAGAAGAAGATTCGTTCTTCGGTGATTTTATTGAAGATGCTATGGTGGAAAATCCGGCTAATCTGACGACATTTACGCTGCTGCAAGAGCAGCTTTCCGGAGTTCTCGCAACACTTCCGGCTCGTGAGCAGGAAGTTCTCAAGATGCGTTTTGGGCTTGAAGACGGCTATTCTCTTACGTTGGAAGAAGTTGGACTGTGCTTTAATGTGACGCGGGAGCGTATCCGTCAAATTGAGGCAAAGGCACTCCGGCGGCTCCGTCACCCAAAGCGGAGTAAAAAATTAAAAGATTATCTTGATCGATAAACGAGGTTTTTATGACGATGGATGGTGTTTTTGATACACTGCGTACCTTGCAAGATGTATTGACAGAAAAGATTTCTCTGGAAAATGAAGTTCGGGAAAGTCCTAAAGCGCTTGAGAGTCAGGAGGATGTCTTAGAGCATTACAAGAAGAATTTTATTGAAAAAAATAGAGATTATGAAAAGGCGCGTAATGCGAACGCGGAATACATAAATCAGATTTTTGAAGCTGAAAAGAGCCGGGAAGAAGCTGAAAAAAAAATGGAGCTGCTCACCTCCGCACGGGAATCTGAAGCGCTCCAAAAAGAGATCACCGTTGCCAAGGAAAAAGAGACTCAGTCCCGCAAAGCGCACCAGCGTGAAGAAAAATATGTAGCGGAATTAAAAACGGAAATGGATGAAATGCATAATAATATCGCTCTACAAGAAAAAGAATTGGCGGAGCGGAAGTCCAAAATAAATCTTGAAATAGCAGAAAAAAATCAGAGGATTGGGGAGCTGAATGCACAGGAACAGGAATTGATTCCGGATTTGGATCCGGATGTGCTTTTTAAGTTTGAGCGGATCGTTAAAAATAAGATGGGCAAAGGTATTGTGGCAATTCATGGCGGAGTATGTACCGGGTGCTATATGGTTTTACCGGTGCAGTTTGCAAATGAAGTTCGCGCCGGTGAAGATGTTATTTTTTGTCCGTACTGTTCCCGGATTCTTTTTTATGAAGAAACCGATGATAAGGAAAATTTCTTTGATGATGCGGATCTTGGTAGTCTCGTGGATATAGATGATATGGATGAAGACGAGGAAGACGAGGAAGAGGAAGAAGATATAAACATTGATTTTGAAGATTAAGTGGTGAATCAGAGCTGCCGCGGCGCTGGTTTTCCGGCGCTGAGGAAAGTCCGGGCTCCGCAGGGTATGGTGCCGGGTAATTCCCGGGCGGGAAAGTTATCTTTGTAAAATTGTTTTGCAGTTTTACTTAATCCCTATCCCGACAGCGAGCGCAACAGAAAATAAACCGCCCCGGTAAAAACGGGGTAAGGGTGAAACGGCGTGGCAAGAGCACACCGCAAAGCCGGTAACGGTTTTGGCATGGCAAGCCTCACCAGGAGCAAAGTCAAACAGCGGCAGAACGGCCCGTTTTTAGCCGCGGGTAGACTGCATGGATCCGGTTCGTGAGAACCGGGACAAGATAGATGGCAGCTCCGTGCTTGCACGGTACAGAATCCGGCTTATGATTCACCGCTTTTTTTTATTTACGCGTATAAACTTGTTTGTGTTAGCCGTCCACCACAGATGGCGGACGGGTTTCTGTTTTCGTTTAACCTTGCACTACATTTGAATATTTTTTATTATACTCATCAATAAGTGCATTTGTGTTTTTAAAAAGAATATGCAATGCAATAAATGGACCTACTACAATAAATGAACCAGCTATGAACCATAACAAAACAGTTCCACCGCCTTCCTTAAATTTAAGCCCATATTTTTCTGCATTATCCTGTAAGCGATCCCCTAACATATACAACCACACAAGGTCATATATCCCCAGAGTAATTAAACCAAGAAAAAAATACTTAAGAAAACCGCCAGTGTTCTTTCCATCGCCGTTACACATTAAATTCACATCTTTTGCTATAATGTGAATCCTCCACAGTCCATAGATTCCTCCTGTGATGAGTGTCAAAAGTATGTAACTTGTTAACCCTCTTTTCTTCAACATAAAACACTCCTTTATTACGACTTCCTTTTGTCGTAATGCAAGTCTAATTCCCTGCTGCCAGTTTATTATTTACTCACAAATGTGGAAAAATATAAGCTTTTATTGCGGTACCATGGATGCCGGTATCACCACATCCTTCGCGCTTCCTGTGTAGCGGGTTATGGTGACCTTGCCATTCTCTACGGTCGTCTCAAAATCACCGGCATTTTGTGCGAATACCTGGAAACACATGGTTATAAAAAACACAGTAAGACCCAATCTTTTACAAAATCCTAAAAGATGGGGTTGATTTATACCGTGAGCGGATGCACACGGTGTAAATCATTATAACTCCCAAGTCATCCCATGGAGCAAACTGCCTTACTTTTGTTCAATACCTTTAGCAAAATCCAGAATAGCTTTACCATTAGTAATCTGTACTGCCTTAAACAAAAAATCCTTGTGGGGGGGTAATATTCTCAAACTAGCATTCCTAGGACCCATAACAATAGAAACAAAAATGTCCTTCTTATCGGTTCCGCTGTAAGATTTCAACACCCCATTTTCCCTAACAAATTTAGGAGTTACTAGTGTGCCATCTTGAATGTCGATCATGATAAAGCTTATATCTGCGTTGACGGACAGAATGTTACCGCCTCTATAACCAATGTGGACAGATGCCTGCCTGTCGTCGAACTCGGCGGGAATGTTGGTGATAGTTATCAAACCGGTCTTGAACGCATCGTTCCACTTTAGATTTGCCGTACCATTCTCGAATGTCACCGATTCGAAGATAACATCGGGCTGTCCATAGGATCGTTCCGCTGTATCGTTGATAAGAAGTCCGACAGCACCGGTCTCGTTGCCGGTGTAGCCATTTACTGTGGGGCCTACGAAAGGAATGGGACTTTCCTTATACGTATAGAGTGACAGCTTGACTTCCCCATTCTTGATGACCGTGCTGGTGCCAACTGCATCCTTCGGCTTTTCGGCTGAAGCGATAAAGGACTTCAGATCATTCTTGAGCCCCGGTTTAGATAACGAGACGAATTTGCCTTCGTACTCCTTCGGAATACCGGTGATAACCAAGATTCCGGGAGAATCCGCTGTCCCGGCACCTGTACTGGCACATCCGGTGAATACCGCCATTAAGAGCGACAATCCAAACATTCCCATTAGGAACAATTTGTTCCACTTTTTCGTAGTTTTCATAACTAACTTCCTAATAAAATATTTATACGACACGATTTGTGTCATATATACACCCATACATAGACGGCTGATCGAAATGACCGATCTTCCCTTCACATTTTCATGTAATCACCGCTGAGAAAATCGGACACCATGGACCGTATTCTCCTTGTTCCGGGTCAGATTACGGGGAAACCGGGAATCGGGATTCGGTGATGGAATTATGAACATTGTGCTAGTAATGGCGACTCTATTGGACGCTATCATAATGAAAAAAGTATAATTGATGGATTATTGCTTTGTCAATTTACAAAAATGGCAAAAGCTAAGTTAAAGAAGAGTGCAATCACAAAGGACACGAAAGTACACAAAGGAAATAAAGAAGAGAAAAGCAGATTGAAATGTGTAAACGCGTTTTTGCGGAACACAATATCCGGGTTTCAGGGGCAATTACCACTACAGACGACCTCAACGCGGTGGATAAAAACCGACAGCGGCTCTTCAATACCTTCTGCTACAGCAACGAGGCCATGCGGAATCGCCTCAAGAAGGCTGTCGAATATACCGCTGTCTTTTTGACGGCTTTTTCTTTAGCCAATGCCGCTGCGAAGACTGCCAGAAGGAAAAAGACAACCGGAGCTGGAAGGAATTTAAGATGCTTGACGTGTCGGAAAATGCGGATTCAATAAACGCCTTGCGTCTCCGCAAGAATTCATTCTGCAAAGTGTATTTCTCAATTCCCATCTGAATCCCGGTAATCGGTGGTCCTGAGCAACTGCTCATAAATACTGTGGGTGATCTCAATGCCTTTTTCGTGAATCAACTGCCCTCATCGACTTGCCAGTGATCCCCGGTCCATACTACCCATTTTTTCCATGCCGCATTATACCGGATATTCTTGCCATGTTTTTGCACCAACCTGAATGCATTGTTTGTATCGGTATACTGGACAGTCCGTCTTGAGTTCTTACAGCCTGAGATAAATTGATTCGTCCCCGATATTTTCAATCATGGATAGTATCATCCGCCGTTAAGCATCCCCGCTCAAGATGAATGACGCGAGTGCAAAGACGTTTCGCCATGTCAAGATCGTGGGTGACAATGATCATCGTGTGAGAGAGGGTGGAAAGTATTTCAATAAGCCGCTCCCGTCCGGGCGGGTCAAGAAAAGTTGCCGGTTCGTCGAAGAGCATTAGCTCCGGTTCCATAACAAGAATCCCGGCAAGGGCGGCAAGCCGTTTCTCGCCGCCGGAAAGCCGGTGGGTAAAGCGTTCCCTGAGGGTGGATATTCCCAGAGCCGCCAGCACCTTATCCGCTTTTTGCACCGTTTCCGTTTCAGGCTTCCCCTGACTGCGAAGGCCGAAGGCAATATCATCATAAACAGTAGGCATAAAAAGCTGATCGTCCGGGTTCTGAAAAACAAGGCCCGTTTTTTGCCGGATCAGGGCGGCATTGCGCCGGTTTAACTCAGTGCCGTCAATGACAATGCCGCCGTTTTCAGGAAATAGCATGCCTACCAGGGATAACAGCAGGGTGGATTTCCCCGCGCCGTTGTTGCCGGTAAGGGCAAGGTGCTCGCCTTTTTGCAGGGAAAAAGAAAGATGCGACAACACCGGGAGGGGATCGCCGCTCTGGTAACGCACGGTAATATCGTTTACTTCAACCGAGGCTGGCATGAAAAAATCCGCCTTGTATAAGGATTCCAAAAAAACGGGGAAGGTTAAAAAATCGGAAAAAAATACACAAGCCGCAGACAAGAATACCGTACAAACAATCAACAGCCTTAATCTTGTTTTTTTGTCCTGAATAAAAAGTCCCCGTCCAGCCCCGGCATTTCATGGCGTTATACACTCTGCCCGCTTTGTCCATGCTACGCAGAAGCAAAAGGCCGAGAAAGGAACCAGCGTCTTTTATGTTCACACCTTTTTGTCCGCCGGGAGACCGGAGTCTATACGCCGTATACATAGCAGAGGCTTCTTCAAGCAGCACGGCGATATAGCGGTACAGCAAAACAAGCTGAACGCAGAACAGGGCCGGTACGCGCAAACGGCGAAGTTCCCCGCAGAGAACATGAAAAGGGGTCGAACCGATAAGGATAAACGCTGCCGCGGCGCAAAAGATCGCTTTAAGCATTATAACGATAAAGGAAATAAATCCGGCGCTTACTGTCAGTCCGCCGATGATCAGGACTGGTTCTTTCATAACAATAATGTTGCCAATGCCGCCCATAAGGACAAATGGCAAAACAGGCAAAAGTCGTTTTGCAAGTGCGCATAACGGAATGTCTGACAATGACAGCAAAACAGCCGGATAGATGATATAGGGAACAAGGCCGCTTAAATCCGTGGCAGGAAAAGAGACAACACATACGATATAAACCGCCGCCGAAAGGATCTTTGCCCCCGGGTGAATTTTGTTCAGCGGTGCGTCTTTGAGAGCATATTCTTCCAGCGCGGTAATTCCCGCAGCGGCGCGGCCCAGCGCTGTCATGCGGCAGCCGGTTTTTTTCGCAGTCTGCGGACAAGCAAGGCGATTCCTCCCGCGAGGATCACTGTAATAAGGCTGCCGGTGATTCCCGCTACGGAAGTTCCTGCGGCGCTTTCACTTTCCTTAAAGCCGTAATCGGGCATAAAGGCGGTTTTCTCGACGATTTTGTTTGCCGTTTCATACACCGGCCCTTCCCGTTCCAGCTCGGCGGTTCCTGCCGTGCCTTCCATAGACCATTCAAGGCCATCAGGATAGCTTGAGGCAAAAAGAGAAAGCAATCCCGCAACCACAACGGTCAGAATGGTGAAAGTTACCAGCACCTTTTTGGTGGAAACCGCTGAAGGTACAGCCTGTTCCGTAACGGCGCTGTCGATTATTTCCGGCCCCATGCGGTATACAAAACACAGTACGGCGGCGCTAACAATTCCTTCTCCCAGCCCAATGGCCAGATGTATTGGCTGCATGAGCAGAACAAACACACCAAAGGGAAGTTCGGTTATTCCAGAAAACAGGGTTTCCAGAACTACAAAGAAAGCGCCTATCTGAAGGCCAATAACCACCGAAAGGATGGAAGCCAGCGTAATAGTTTTTGCGTTAAGATTTTTTTTGACCAGCGGTTTAAAGATGAGTGGATAGGCCAGCAGCGCGGAACAAATGCCCATGTTGAATACATTACAGCCCCAGGCCAAAAGTCCGCCGTCTGCAAAAAAAAGACATTGAATAAGCAGCACCGAAGCTATGGTGATGAGGGCAGGCCATGGCCCCAGGAGGGCTGCCAGTAAAATTCCGCCGCCTATATGCCCGCTGGAACCGGTTCCGGGTATGGTAAAGTTGATCATTTGACCGGCAAAGACAAATGCCCCCATGATCCCCATGAGGGGGATTTTCTTTTCGTCAATACCGGCGATTCCATTCTCTGTTTTTCCCCCGGCAATTTTCGTAACTGCCAGACCCAAAGCAGCGGCGCTTGCCGCCCACATTGTTCCTCCTACTGCCGGTGAAAGCAGCGCGTCAGCCATGTGCATAATTTACTCCTTAAAATGGCAGCTTGTTGCCTTGTAAATCAGAACGATACAAAGTATCGCGTACTCCTTGATTTATAAGATTAGCCAGATACCCGGCTCCGAATCCGTTGTCAATGTTTACCACCGAAATTCCTGGCGCGCAGGAATTGAGCATACCCAAAAGCGCGGCAAGCCCGCCAAAGGATGCACCGTAACCCACGCTGGTAGGAAGGGCGATAACCGGAACAGAAACCAGTCCCGCAATAACGGACGGCAGGGCGCCTTCCATTCCGGCGGCGGCGACGATAACCCTGGCCTTGCGAATATCCTCAAGCCGTGAAAAAAGCCGGTGGATGCCGGCAACTCCCACATCGGCGATAAGTTCCGTTTTGCTGCCGTAAAATTCCGCTGTAAGGAGGGCTTCCCGCGCAACCGGAAGGTCCGAAGTTCCGGCGCAGACTACCGCGACAAGACCAGTCGCCCAAACCTTCGGCCCTCCCAGAGTCAATATTTTTGAAAGCGGATCGTATGTTGTTTCTCCGAATAATTTTCCGGCCTGTTCAGCAATTTCCACTGATGCGCCGGTGGCAAGCACGGGTATGTTCTGTTCCCGCATACTGCTGATGATTGCCAGCGCCTGCTCGGTGGTTTTACCCCGGCAATATACCGCCTCAGGATAGCCGGTTCGTTTGTGCCGCTCGCTGTCCAGAACGGCGAAACCAAGATCGTGGTCAGTCATGATTCCCCCGCAGCAGTTTTTCCGCATCCCAAAGGGAAATATTCTTTTGCCGGGCAAGATCCGCCTTGTCCTCAAATTCAACTTTATCCCGCAGCTTTTCTCCGGCATAATAAACGGTTTTCTTTGTGCCGCCGTAAGCGCCCGCAAGGGATTCCGATTCCCGCCGGAGCGCGAAGCAACGAGCCGGAATTTCCCGGAACCCGATAGTTTTTGATTGGGTAAAAATAATTTCTTGCAAGACCTCAAGTTTATCCGGCGGGCACAGTACGGAAACGAGAGTTCCGGGCCGGTTCTTTTTCATAATGCAGGGAATAAACACCACGTCATGTGCACCACTATCGAAAAGACGCTCCATAAGGAAGCCCAGTTCTTCACCGGTCATATCATCAACATTGGTTTCCAAAAGGACACATTTCCCCGCTTTCACATCCTTTGGAACGTTGTTGTCCTGAGCATCTCTCCATGAAACCCGGAGCGCGTTGGGCTTGTCCAGTTTCCGCGTTCCCAGGCCGTACCCGGTTTTCAATTCCGTAAAAGACGCTTCGCTTACAAATTCGTCAACCTGAGAAGCAAGAATCGCAGCGCCGGTAGGGGTGGTCATTTCCTTGTTAAAGCCCCCGGTATGAACCGGCATACCCCGGCAGAGGATCAGCGTAGCAGGCGCCGGAACCGGAAGTTCTCCGTGGGCGCAGCGCACCGTACCGCCGCCAAGTTCCACTGTTCCGGCAGTGATGCGGGCAGGGGCTAATATATCAAGGCAGATTGCAACCCCCACAATATCAATGATTGAATCGAGAGCGCCCACTTCGTGAAAGCCGATGTTGTCAACCGGAACGCCGTGTACTTCCGATTCAGCTTTGGCGATACGGGAAAAAATATCCAGAGCCCGCCTTTTCGCGCCATCGCTGATCGCTGAAGTTTCAATAACATGACGAATCTCTTTCCAACTGTTGTGACTGTGTTCATGGTGATGATCGTGATGATGTTCGTGACTGTGTTCATGATCATGACTGTGATGATGGTCATGTTCGTGATCATCATGCCCATGTTCGTGCTGTTCGTGGTTATGATATTCATGGTGATCGTGATGATCATCATCCCCTTCAATTTCTACAACGGCTCTGGTTCCGCTGATACCGCAGCGTTCGTCACGGACAAAGTCAAGTTTCCAGCCTTTCAAGTTGAGTTTTTCCAGTTCCGCTTTAAGCCGGGAAGGGTCAACGCCCACGTCTACCAATGCTCCAAGGGTCATATCGCCGGAAATACCGGCAAAACAGTCAAAATATAGCGTTTTCATTATTCTTCTCCTTTCCAATTGCGCGGTTAAGGCTGCCCATACGGTAGCCCTCCAGTTCAAAGGCCGCATAAAGAAAACCGCATGCCTTGATTTTTTCCGAAAGGCTGTCAAGGATCGCCTCGCTGAAAAAAAGCCTCCGTTCTTCTGGGGCGGCCTCTATCCGGGCAATATCTCCGTGGGAACGTACCCGGAACTGCCGGAAACCCGCTTCCCGCAAAACTACTTCGGCTTTTTCAATGCGGGAAAGTTTTTCTGCGGTGATGGTTTCGCCGTAAGGTATACGGGAAGCAAGGCAGGCGAACGCGGGCTTGTCCCAGGTGGGAAGGTTGAAACGGTGGGACAGATCCCGAATGTCCTGCTTGGTCAGTCCCGCTTCCCGGAGTGGGCTTTTAATCCCCAGTTCAGTCAGCGCTTTCAGGCCCGGCCGGTAGTCACCCATGTCGTCAAGGTTGGAACCGTCCAGTACGATCTCAACTCCCCGTTCGCGGGCGGCCTTTTGTATGGCGCCGAATTCCCGTTTTTTGCAGTAATAGCAGCGCTGAGGGTTATTTTGACTCACATCATCTTCAATCTCATTTTCTTCTATAAGCAGGTGTTCAATGCCGGTAATCCGGGCAATGTCCCGCGCACATTCGATTTCGCTTTCAGGTAGCATTGGAGAAACAATAGTGATAGCAAGTGAGCGCCGCCCCAGGGCCGCAACAGCGGCATGGCAGAGAAAAGAGCTGTCTACGCCGCCTGAAAAAGCGACTACGGCCCCGCCGGTTTCGGCTATAAGACGGAGAAGGCAATTATACTTTTCGTCAAGTGTTTGGGTTTGATCGGACACAAACTCCTCCTATGTGATAAGGAGTTCATCTCCTGTGGGTTTCTGGCCGGTTATAACCGGCTTTGTTGTTTTTCAGGCTAAAGCCTTATAAAACTACATTTTTTAGAAAGATTCCTGCGCCCTTCATGGGCCGGACAGCTTCATGCTCTGTCACGATACTATTTTTTTGCGAATATAGTCAACAGCATCATCGATCAATTTTCCCAGTGGTTCTTTGCCAAGCCCCGCAATATAAAAATGGTCGTTTTGCAGGGGGATGAGCACCCTTTCGCCGGGTGCCGAAAGGATCGCTTCTGCCATTGGGGCGGAAATTTCACCCATCATGCTGTTCATAATGATGATACCGACAGGCCCGACAATAAAGTCCCCCGTAGGAGCCGTAACCTTTATGGCGTTTTCTCCTGTGGCTCCGCGCTGAGCGCCGGCCTTTACCATCCGCTCGGTGGCTGTGCTGTTGGTCCCTAACGCTGTCAGAGAGGCCGCGCCGGACACACAGAGTTCCTTTAACCGGGCGCAGAGTTCCGCTCCGATGCCACCACCCATGCCGTCTATGACAATGATTCGCATATTTCTATTTTAACACATAACCCGATAGCAGTCACCCATTCAAATAAGGGAGGAAGGAGAAAGGCAGAATTGGGAATATCTTGCAAAGTGTGTTCAGCCTTACTCACTGATGTTCACTATTACTCTATTTTATTACAAGCGGTGTATCGCTGCCCCTATCCTTTACTCAACTATTTCTATCCCTCAGAAAAAATCATCTCCAAGGAGCATATCGGCGACAGGGTCAAAAAAGATCTATGACATCCCTAAATCGCCTTACCAAGTCCTCTTGGAATCCCTCAATCTTGATAAGAAGTCCGACAGTACCGGTCTCGTTGCGGCGTAGCCATTTACTGTGGGACCTACGAAAGGATTGTAAGGAGCTTTCCTTAACATATAGCGTGACAGCTTGACTTCCCCATTCTTGATAACCGTACTGGTGCCAAATTTATCCTTCGGCTTTTCGGCTGAAGGACTTTAGCCCATTCTTGACACCTTGTATAGATAACGAGACGAATTTACCTTTGTAGTCTTTCGGAATACCGGTGATAACCAAGATTCCGAGAGAATCCGCTGTCCCGCCGCTTGTGGTGCATACGGTAAATACCGCTCCTAAGAGCGGCAATCCAAACATTCCCATCAAGAATAATTTGCTTCACTTTTTCGTAGTTTTCGTAACTAACTTCTTAAAAACATTTTAGAGTTACATAACAATAGCACCAATTAACAATTATGCTATTTCCGCAAAGTACAGCTACGTTCTTTTCACCGCTGCCGGTTTTACCCTGCTAGAACTGCCGGACAGCACGAACCAACTGTTCGCTCCTATTCTCGTCACTAAAAGGGTAAGAGTCTTGTTGTGAGCCATCACTGAAACGCTGTACCCATACATAACTTTGACTATAATATTACCCTGCCTTTTACATCGTTCTGTTTTACGAAGTCTATTACGTCATTGACATAACCGAAGGCCAGGCCGGTTACGGTGTCGGCGCAACCGTAGTAAATTGCCAGACGGTTTGAAGCCCCGTCCACCAGGGCCGCGCAGGGGAAGGCTACATTCGGTACGTCGCCTGAAGTTTCGTAGGTGGTCTGAGGAGACATAAGATAGGGGCCCCCCCGGGCAATCACCTTCCAAGGCTCGTCCAAATCAAGAAGAGCTGCTCCAAAAGAATAAACATAGCCGTTGCAACTGGTAAGAACGCCGTGGTAGAAAAGGAGCCAGCCTTCACTGGTTTCAATAGGAGCAGGCCCGGCACCGACCTTGGTGCTTTGCCAGCCGCCTATGGGTTTCATTACATGGCGGTGTTTGCCCCAGTATACAAGGTCCGGACTCTCTGAATAAATGATGTCGCCAAAAGGAGTGTGTCCTGAATCGCTGGGGCGGGTGTACATGGCGAAATTACCGCGGATCTTGCGGGGGAAAAGCACCCCGTTGCGGTTAAAGGGCATGGTGGCGGATTCCATCTGGTAGAACGTTTTAAAATCGTCAGTATAGCCCATGCCGATACAGGGACCGTGGTAGCCGTTACACCAGATTACATAATAGCGTCCGTCAAGATATACCACCCGCGGATCGTATTTGTAGTCTGAATCGGGCAGATCCGGATCGATTTTGACAAACTCAATGGGATCATCCTCAATCTGCCAGGAAAAACCGTCTTTACTGCGGCCTGCGTATACATCCATGTGCCGTCTGGTATCATCACAGCGGAAAACTCCGGCGAATTCACCTTTAAAGGGTACCACTGCGCTGTTGAAAATGCTGTTGGAATACTTCGTCAGGTCCCGGGGAATAACAGGATTCTTTGAATAGCGCCACAAAACTTCATGGCGGCCTTCTTTGGGACGATCCTCCCAAGGGATATTCGGCAAGGGATCAATGTTCTTTAAAGTCATATACTTCTCCTTTTAATGTTTTTACCAGACATGATACACATCGTGGACTTTTTCACCGGCAAGCGCCTTGCGTTCCCGCTCAAGATTCCAGCGGATGTGATCTTTCAAATCTTCGGTCGCATCAAACGAAAGGCCGAAAAGCCGTTTAACCTTGTTCACATTGACCAGATTAGGCTTGCCCTTTTCTTCCCCGGCTGGGTAGGAAATTTTTGTTTTAGTCCCCGGGGTCAGCTCTATCGCCCACTTGGCAATTTCTTCCCATGTGGTAAAGGTATTCCCCAGCCCCAGAAAGATTTCCCTATCTAAGCTGCTTTCCGTTAGTTTAAGGTAGATTTGGGCAATCTGAGCCGCGGAAAGAAACTGCGTTCCGTCATTGGGGGAAAGGACGAGGTCCTCATTTTTTAACACCGAGCGGGCGATGTCCCGAAACCGCACATCCGACTGAGATGCACCGCCTTCAAAGGCAGGATTGGAGAAGGTATAACCGGGACGTATGATATTACGGTGCATACTCGTCTTCTGCCCCCGCTTGCCCTGCCCAGTATAATACTGGTTAAATCCCAAAAGATACTTTTCGCTGGCAGCCTTGGTGGCGCCGTACAGATCATCAGGATAGAGCGGGGCATCTTCGTCCATACCATCAAACCATCTGCCGTAAACCGCGGTGGAACTGGTATAGACAAAGTTTTTCACCCCCGCCTGTTCAGCCTTTTCCGCCAGAAACACCGTAACTTCGGTGTCGTTTTTAAGCATTTCTAACGGACTATTTCCCCAGCCAAGGGCAATATGCACCACCGCATCGCAGCCTTGCAATGCCTTTTCCATAATTTCGTGATCAAGAATATTTCCCTTGACCAGGCTCACATTTTTCTGCTGCCCAATCTGGGGGATCCGCTCCGGTGTGCGGGTATACACAACAAGGCTATGCCCCGCGTCAAGAAAGGCCTTTGTTACATACTGTCCAATGTTGCCGGTTCCGCCGGTAATAAAAATTTTCATATTTTTCCTTAATTCCCCTTTTACTTTGCTCCGGTACCATAGATATTTTCAAGATCATCCAGTATCTTCTGTCCTCCGGCTTTTAGCCAATCCTGGACATACGTATCAAAATAGCTCACCGGCCGCTGCCCGGTAATGATTTCGGTAAAAACTTGGTCGGTAATTTTTTGTAGAGACGCGTCAAAATCAATAAGACTCTGGGGCTGTTCCGCGCCGAGAGAACTTTCAACCATGTTTCCGCTCGGCTTGTACTGGTTCATTATTATCGTCATTGCCATACTGGTATCGTACTGTCCCCAGCGGCCGTAGGTATCGGGATCATGCCCTATGGGGTTTGCGTTAAAGGCAAGTATCTTGTTGTACCAATCTTTAATAACCGGCGCCAGCCCGCTCGGATCGCTTCGGGTAAGTGCATCGTACAGAATCGGCTGCACCCGCACTTCCTGAGGTTCAGCAACCCATGCCGGGTCAAAACGGTACTGCTCCTGATCGTTGTAGGCAAGGCGGTCCGCATCATTCTGGAAATCATTATTGAAAGCCATGTAATGATTAACCAGTTTGACTACTGCTTCGGGGTTTTTTACACGGGAGTTGATGACTACAATTTCACCGGCAGCTTTGTTACTGTTATAGCCATATTTAGGCGTATACCCGGCTTTTGTGGGTATGGGATAAGCATGGGTAACAGCCCAATTATTCTCGGCATTATATGCGTAGTTCCAGGGCGACCACGTTCCCCACTGGGGACCATAAGCCATACCAAAGCGTCCGCGGGCTATATCCTGTTGGACCTTTGTCATATCCGTGGTGATAAACTCAGGGTCAATTAACCCTTCTTTGTACATATCCTGAAGCACTTGGAGCGCCTCTTTGACTTCTGGTTGAATATAAGAAAAAGTGAGTTTACCATCCTTTCCGGGATAGTAGACGTCATACGCGTGGTTTGGAATGCCGAAAGCCGCAAGCAAGCCCCCGATGGTGCCGTGATCGCGTATATTGATCAGTTTTTGCAGACCAAGTCCGTAGGTATCGTTTCTGCCGTTCCTGTCAGGATCATTAAATGTAAATGCCCGGGCAACCGCAACCATCTCTTCCACAGTCCTCGGCGCTTCCATACCGACATTTTTAAGCCAGTCATCACGAATCCACAAAAGGGGTGCCATCTGCTCATTCCCGTTAAAAGGCGGAATACCGTACATGCGTCCGTTTACCTTGATATAATCAAAGGACGAGGAGTATTTATCCAGCGTCTGTTTAAGGTCTTCTCCGGCGTATTGGTTAAAAGCATCGGTAATGTCAGCAAGATACCCGGCGTCAACTGCCTGCCTGAACTGTCGGTAATTGTCTATACGCAGCAAGTCCGGCAAATCACCCGATGCCAAAGCAAGGTTTAGCTGGTTTTGATAGGCCTGGGTTTCCCAGTTGGCAGTAAATGCTATCGTAACATCAATATTGAGATCCTGTTTTATCTTGCGGGACCAGATATTGTTTTCATAGGTATCGTTGTTCAGAAACTTCTGTACCGAAGACGCATTAACACCCCATGAAAGGGACAATGGTTCCTTATACTTCCCCACCGGTCCCGGCTCAGCCTCAATAACTTTTCCCCCGTCAGCTTTTTTGCCGCCGCATCCCGCGAGCAACACAATCGCGAGCAAAGCGCCCATCGTTTTCTTCATTTTTTAGCCTCCATAAAAAAATGTTCTATAAACAATATTTTTTAGCCCTTTACGCTGCCTATCACAAGACCTGAGGCAAAATACTTCTGTAAGAAAGGATACACACAGAGAATCGGAATGGTACCGAGGAAGAGTTGAGCTGCCGCGGTTGTACGTGCATCAACCATACTCAAAAGCGTAATGAGGCTTTGGCTGATATTGGTTGAATTCATAAAAAACACCTCAGGCTTTATAACCACCGTCTGCAAATAGGTTTGCAGGGGATAGTGATCGACTTTTGCCATGTAAATAAGGCCGTCGAACCAACTGTTCCAGTGTCCCACGAAGGCAAAAAGAGCCACCGTGGCGATAGTTGGGGTAGACACCGGCAAAATCACCCTGAACAGGGTATCGAAATGGTTAGCCCCGTCTATGTACGCCGCCTCGCTTAACTCTTTGGGAAGGCTCCGCATATAGTTCATCACCACCAGCATACTGAAAACGGGCACTGCACCGGGCAGTACCAGCGCCCAGATAGTGTCCCGTATCCCTGTATAGCGGACGATTAAATACGAAGGGATGAGGCCGCCGTTAAAAAGAATGGTTATTACAAAGAACCAGGAAAAAACCGACCGCAACCTAAATTCGTTTTTCTCTTTTGAGAGAGGATAGGCCGTGAGGACTATCAAAACGAGGTTAATGCCGACTCCGAGAATCACCCGCTGGATTGAAACCCACAGAGCTTTAACAAAGGCGGAGTTGTTGGTAATGAATGTGTAGGAACTGAGCGTAAAATCCACGGGCAAGAAGCTGACCTGCCCCGATGAAACGGCGTTTTTATTACTCAAGGAAATCGCCAAAAGATTGAGGAAAGGAAGGACGCAGACAAGCGATATGAACGTGAGAAAAATAACGGCAATTATTAAGAAAAGTTTTCTGCCCGGAGACGTTTTCATTTTCTATATCCTCCTCTTTATGACTCTCTTAAAATATCCGGTAACCCGCGAATTTATCCGCCAGATAATATGACGTAACGATGAAAATAAACGATATGCCCGACTTAAAAAGCCCCGCCGCGGTAGAAACGGCAAACTGTGCGTTCTGTATGCCCATGCGGTAGATCATCGTGTCCAGAATATCCCCGGTGGAATAAACGGCCGGATTATACATATTAAAAATCTGGTCAAAGCCACCGTTCAGGATGTTTGCCATACTCAAAACGGTCATTAAAATGATGGTGCTGGTTATTCCCGGAAGGGTGATGTGCCATGTTTGCTTCCAGCGGTTGGCACCGTCAATAACCGCGGATTCGTAAAGTGTTGGGTCGACCGATGCAAGGGCTGCCAGGTAAATCACCGAACCGAAACCGAAACCCTTCCATATATCGGTAAAGATCATGGTAAAGGGAAACCAATGAGGATCCCCCAGAAAGAATATGGGGCTTAAGCCAAGTTTCATGAGTCCCGCATTTACAATACCTCTCGTGGGTGAGAGTATATCAATAAAAATGCCCGAAAGGATGATCCACGAGAGGAAATTCGGCAGGTAGACCATGGTTTGAAAGGTCCGCCTGGCAGGCTTGAAACTAATTTCATTGAGGATAAGCGCAAAAACGACCGGTGCGATGACACCGCCTATCATCTTAAAGAAGCTTATAAAGATCGTGTTCCCAATGACCTGCCACGTATCGGGCAGCGAGAAAAGCGTCCTGAAATTGTGCAGTCCCACCCAAGGAGAGCCGAAAAGTCCGTTAGCGGGCACAAAACGCTGAAAGGCAATCCCGATTCCCACCATAGGCAGATAACTGTAGATGAAAACGAGAATAACCGCAGGAATCAGCATAATATAAAGGGGCAATTCGCGCAGAAATTTTGCTTTACTTCTATCTTCATTAACCGTACGCACCATGTACCTCCTTCTACCGCCACCAGCAGTTTCCATATAGTATACTAAATTTTTGAGGTTGTCAAGTCTTTTATTAACTTTACATGTAACTTTATATTTAACTTAAGATGCCCTAGGTGGTGATCTAAAAAGTATTTCTATAAGTTCACCCAGCGAACGGTTCAATCCGCTACTCCAAAAGGGCCGCTTGCGGCCATATAATCGGCAATGATAAGTTCTTCATTTCATTATCATGTGTTGGCCATTAAGTTCAGGCTGAAAAAGCATACACTATTTTAATATTTTAGGCATCGCGGCGTTTCTCAAAAAGCCTCGCCTATATATGTCAAACTGAAAAAAAAGGTAAAAATTGCAAGTTTGTCCATATTTTCTGCTGCTTTATACATTGTACTATCAGCGAACTGCCTATAGTATTTGTAAAAAAAAGGAGCGTGACGATGATTCAATACAAAACAAAAACGTTTGCAGAAAAGTTCAAAGAAAATCGCATAATGTGGCTGATGTTGCTTCCCGCGATTTTGTTTATAGTGACTTTTGCGTATATTCCGATGGGCGGAGTGATTACCGCGTTCAAGGATTATAAAAACCAACTGGGGATTCTAGGGAGTCCGTGGGTGGGATTAGAGAATTTTAAGTATCTGCTCATTTCGAATAAGCTAGGTCAGCTGACAAGAAACACGCTTGCGTATAATGCAGTATTTATTGTGGCGGGAATGTTTTGCGAGGTATTTCTTGCGATTATTATTAGCGAGCTGCCGAGTAAGCGCTGGAATAAACTTTTTCAGAGTCTCACTTTTTTACCGTTTTTTATTTCATGGGTGGTGGTCGCGGCAATCATGATGGCGATTTTCGGATACGAGAATGGCGTGGTTAATACACTTATACAAAAAGTCGGCGGCGGTAGAATACGACATTTACGAAAGCCCTGAAAAGTTTCCTCTTGTTCTCATATTAGTACGTCTTTGGAAAAGCACCGGTTACGGCACGATTATTTATCTGGCAACCATCACCGGCATTGACCAGGAAATGTTGGAGGCCGCAGAAATTGACGGTGCGAATATTTTCCAGCGTATCTGGCATATCACGCTCGCATTTATCCGCCCAACTATGGTGATTATGTTTTTGCTCGCCATCGGGCAAATCTTCCGCGGCGATTTCGGGATGTTCTACCAAATAGTAGGCCGCTCGCAATTGTTGTTGGAGGTGTCTGATATTATTGACACATTTGTGTACCGTAGTTTAATCAACTCGCCGAACACTGGTATGGCCGCTGCCGCAGGACTTTTCCAAAGTGTGTTGTGCTTTGCAACTGTGATGATTGCAAACTTCGTTGTAAAAAAGATTGAGCCTGATTACACATTGTTCTAAAAAGGAGTTCAGAATGAGTATACGAAAAATTGAGTATGACAAATTAGTGTTTTACATCATTGGTTATATTCTATTGGGAGGTTTCGCGCTTGTGTGTTTAATTCCTTTCTATATAACTATCGTCAATTCATTCATGGACGAAGGTACTATCGTGCGCGAAGGGTATAATATTTGGATAAGTAAGTTTTCGCTTACAGGTTATGGCATGGTGCTGAAAAATCCTCAGGCGATATTGCAATCTTATGGAATTACGGCTTTTGTTACGGTAGTCGGGACTGCGTGTTCGCTGTTACTGGTAACGATGACCGGTTTTATTTTATCGCGGCGCGATTTTTATTACCGTAACGCGATGAGTTTTTTCTTTTTCTTTACAACGCTGTTTAATGGTGGGTTAGTGCCGTATTATTTGCTCTGTACACGTACTTTACACTTTACAAATAAAGTATATGCTCTTATTATTCCGAGTTTATTTTCTGTATGGAATATGATAATCGCGAAAAACTATTTCAAAAGTATTCCTTTTGAGATGATTGAGTCCGCAAAGATTGACGGCGCGAATGACTTCACAGTGTATTTCAAAATTATGCTGCCGATTAGTACGCCGCTGTTGGCGACTATTGGTTTATTTACCGCACTTGGGTATTGGAACGATTGGTACAACTGTATGTTGTTTATCAATAACCGTCATCAAGAATTATTCACACTGCAATATTATTTACAGAGTATGTTGAATAGTGCGCAAGCATTGCAACAGGTGGCAGCGAAATCCGGTTTGAGTTTTAATACTGTCCCGCTGGAAAGTATGAAGATGGCAATGACAGTTATTGCAACCGGTCCCGCGCTAATCGCATATCCATTTGTGCAAAAATATTTTGTAAAAGGTCTGACTGTGGGCGCCGTAAAAGGCTAAATTATATTTTTTAAGGGGAAAGAGTATGAAGAAGTTGTTAGTTGTGTGTATGGTGATTGGGTTGGCGATTTCATCTGTTTTTGCAGGCGGAGGAAACGATGGCGAGGCGAGTGGTGGCGGGAAGTTTAGTTCGAGTGACAGCAAGTACACTCAGTATAACGACCAATTGAGTAAACCGGTAAAACTGTTTATTTATATGTTGGGAGATACGCCTACAGACCTTAAAGTGGTGATTGATGCGGCAAACAAACAGTATTTCCAGCCGATACTGAATTGTAGTATTGAGTTAGTGTTTTTGGCGTGGAGTGATTACCAGACCTTGTACCCGTTGGTTTTGACAGGTGGTGAGGATGTCGATATTATTTTCACCGCGCCGTGGGCTTTCTATGAACAAGAAGCCGCGAAAGGTTCGTTTGTAGAAATTACCGATGAATTATTGACAAGATGGATGCCGAATATTAAAGCCGCAACGTCAAAAATTGCATGGATGCAAACGTTGACAAATGGAAAGCGTTATGCGTTCCCGACACTCGGATCAGGCGATCATTACAAGTACCCCGCAATTAGAGATGACCTTCGCATAAAGTATAATTTACCCGAACCGAAAGATTGGGATTCGATGGAAAGCTATTTATTTACTATCGCAGCAAGAGAGCCTTCTATACAAGCGTATGCGGCACCGTCAGAAGCTCCTGAGGTTTTCCAAACTTATTTTGAATACATAAATGTATTGCTGTCGGAAGACCCAATCAGTTTTGCTTGGAAAAATGTGAACCGGCAAGAGCCGGGAGTCAATGATTTGTTCTTTACATACACGAGCGATTGGTATCGCGACTTCGCACTGGAGATGGCACAGTGGGCGCAGAATGGCGTGTGGAGCCGCAACGTGATGAATAATACGGTGTCGCAGGGTGATTCATTTACGCAAGGAAAGAGCGCGAGTGTTTTTTGGAACATGTCTATTTATAACTTGGGCGAGACGATGGAAAGGAACGGTGTCGGTAAAGCCGGTTACTATGATTTAAGCCCGAATACTCCCGCGCGAAAAGAAACGTATGCGAATAATATGTGGGCTATTGCAGCTTCGTCAAAGAATAAAGAGCGCGCAATGTTAGCTCTTGATCTGATGAAAACCAATGATGCATTGGTTCGCTTACTTCAAGGCGGATTTGATGGCCGGCATTATATTTCAACCCCTGACGGCCGGCGTACGCTCGGGCCGGATGCTGAAAAATATGGTTATAATAACTGGGGCTGGGCGCTTAATTCCTCTGCATCACTGGATTTGGCCTTAGGCCCCGATGCCTCACCGCAGCGTATCGCAAACGAGGCAGCAATTGCGGCAAAATTGTTTGAACCGAAAATCGACGGCTTCCGTGTTGACCAAAAATCTTTTCAAAGCGAGTGGGCGGTGATTGCGGCGCTGATAGCAGAGTACCGCCCCAGCTTCGAGTGCGGTGTATTCGGCAATCAAACTCAAGCGAAGTTCAACGAGTTCAAAAGTAAAATTGAAGCGGCAGGCATTGCAAAAGTCACAGCCGAATTCAAACGGCAGTATACGGAATTTTTAAGAAACAATTAAAGAAATGGATTAGTAACTTGTTGCACCGGCGTGTAACAAGTTCAACAGGAACTTATGGAGAAGCAAAAAAAACTTGTCGGTCTTTGCTATTATGCAAATGACCGGCGAGAACTGGAAATGGCGCGTGAGGCGGGTTTTAATGCACTGCGACTTCAGGTGCCATTTCCATGGCAGGATAAGATGTATGGGGCATTGAGTGACGCATACAAAGCGTCGCGGGAATTGTTTAAAAACGCGAAAGCCCTGGGTTTTTCAATTATGCTCAATACTCCGGGTCTTGGTTCCTACCGTTTTGACCATGAGAAAAAGATTACGAAGTGGGTTGATGAATGGCCCGATTGGCTTGGAATGAAAGACACGCGCTTGTATTTTGAGAATGTGTGCAAAACCTGTGCATGGCTCGCGGAAGACCTGTGCGATGTTTCCGGCCCGCTTTGGTGCCACGGTAATGAAATAGACATCGAAACTTTTCATGGGGATTATGCACCGGTTATAGCGGCGGAAACGTGTTATGAATCCGCCGCCGGTGTAAAATCCGTCCTACCCGATGCAATGTGCGGTATAAACCTTTCCCATTATTGGGATGAGGGTGTGCGCCTTGCCGATATGGCGTATCACAGCGGGCACTGTTTTGACTATATCGGTGATGACCAATACTTCGGCTCGTGGCAGGGCGATGATGTGGAAAAGTGGAATACGGTAATTGAGACTTTACACGACCATTTTCAGTTGCCGGTGGTAGCCAATGAATGGGGATATTCATCGGGCGGCGCCTTAAAACCACGACCGGAAACGGATGACGGTATAGCGCCGGGACTAAACTCGGTATGTCATGTTTTCGGTTGGCACCATGAGATAAAGGGCGGACACACACCGGAAGTGCAGGCTGAGTATATTCATCGAGGACTTGAACTGTTCGCAAATAACCCAAACATACTTGGCTCTTTTCTTTTTTGTTGGAAAGATGCTAAATATTGCTATCACTGCGGAAAGGAATTGTGCCCTTCGGAATGTTTTTGGGGTATCGTAGATCAAGACGGCAAACCGAAACCGGCGCTGTATGCCGTTCAGGATGCGGTAGAAAAATTTTACAAGGATAATGAATAAGGATTAACTTAAATGCCGAACAAAATTAACTTCAATGCCGACTGGAAATTCTTTTTGGGTGATGATGCAACATATAGTGCTCCACAATTTGACACTTCTAGCTGGAAACCGCTAACACTGCCGCATGATTGGGGATGCGATTATGCGCTCGATGAAAAAGCTCCGACAGGTGGCGGCGGCGGTTATGCAGTTACCGGTATCGGCTGGTATCGAAAAAACTTCATAATTGAAAAACGTCAAAAAGAAAAGCGCATCAGTATTTTGTTCGGCGGCATTTTTATGGATTCCACCATATACATTAATGGAAAGAAGGTAGGCGGCCGCGCGTATGGTTATAGTGAGTTTACGGTTGACATAACAGACGCGATTGTCGCGGGTGATAATGTAATCGCTGTTCGGGTGAATAATAGTTTGCAACCCAATTCCCGCTGGTATACCGGCAGTGGGATATACCGTGATTGTTATCTGCTGGAAAGTTCAAATGTACATATTGAAATAAACGGAGTTTTTTGTTTAACAAATCACCTTATGTATAATAACACAAAAGCGCGGTTGCAAATACAAACAACTGTGCGCAACGATGGGAATGTTCCCGATGATGTAGGGGTTTATCATAGTGTGATAGATGTCAGGGGAAAAGTTGTTGTTAAAGATGCTGGTGCGTTACACATCGAGGCGGAAAGCAGCGCACTTGGAATGGTTGCACCGGTTGTGGATAACCCAAAACTGTGGTCGGTAGAGTCGCCATATTTATATACGTTAAAAACTACGCTTATACAAACACAGAACGGAGAAATAATTGACGAGGTACAAACTAAAATTGGAATACGCAGCCTTGAGTTTGACGCGGATAATGGTTTTATTTTGAATGGTGAAAGAATCAAGATAAAAGGTATGTGCGTTCATCACGATGGCGGCGTTACCGGTGCGGCATTTTTCCGCGAGACGTGGGAAAGGCGTTTATATTTGCTCAAAGACATGGGCTGTAACGGAATCCGCATGGCGCACAATCCCCCTGATTCACAGTTGTTAGATCTCTGTGATGAGATGGGCTTCCTCGTGATGGATGAAGCTTTTGATGAGTGGCTTTTGACAAAATACAAAAGTGCTGAATATGGTTATAGTTCCGATTTTGCATTTGGGTATGGCTCGCTTTTTTCGGAAAATGCAGATCGCGACCTCGTGTCAATGCTGCGCCGTGACCGTAATCACCCAAGTGTAATTTTGTGGAGCATCGGCAACGAGATTCCAGACCAAGCTGTGCTCGGGGGCAAACCGCTTTTGGAGCGCTTACAGACTATCTGCCACACGCTCGACCCGACCCGACTTGTTACGAGTGCGCTCGATAATGTGGCATCGCCTGATGAGTATCGCACGCGCCCGGAGTTCGAATGCGCCCTCGATGTTGCCGGTTATAATTACGTTGCGCGCTGGGGAAAACGAGCAGAGACGCTCTACGATGAAGACCGCGCTCAATACCCAAAGCGGCGTTTCATCGGCAGCGAAAACCCGTCGGCAGGGGGTATTCGCGGCGAATACAAAATCGACCGCAACACGCCCTGGCGCATGAACTACGATGAAGCAACCCACAATCACGAATTCCTCTGGCGCTACACTGCCAGTCGGGATTTTATTGCCGGGGATTATCTTTGGACAGGAATCGACTACCTCGGTGAAACACGCTGGCCTTGGCGCGGCGCTCCTTTCGGTCCCATCGACACCGCCGGATTTCCGAAAGACACGTTCTATTATTTCCGCTCCATCTGGAACGACAGGGATATAACGCTGCACATTTTACCGCATTGGAATTCTTCAGGGAAAAAAGCCGGCGAGTTCCTCTCTGTCATTGCTTACACTAACTGCGATGAAGTGACATTATCCTTAAACGGAAAAGTGATTGGCACCAAGGGCTACGATTTTCCAAATGTGGGTATGAAAGGCGCGTGGAATATTCCTGAAAGACTAACTCACCCAACTACACACGATCTCCACTTACAATGGGACGTGCCTTACGAGAGTGGTGAACTCAAAGCGGTAGGCTTTCGCGACGGCAAGAAATGCGCCGAAGTGATACTTAAAACCACCGGCTCGGCGCTAAAGCTCTCCGCGAAAATAGCCGGTACGCAAACGAAAATCCCTATTGGCGGAATTGCACAAATCGAAATCGCTGCTCTCGATGCCGAAGGCGTCATTGTGCCGGATGCCTCTCCGGAAGTAACTATAAAGGTGAATGGCTCCGCGGCAGAACTTCTTGGCCTTGACTCAGGCGACATCCGCGATTTAACGCCGTTTAACTCACGGCAGCGTAAAATGTGCGCAGGACTCCTACTTGCGGTGGTTCGCGGTGGTTCGGCGGGCAAAGCAATGGTAAACATCAGCGCTAAGGGGTTGGAGGGAGTGGAAGTGAGTGTGAGTGTGAGTGTGGAGTAGTGGGACACATGGGCGCCTGAAAATGATGAAACAAAAAAATCCAAACCTTCACTTTGCGTGCACTTTCCTAATATACTCTCTCGGCGTGATACTCCGCACTTTCTTGTAGAGGCGTGAAAAGTAGAAGGCATCATCGTAACCGACACGAGCCGCCGCCTCGGCAATATTCAAAGAGGGCTCTGTATTAATAATGTACTCGAAACGTTGAATGCGTTTCTTTATTAAGAGCTGCTTAAAACTCGTGCCGAATTGCTCTTTTATTATGTGTGATACGCTTGAAGCACTTTTATTGACGGCAATAGCAATATCATTGATAGTTAAAGCCTCGGTTTGGTGTTTGTTTATTAGCCGGGTAATTTGTTCCGATACCGTAAGCCGACGTAACCCAATGTACTGCTGTGTCATAATATAGTTAACCATCATCGAAAAAAGATTCAGCATATTTTCAGAATTTTTTTGTTCGATATACGGTATGTCCGTAAAAAGATTTTTCAATTTTTTTAACTCCCCGCCGTCATCGCGATACTTTTCTTGGAACTCTGTCGGCACTTCTTTTATCGTTCGAAATTGCCCTACCATACCGTAACCAATTAAAGTACCGCCTGATTTAATCGGCATGACTGATTCGGTGGGGCCAGCAAAACAGCGGTAAGTGAAGGGTTTATTATGTGTCTCGCAGTACTTACACATGGTTTTGTCTTGAGTAAGACAGCGCATAAGCAAATGCATATCATTTCGAATCATGGCGCAAAATGGGTGAACGGCACTGGGTTCCCCATAAAGAATCGCCTCGACATTCGTGTTAAAAAATGTCACCCGTACTCCAAAGCAATTTGAAAAACTAGTAAAAAGCTTCTGTACTTCAGCGTCAAAAAGAATATCTTCATTATTTCTCATATATACATGAAATCCCCCGGTCCAATGAGCAGTCAGTCAAGCCGTGTTAAGATTTATTAATGCCATTAGTATAGCATATCCAAATGCCGAATGTCAACGGTTAAATTTCGATGTACTCAAAAATTGCCGAAAGCGCCACCGCCTTAAACCTGAGTTATGTTGAAGGCGCACATGGCCAGTATCATCTGAAACCGCGTATTTCCCGAACGGCAGCCGCTCCATCTCTATGTCGCTTTTCAAGCAGTATTTTTTTATAGGTCCCTTGTCATTTTATTTTTTATTTCCTTATTTTTATTATCAAATATTATTACTTCGCACATTGTTTCGTCTTTGTATGATGTTTTCTTATTTTTTTTTATGATTTTATAATCACCATCCATATATTCTTTTATAATATTATTCCAAAATTTTACAGATGCAATATTTTTAATATGATATTTTATTTGCCACTTCCCTTTGTATTTATTTAGAATATTATATATTACTGTTTTTCCTACTCCTAACCGTCTATATTTATACATTACAAAAAATTCTGCTATTTTATAATCCATTTCAATTTTTATTTCAGGAAATCCACTTATTAAAACAAAACCAGCCAATTTTTTATCTACTTTTATAAAAAATGGTATTCTTCCTTTTTCCAGCCAGAAATAATCCAAATGATCGTAACCGTATAAACCTAAACAATTAACATCTGTATTATCATATTGAGAAAATTCATAATTATATTTTTCCATTAAATTTCTTAATATTTCTTTTTCTTCTATTTTTATTTTTTCTATTTTTATATTCATAATTTTTCCTCCAT
>BOBG01000002.1 GCA_026002265.1 Spirochaetia bacterium
AAATTATAGAAATATCGGATGAATCTTCTATTTACAGAATATTAACGCAGATACAAAACACTAGAAAAGTCTATACTATAGATAGTATTTTGGATCAGTCTTTTAAATGTATGGATGCCATTACAAATAATTTATCAACTCGTTTTGTATGGATCACTGATTCAGATCTTTTAAAAAGCAATACTAACCGGGAACGGGAATATTTTGATTTTTTAATGAAACTGCAATCTCAAAATAATATCAGTTTTTCATATCTTGGTTATGGTGAAGTTCCTAATTGGGCATCCATGAATCAATCGTTAAAAAATATCGGCGGAAATTCATATTTTATTTACACGCATCAAGAATTGGAAACAATATTATGGGATGATTATAACCGGTTTATCTATCCGACTGTTGAAAATATAAAGATAAACATTTCGTTAATGCCGTGGATAACTGAATCCCGGTACGATTACCGATCTGAATGGTATCCAGTTATTAATTTTAGGCCGGTAAATAATTTTTACACCCTCACCGACCGGAATGAAATAAAAAATATGGATGCAGGCGAGCATAAAATATTTTTGTATTATTTAAATATTCGTGCGTTTAATATTCTGTAAATAGAAGATTCATCCGATATTTCTATAATTTCATTAGTGGCCGGCGAGAATATTCCCACCACAGCATTCGATTGATGCTGTTGCAGAATCCGTCTCAATATCTGTGTTAAAGAAGCTCTCCATTCGTTCCGTAATAACATTTCCGGATTATGGATCAGGAGAATATAATTCCCTTCCTGCCGGGTAAAATATTCTTTATCGTTTACCTGTAATCCAATTAATAAGTTAAAAGTATCTCCAATAGTTAAAATTTTATTTTTTTCTAATCGTGCATAGACGGAAAGATCGTCATGATCATTAATGGTGTAAGGAAATACAAAATCATTGATATACGCGTACGCATCAATCTTTGCCGGATCAATAAATTGTCCGGATTCTACGGTACTCAAACCGGAATCTCTTCCAGATTCAGATTGTCCAGCTGCACTGACTAATTCTACGGTGCATAGAACCGCATAGAATATCATAACATAATATTTCATTATTACAGTATTATACGGCTCTTCTGATAAGTCAAGTATTATTTACCCGCTGTACAAAAAAATCGCCAAGTGAACAATTAACGCCGGAACGAGAATAAATAGTAGTCTTTAACCTGCCGCAATTGTAATCGTTTTAATAACGTAGGAGGTTTTAGTCATTGAATATTCAAACTGTTCACCGGGCTTTTTATTGAGAAGCTCTTTGGCAAAAGGTGAAAGGTACGAAAGAATCTTATTATCCGGATCCGATTCCCATGGTCCGAGAATCGTGTACTCTTCTTCTGTACCAATTGTTGTATTAAACATTGTAACCTTTGTACCAAAGGAAACATGAGCCGTATTTACTGCAGTAGGCTCGAATAATTGCGCGCGATCAATTTCAGTTTTAAGCCGGGAGACGGTTGAATTAAGCTGCTCTTGGCGTTCTTTAGCAGCTTTATACTCTGCATTTTCCCGCAAATCACCCAGCGAAAGTGCAAATTCGATTTCTTTTGAATTTGCAGGTATTTCTTCTTCCATAAGGCGGACTAACTGCCGCTTTTTTTCCTCATACTTGGATTTTGTCACCATAAGTCCGCGAGTAACATAGGTTTTTTCTGAATCGCCTGTGAATTTAATCTCAGGATATTTATCTGCAATCCGGCTCCGGAGCCGCATTTTATCAGCCGAATCTAAATCTTTTACATCGTTCAATAAAGTAAAAATCCGGACGATCATCTCTGTATCAAAAGTATCAATAATAGATTCCAGAATCCGGTTTTTAAAAAAGAGTGTTTTTACTTGATTATTAATCCGGCGGTTATCAGTTGTCTCGCGGTGATTCTCAATTTCCCGGTATGTGAGATTAAGAATGTGAATTAGTGTAATAATTTGTTTTTCATAAGAAATTCCGGCTTTTTTATACCATGGCTCATCGGACGCATTTTTGAAAAACCAGACAACAGCCTCACGGTAATCCCGGTATTTTTCAAAACAGGAAATCACCAGATCGGTCAATTTATCTGCATAAGAGTCCGTTAGATACTTGAGAAGTGCCGGCTCAACAATATCCGGAAAAAGATGAATAAAAATATCAGGCCATTCTGGAACTGAAATTTTAATATTAGTTATCAAGGATTTTCGTAACTCACGGTCCTTTAATTCAAGAAATATTCTGGAAATATCATTACGAATATCCTCCCATATACTAATAAAGTTAAGAGAATTTATGGGTCCGAGATAAGGATATTGAATAATAACATCATTTACAAGGAGATAGGATCCGAGAATTTCCTCATTAACCGGAACACCCGGCTTGAGAAAGCCGGTAAAATAGGCAAACATTTCAGTGAAATATTCTGAATCCAGATCTTTCTTTTCAAGAAAAGAGCGGAAAATACTCACTCGTTTAAAGAATTTTTTTTGCGCCTTAAATTCATTGTACAATTTTTCCTGAATAGTTACTGTGTGTTCTTTTACTGTAAAAAGATCAATAGAATCCGGACTCACCCCAAAGTCCGGATCCGATTTTAAAATCTCCCGGGCCTTAGAACTCCACGGAGTCCATTCTTTTTCGTCAAGAATTGACGGTACTAATTCAGCTTTAATCCGCTTCATATCGCAGATATTATCAAAACTAGCAATCATCATTTTAAGGGCCCACACAGTATCTTCTTTTATTTTATCGTGGAGTTTTTCTCGTTTCCATGTGGCTTTTAATACCCAAATATGTTCACATGACAAGGTTTGCAATGCGTCAACCGCCATTTTCAAAGACATATTATGTCCTTTTTTCTTCGCAAAATCAATAAGAACCTTGTCGCCTTGTACACTAACGATCCGCCCAACTCCCCATGTCCGGTGAAAAACATAATTTCCTTCGTCAAATGCTATATGTTTTTCAAAATCAGTGATGGCATCGTGGATATTCCGGTAATTTTGAGAAAGATTTGAAATCCGGATATAATATTCTAATTGACTGTGTCCTGCATATTTTATCCGGAAACAATCAGTAATTTCTTTCCTAGATTGAAGATCTTGATCATTATATTCTAATATAAGTTTTAAAACAAAAAGTGCTGTGTTAATATCTCCACGACTCCGGCATGAAGCATAAACATCTTGAAGGAGCAAAACGGCCTTTTCTTCGCCAAAAGTTTTAGCAATTTTTTTTTGCAAATGCAGAAAAAAATCTAAATCCTCTGGACAATATTCGAGCAATTTCTCCCAAATCTCTTGGACATTGGTCCATAATTGTTTAACAATATACCGGTGAAGCGCTTTTTTAAAATATCCAACAGTGCTATCAAGATCCGCATTTTTTTCAAAATGTTCTGCAAGTATTTTCGCGATATCCGCTTCGTCAGGATCAATCCGGATAATCCGTTCCCATACCTCAATAAGGGATTCCTCCTGATGATCATTTTTGTAGAAATCTGCCAGAGTCCGGAGTGCAAATTTAGATTCGCCATGTTCGAGAATCCGTTCACATAAGTACTTAACAACATTCCATTTCCGGTTATCTACAAAAATATCGATCAACATTGTTATGGCAGAATCATCGATAACCTGCCGTGAAAGTGCGATCATTCCAGAAAGATAAAGCGCAATAATGCTGTTTTTTGTGTGATTTAAATGATCATCACAGAGTTTTTTGAGTTCCTCGGCATCAGTACGTTCTGTTAAATCTTTAAGAATATCATCTAATTCTTTAAATTGATTTGTTGAATAATTGCTGATAGTGGAACGAGTCCATTTTTCCATATTAAGCATTTCTTGTACATTTTTTACTGTATTTTCAGACATTTTTTATTACTCCTAAAATAGTATTACTATTTTTTTTTTGGATTTTTCACCGATTTCAATTTTGATACCGCTCAAAAATAGCCGGATCAACTGTTTTTATTTTCAATAATATTTCTTCAATTATCCCTCTACTTTCACCGATACACTCATAGTGATCAATTAACCAAAAATATCGGTTAATAAGACGAGGTTTCAGTAATTTCAGATCTGACGGGTTACTACGAATATCCTCTTCCAATGAAAGGATGGATTGCTTGAGCCGGCCGACCTCCACTGATTTTAATTCTCGTTTCACTGAAAAAACACCAAAAAGAGTACCGTAAATAGGAATCCATTCGGCAATTTCCGCCCCGCTATAGCCCATATCGCTCACTTTATTCTGAATCCGGACAATGAATTCAGATTCAAGGTCCCGAAGCGGTATTTCCTGGGGATCCATGAAAAAAGCTTCACGGAACAGAGCCTTAGCAGATCGCGTTTCTTCCAAAAGTGCATTAACATCGGCCAATTCCGCTATTGTTTCTGCGTCTTCCCGCTTGAACCGGACAGCCTGTTCAAGGTATTTCAATGCCAGATCGTAGTTTCCGACACCCTTATAGCAGCGCCCAACTTGCAGGAGCAACCCCGGATCGTATTGATTTATACCGTCTCCCAGAACCCCCTGAAGGAATTGCAGCGCAAAGGAAAAAACAAAATGCCGGAGCGCATATTGACACGGATCATAATGATCCTGTTTGGTATCTAAAAAAGTATAAAAATCTTTCCATTGATCGAGAATAAAACCGCCTTTATCATAAGTATCATGAATATCATTGAGTCGTTGAATTCGTTCCAGCCACCAATTAAGGCAATCCAACGCGTATAAAACCTCGTTATTGTTAGATTCAAGTTTTAACGCCGATTCCAAAATCTGCCGTGCGCCGGTTGCGTCTAGAGTTTTTAGACTGCTGTATGCCTTTTGTATCAAGGAAGATAGCGTTTCCGCGCTCATTGCACATCCAGTTTAAAACTTCGGTTTGAAAAAAAATAATACAATCACCACCATATAATTCTGTACCGAAATCCGGAAAGAATTTCCGGAGCCGGTCTTTCTAGTCGGGCAACCCGGATTTGAACCGGGGACCCCAAGTCCCCCAGACTTGTACGCTAACCAACTGCGCTATTGCCCGTTATGATCGAATTTAATAGAGAATCATAATTTTGTCAAGTCTGAAAACGTTCATGAATTGTGATCCGGATCGCTCAAAATATTTACGATTCCCACGACACCAACTGCTACTGCTCCGACGATTCCGGCTAAGGTGAGGGCATTCCGTACTTGATGAGACTCTTTGACGCCGGTTGCACACCACCGCACAAAATGCTCACAGTTATTAAAAACAAAATTGTATTTATTTTTACCTTTACCAATATTAAAACGCGCACGCCGCACTATTTCAGACGGAGGATATACGTTAGATTCCGAGGATAAATCCAAGATAAAAGCTGTGTCGCCTCTTAAAAAATCTTTCAATAAATTTTCATGCACAAAAGCTTTATTCGCATCTAATTCAAAACCGGTTTCCGGTGCAAAATGCACAATACGACCATCTCCAACATAAATTCCATAATGTTTATAGTTCCCCCGGTCAACACCAACAATATCGCCTTCAGCAAGCGGCCGGCTTTGTGTAAGCAGCATTTCTTTTCCCCTATTATTCCGAATCGTTAGACAGAACCCGGAATTTTCCCCTTAATATCGTTGTATATTTCTGTTTTATATTTTCCTAATTCGACCATATTTACGACTCTTCCATCGGTTAGAATTAACGATACTTTATTATAGAGCATCTTTATATCTTGTAAGTCTTTGTAGGAAATAAAATCCGGATCAAAATATTTTTCCTTTGCACCCCGCATAAAAAATCCATCGTCTGTCGTGTCGTACAGTACATTGTCCCGCTTCAGGCGTCCCCGGAAAAATATCACACACCACACTATCTCATTGATTATCCAAAAAATATACATAGGAATTTCTTTTTTGATAAACGTGTACACCATACCCGCAATAAAAACTGCCGCCGGTACAACGATCATCGGAATTGATATATTTCTTTTGATGCACATTTGTTTTCCCCTTGTACTAAAATATACACGATTTTTCCAAAAATTCAACTTAAAAATCCGGGCTTTCTCTCAACCGGATACAGAGAATGATTCCGGGTACTTTATTCAGAATCCGGAATTTTCCCCCTAATATCGTTGTATATTTCTGTTTTATGTTTTCCTAATTCAACCATATTTACGACTCTTCCATCGGTTAGAATTAACGATACTTTATTATAGAGCATCTTTATATCTTGCAAGTCTTTGTAGGAAATAAAATCCGGATCAAAATATTTTTCCTTTGCACCCCGCATAAAAAACCCATCATCTGTCGTGTCGTACAGTACATTGTCCCGCTTCAGGCGTCCCCGGAAAAATATCACACACCACACTATCTCGTTGATTATCAACCCAGTCGCCATGAAAATATTTTTTTTGATAAGTGCGTAGTACACTAGAACCGCAATAAGAACTGCCGCCAGCATAATGATTCATGGAATTGGTATATTTCTTTTGATGCACATTTGCTTTCCCCTTGTACTAAAATATACACGATTTTCCCAAAAATTCAACTTAAAAATCCGAGCTTTCCTCACTTGACGGATTCTCCTCTCCTTTTTACACTGTCAATATGAATACACCTGCCATTGAAATGCTCGGCATTACTAAAATATTCCCCGGAATCATCGCCAATGACAATGTCAATTTGGAAGTGGATTCCGGCGAAATTCACGCGCTTTTGGGCGAAAACGGCGCCGGAAAATCGACCCTAATGTCAATTCTGTTCGGATTATATGTACCGGATGGCGGAATCATAAAAATCCGGGGAAAAGAGGTCAAAATCGGCAATCCAAATGATGCAACCGCGCTCAAAATCGGCATGGTGCATCAGCATTTCAAACTGGTACATAATTTTACTGTGACAGAAAATATTGTACTCGGTATGGAACCGGTTGCTAAAACTGGAAATTTGGACCTGAAACATGCGGCAAAACGGGTCGCAGACCTTTCCAAAACCTATGGTCTCGCAGTAGATCCGGATGCAAAAATCGAATCGATCACAGTCGGAATGCAGCAGCGAGTGGAAATTTTGAAAATTCTCTACCGTGACGCTGATATTTTAATTTTTGACGAGCCGACCGCGGTGCTGACTCCCCAGGAAATTGATGAATTATTGGCGATTTTTCAGCGTTTAAAATCCGAGGGAAAAACCATTGTCTTTATCACGCATAAATTAAAAGAAATTAAGGCGGCCGCGGATCGCTGCACAGTACTGCGCCGTGGAAAATACATAGGTACGTATCTTGTCAAGGATACTGACGAAGATACACTCGCGGAAAAAATGGTGGGCAGAGCTGTTACCTTCATCATTGACAAAAAACCGTCCATTCCGCGTGAGGTTGTGTTGAAAATAGAACGATTAACTGTGGCCGGCTCACGGGGAATCACCGCGGTGCATGATCTTTCGCTGGAGGTCCGGGCTGGTGAAATTATGGGAATCGCCGGAGTTGACGGCAATGGTCAGTCAGAGTTAGTGGGAGCATTGGCCGGATTGGTTCCGGTAAAAAGCGGCCGGATTTTCTTAAAAGGAAAAGAAATAACAAAAGAAAACATCCGGCTCCGTAACGAAAATGGTCAGGGATTAGTACCGGAAGACCGGCATAAACATGGCTTGGTCCTTGATTTCCGGGTTGATGAAAATCTTATTTTAAAAAGTTTTTATAAGTCGCAATTTTGTAACCGGGCTGGTTTTATACGTTTTCCGGTGATTGCAAAATACGCGGAAAAATTGATTCAGGAATTTGACATCCGGTCCGGTAAAGGCGCGGCGACGCTCGCTCGCTCTATGTCCGGCGGTAATCAGCAAAAAATTGTCATCGCACGGGAAATCGATCTTTCACCGGATATTTTGATCATTTCACAACCGACCCGGGGACTCGATGTCGGGGCAATCGAATATATCCATAAAAGAATTGTCGAGGAGCGAGACAAGGGCCGTGCCGTGCTTCTCGTTTCGTTTGAATTAGATGAAATCTTGGGGTTGTGCGACCGGATTGCGGCTATTTCCAAAGGTTCCATCGTTGGAATCGTGGACGCGGCTGATGCAAATGAGCGGAAAATCGGTGCGATGATGGGCGGAGTTGCACACTAACAAGTTATGGAGTAAACATTATGAATCCGGCATTAGAAAATTTGATTGCACGGGGTTTTTTTAAACAATGCACTGACATTGAGCAGCTTTCCGGTTTGATGGACGCTGGTCCGGTTACGTTTTACGAAGGCTGTGATCCGACTGGCCCGAGTTTGCATATTGGGCATATGGTACCGTACTTTGCGTTCCGGCATTTGCGCGCGGCCGGGCATCATGGAATCGTGCTGATCGGTGGAGGAACTGCCCGGATCGGCGATCCCTCCGGTAAAAGTGAAATGCGTAAACTCCTTAGCTATGAACAACTTGACGCGAATGCGGCGGCTATCCACCGGCAACTGACAAAATTTTTCGGTACCGGTGAGAATATCCAGTGGGTAAATAATAAGGAGTGGCTTGGCGATCTCAATTATATTGATTTTCTCCGGGAAATCGGCAGTCATTTTTCGGTAAACCGGATGCTTTCCTTTGAATCTTACAAGATCCGGATGGAAACTGGCCTTTCTTTCATTGAATTTAACTATCAACTGCTCCAAAGTTATGATTTTCTTCAACTATTTCAGCACCACGGCTGCCGGCTCCAGATCGGCGGCGATGATCAGTGGGGAAATATCGTGGCCGGCGCGGATCTCATCCGGCGGATTACCGGCGCTGAAGTTTTTGGGCTGACCTTTCCGCTGGTCACGACCGCTGACGGTAAAAAAATGGGGAAAACTGAACGGGGCGCGATTTTTCTCGATCCTGCCCAGACCGCTCCCTACGATTTTTTTCAATATTGGAGAAATATTCCTGATGCAGATATCCGGCGCTTTTTGCTGATGTTTACGTTTCTACCGGTTGAAGAGTGTGAATCCCTGACCGCGGCCGGAAAAAATCCCAACGATGCCAAGGAACGCCTGGCATGGGAAGTCACCGCTCAGATTCATGGAACGGATGAAGCGGACAAAGCTCTCTCCGGTGCAAAAGCTGCCTTTGGCGGTGCCGGTGACGAAAATGCAATGCCGCAGGTGACTCTTTCCCACGACCGGTTTGAAAAAGGCTATAATGTGGTGGAACTTTTCTTTGATGCGGGTCTGGTTCCAACAAAGAGTGAGGGCCGGCGCCTTATCGAACAGGGCGGTGCCTTTGTGTCAAATGATTCCGGAATCCTCGTTCCAATTACAGATCCAAAAGCTGATATTCATTCCGATCAGTTGTCAGAGTCCGGATCCTTGACTCTCCGCGCTGGGAAAAAACGCTACTGCCGGGTAACTACAGGGTTGAAAATATAGAAAAAAATAGAGAAGCCGGAAATGGGTGATTGTCTTGGAATTGAATATTCTTTGAACAACTCCAAGTGGAATTCTGATCATAAAATAGATCTTTCGGAGTTTTTAACCCTGATTTCATTGTTCAAAACCCCGATTTTGATGTTTTGTACTAGAAAAAATGAGTTAGAAATGAAAAAATTCTATGTTTTAAATAGAAAATCCTAGTTCAGAACTAGAAAAAGCTAGATTTTAACTAGAAAATCATAGTTTAGAGCTAGAATCGGCAGATTTTTTGTTATAAAATCATGTTCTGGAATAAAATCCGGCTATGTTGATAGAACAGTGTTGAAAACAATATCAAAAGATTTTTCATTAAAACTGAAAAATAATATATACAGAAGAGTGCAGATTCAAATTTTTGTGCACTCTATGTTAGGGGAGAATACTACTGCTGAGTTATATCCCGGAATATATTAGATCACCAATAGTTTTTCAATGTCAGCCTTAATGATTTCCGGTTTTTTATCCGGACCATACCGGTTTACCACATTTCCCTGTTTATCAATTAAAAATTTGGTGAAATTCCATTTAATATTTGAGCCGAGTACCCCTTTTTGTTCCGATTTCAGAAAGGTGTAGAGCGGAATTTCACCGGTGCCGTTCACTTCGATTTTTGCAAATTGTTTAAAAGTAGTGTGGTATTGTAATGTACAAAAACTACTGATTTCTTCTGCTGAACCCGGCGCTTGTTTTCCAAATTGATTGCAGGGAAAATCAAGAATTTCAAAACCCTTTTCCCGGTATGCGTCATAAAGTTCCTGTAAACCTTTGTACTGCGGAGTAAATCCGCAATGGGTTGCTGTATTAACAATTAGCAAAACTTTACCATGATACTCAGATAAAGAAATATTTTTCCCAGTAGTATCTTGCACTGCAAAATCATAAAACCCCATATCAAACCCCTTAATTAAAAATTATGTCAGTGATGTAACCTTAAACTTTGACACTTCCTGCAACAGGATGCTAATATCTTTTTTATTCTGCATACTCATGCCGTTCACATGGTTCATTGCTACGTTTATTTCCTCGGCACCGATTGCAATCTCCTTCATTCCGTTATTTATCTCCTCGGTAATATGTTCAAGGTTACGGCTTTCTTGAATGATCGCTTTACTTTCGTCCAGCATCTCATCGGAATTAATCTTTACCTGCTGGGTAATACCGGAAAGTTCTCCTACAGAATCTAAAATCTGCTGGCTGCCGGTGCTTTGCTCTTCCATAGCGGTACGGATGTGCATTTCTTGATCTGAAACGGTTTTAATTTTTAAGTTTATCGATTCAAATTTGTTTAATACCGAATCGGAAGCGTGGGTGATCTTGTTTATTGAATCTTTGATTTTTTTAAGTACAGAGGAAATGGTTTTTGACTGTTTTGAGGAGGATTCTGAAAGTTTCCGGATTTCACCAGCCACCACTGCAAAGCCCTTGCCGGCAATACCCGCGTGAGCAGCTTCAATAGCTGCGTTCATGGATAGGAGGTTCGTTTGACTGGCGATATTTTCTATTACAATGTTGATCTCCTGAAGTCCTTCGGATTCCTTGGCTATCTCCCGAATATCCACAGCTACTTCCTGAAGCCCTGCCCGTCCTACTCCGGAGGCGCTGGAAAGTTCGTTGACATCGTCAATATTAGACACCAGACTATTGGTGACTGACTGGATAGTGGCGAGCATTTCTTCTATAGCAGAGGATGACCTGGATACATCGGATGTCTGGCGGTCAATACTTTCGTTCAACTCGTTAATGTCATTGGTAATATGCCTTATTGCCGCATTTGTGGTACCTATCGATCCGGATTGATAGTTTACCCGGACCTCGATGCTTTTTATAGTTGCAGTGATTTCGTTTACTGCCGCGGCTGTTTTACTCATATTTTCTGAAAGACTATTGCCGAGCAGCTCAATATCCTGTGCTTGCTGCCTGATGGTAATCACTAAATTCTCAATATTCTCCACCATAGTATCAAAATCACCGGCTATTTCTCCAATTTCATCTTTTGATTGGATTTCGATTCGCTTTGTTAAATCCCCTTTTCCAACTTCTTTAATGATCGTCACCATGTATTTAAGCGGATTCCCAATGGACCGGGCAAAGATAAGCGCACATATAATACCCACTCCAATAAAAATAATCATTACCAGTGTAAGCAAGTTCCGTAGCAGCGTAATTTCCCGCATAACAATAGCTTTCTCTACGCTAATAACTAACGTCATTTCATAATCTGGAACCGGTACAAAACTGCTCAATAATTCTCTTTCTCCGGTACTATATTCGGTGTACTGAACCACACCGCGTTTCTTACTGAGCATGCTTTGAACTGCATCTGCTTCAGACTGTACTTTCGGATCGTTTTTTGCAGTTTCTAATGCAGAATATTGGTTCATCACAAAATCTACGTTTGGATGTGCAATGATCACACCTCTATTATTGATGAGATAGGCGGATTCGATGCTGTTGCCGCCAATATTCCGGACGATATTACTAAAAACATCAGCACTGCTTCGAGCCAAGAGTACCTGCGAAACTCTTTTATCCACATAAATAGGAACAGCATACATAGCAACCGGCAGATTTAAAACACGGCTGACCAGTATAGAAATCGCCTGTTCACCGGCTTGAGCTTTCCGGATATAATCCCGATCCCCAAGATTTTCAAAAGTACCAGCTTTAAGGTAATTGGCTCTGCCGGTCATATCGACAATAGCGAATTCTAGAAATCCGAGCCGGTCAATATCAGAGAGTAAAGCATCTTTTTGAGAGTCAAAATCAAGAGTTTGAACCCGCGCCCGGTTTGCCAGTTCCTGCAATACCCCCAACTGAGCATGAATAGTCGTAGAAACCAATGAAGCCGCTAAATCCGCCTGATCCAGCAGAGAGTCCCTGGTATTGTTATCTGTCATGCGAGTCGAGATAACTATGGTAATGACACCCAAACTTATTGAAACCACGAGAACCAAAAAAATTACAAAGATTGAAATGCGTTTTGAAATATTCATATTTTTATTCCTTAAATAATAAGAATTAAAATCTATCAATTCCGGTACAGTCAGTCAAGCAGACATTCCAATAAAACCCCTTGTATAAAAGATCATTATACGATAACATAATACCCATTCTGTGTATACAAGGCAGTCAAAGATGGAATCAATCACTGAAGTTATTAAAACGGTACAGCGTCCTGAAAAGGTCCTCCAGTACGGCGAAGGGAATTTTTTGCGGGCATTTGTTGATTGGCAGATCGATATTACCAATGAAAAAACGGATTTTAATGGAAATGTCGTCATCGTTCAGCCGCTGGAACACGGTCTTGGAGATGCAATAAACGCACAAAAAGGTTTGTACACAACGGTATTACGCGGAATGCAGTCCGGAAAAGCAGTGGAAGAATTCCGGCCGATTACTTCGGTCAGCCGGTGTATAAATCCTTACAACGATTTTAATGAATATATCCGGTGCGCGGAAAATCCGGATCTGCGTTTTGTTATTTCAAATACAACCGAGGCCGGCATTGCGTACAATGCTCACGACCGGCTTGACGATACACCTCAAACATCATTTCCGGGAAAAGTTACTGCATTTTTGTACCGGCGTTTTGAATATTTCCATGGGGATCCTGATAAAGCACTGGTATTTATTCCTTGCGAACTCATTGATAAAAATGGAGATAAACTAAAAGAAATTGTCGAACAATATGCGGCAGAATGGAATCTCGGCGATAATTTCCGGGTCTGGCTGGATTTATGCGATTTTTGCAACAGTCTTGTGGACAGAATCGTTCCCGGTTATCCAAAGGACGAATACGGAATATTGTGTAAAAAAATCGGCTATGAGGACACTCTTTTGGATGCGGCTGAGATTTTTCACCTGTGGGTCATCGAAACAAAATGCGATCACAGTGCGGAATTTCCTCTGGTAAAGGCTGGCTTGAACGTGATTTGGACCAACGACATGAGTTTTTACCGGACCCGGAAAGTCCGGATTCTCAACGGCGCCCATACCTCAACGGTGCCGGCCGCGTTTCTCTATGGACTCAACACAGTTGAAGACTGCATACATGATCCTTTGATTTTTTCCTTGATGAAAAAAGGTATTTTTGAAGAAATTATCCCTTCGATGGATGGAAATATTTCAGAGCTGCAAAGCTATGCACACGATGTACTTGAACGTTTTGCCAATCCTTTTATCAAGCATCAATTACTTTCCATTACTTTAAATTCAGTTTCAAAATTTAAAACCCGGATTCTCCCTTCGATTACCGGTTATATTGCAAAAAAATCGGGTGTACCGCCGGTATTGGCTTTTTCATGTGCAGCACTCATAGCATTTTACAAGGGGAAAAACCATACAAATAACGAATTAACCGGAATGCGCGGGAGTGAGCCGTACCCGATTAAAGATGGAGACGCTATTTTAGCAGCATTTTCCGGATTATATAGCGACAGCACCTTGAGTCATAAAGATATTGTTCATACTATTTTGAGCAATACCGGTTGGTGGGGCGAAGATTTGACTCTCTACGCCGGATTTGAAGAGACGGTTGCCGGATTTTTTACCGGAATCCAGAATGAAGGCATTAAAAGCGTTATTTCCGGACTTGTAGGTTAAATTAATGCAAGCACTTATCCGGATTCATCCCAACGATAATGCGGCTGTCGCGGTTCGGGCCTTCCAAAAAGGCGAAATAGATGATCCATTAAAAATCACCGCGGTTCAGGACATTCCGGCCGGTCATAAAATTGCACTCACGACAATTACACCGGGACAACCTATTATTAAATACGGTGTTCCGGTCGGCGCAGCCACGGAGCTTATTCCGGCCGGTTCCCATGTTCACACGCACAATATGAAAACGATGCTCACCGGAGATTCCGTGTATCATTGTCCGGAATCCTTTCCACAGTATAGAATTACCGGTGAGGTTCCGGAAATTTCTGCATACCGCCGGAACGATGGGAATATCGGCATCCGGAACGAAATGTGGATCATTCCCACGGTCGGGTGTGTAAATCATCTAGCGCAAACACTTGCAACATGGGGACAGGAACATCTCCCCGGCGATGGGGTTTTTGCATGGACTCATCCGTATGGCTGTTCCCAGATGGGGGAGGACCATGCAGCCACTGCAACTCTTTTGGGTGACTTGGTTAAGCATCCGAATGCAGGCGGAATTTTGGTGCTTTCCCTTGGGTGTGAAAATAACAGTCCGGAATATTTTAAAAAGGTGCTTGGACCTTATGCCGAAGATTCCAGCCGGATTGCGTTTTTGACCGCGCAGGATAGTGAAGATGAAGTCGCGGACGGGAAAAGACTGCTGATGCAGCTTGAAAGAAATGTGCAACGAGCGGTCCGGCAAAAAGTTCCGGCCTCGGAGCTGATCATCGGTATGAAATGCGGCGGCTCTGATGGTTTTTCCGGAATCACTGCGAATCCATTGATCGGCCGGATCAGCGATCTGTTTACCGGTTGTGGGGCATCGGTTCTGCTGACTGAAGTTCCGGAAATATTCGGTGCGGAACAAATTCTGCTGAACCGCTGTGAAAACCGGCCGGTTTTTGATAAAACAGTGGAATGTATCGAAGATTTTAAGAATTATTACCGGAATCATCATCAAGTGGTGTATGAAAATCCTTCGCCGGGAAATAAGGCTGGAGGAATAACTACCTTGGAAGAAAAATCCTGCGGGTGCGTGCAGAAGGGCGGATCCGCGATTATCCGGGGTGTGTACCGGTACGGCGAGCGGGTGCAGCCTGAAGACAAACGGGGGCTGCTCCTCCTTGAAGGGCCGGGAAACGATCTTGTTTCTACAACTGCACTTACCGCGGCCGGCGCACATCTCATTTTGTTCAGTACGGGCCGGGGAACGCCGTTGGGCGCGCCGGTACCGACCATTAAAATTGCCACGAATTCCGCGCTCGCACAGAAAAAAACTAAGTGGATCGATTTTGATGCGGGACGGCTTTTAAACGAAAAACCAGAATCGGTGACTGCTGATTTATTCGCTTATATCATGGAAGTCGTTGCCGGTAATCAAACTAAAAACGAAAAAAATGGGTACCGTGAAATTGCCGTTTTTAAAAACGGTGTAACATTGTGATATACTGATCCCCATGAATGGGTAGCATAATTGTAAAAAAATTATACAATAGATTATTATGAATTGGTTAAAATCCGCATTGTTGATGGTTGATGTACAGAATGATTTTTGTCCGGGAGGCTCGCTGGCAGTTCCGGATGGAAACGCTGTGGTGGAACCGCTGAACATACTCTCAAAACGCTTTTTTGATGCCGGTGCGTTGGTAGTTGTAACTCAAGATTGGCACCCCTCGGGTCATAGCTCCTTTGTCGAATCAGGTGGAATATGGCCGGAACATTGTGTACAGGGAACCGAGGGCGCGCGTTTATATAAAGAGTTGAATACAGATTGTGTGCATTTTTTCCTCCGGAAAGGTTGGCGTACTAACGTTGATTCGTACTCATCGTTCTTTGAAAACGATAAAATAACGACAACCGGCCTCGAAGGTTTTCTACGCAGCGGCACTGGAATCGGGTCCGTGTTTGTCGGCGGACTCGCCACTGATTATTGCGTGCTGTACACACTTCTCGATGCAGTACGGCTCGGATTCAAGGCTTTTCTGCTCAAAGATGCGGTGCGCGGCGTTGATTATCCGACCGGTTCTGTAGAAAAAGCGCTAAAACGTATGCAGGATGCCGGCGTCCAGTTGATTCCATCAGGAACATTGTTATGAATTCAACCTTAATCGATTTTTATTCTTTAACTATGGCCCAGGGCTACTGGAAACGGCACATGGATCAAAAAGTGGTTTTTGAAATGTTTTTCCGCAAACAGCCTTACAACGGAGGTTTTTCGATCTTCGCAGGTTTGGAACCGCTCCTCAACTCCTTGCAGCATTTTAGCTTTTCGCCGGATGATCTCGAATACCTCTCCGGATTGGGAATTTTTGAGGAGGCATTTTTATCATTTCTCGCCGGTTTCCGGTTTACTGGTGCGATTTTTGCCCTTGATGAAGGTACCATGATCTTTCCCAATGAACCGCTCATCCGGATTGAGGGAACCTTAGTCGAATCTCAGCTCGTTGAAGGAATGTTGCTCAACACCATCAATTTCCAGACTTTGATCGCCACAAAAGCGGCACGAGTCTGGCTTGCCTCCGGAAAAGGCACGGTTATGGAATTTGGACTGCGCCGGGCACAGGGGGCTGACGGTGCGCTTTCAGCTTCGCGTGCGGCCTACATCGGCGGTGCTGCCGGTACGTCTCATGTTCTTGCCGGTAAAACGTTTGGTATTCCGGTTATGGGAACAATGGCCCACGCATGGGTGATGGCCTTCCCCACTGAAGAGGAGGCTTTTCATGCCTATGTGGATATTTATCCGAAGAATCCGGTTTTTTTGATCGATACTTTCAACACCTTGAAAAGCGGGGCGCCGAATGCCATTAAAATAGGAAAAATGCTTGCAGAAAAAGGAATTAACTTCGGCGTACGCCTTGATTCCGGCGATATTCACTATCTCTCGGTTGAGGTCCGGAAAATGCTTGACGCGGCCGGATTAACAAAGGCAACGATTTCTGTGTCAAACGATCTCGATGAATTGATCATCGCCGCGCTCCGGGCTGAAGGTTCTCCGATTAATGTCTGGGGAGTCGGTACAAAAATGGTAACCGGAGGCGGGGATTCAGCTTTTACCGGAGTTTATAAATTAGTTATGCGGGATTCCGGTTTGGGGCGCCTTGTGCCGGTGATGAAACTATCAGATAATCCGGAAAAAACTACGCTGCCGGCTTCAAAACAGGTGTGGCGGGTACGGGATTCCAGCGGGATGGCTGTGGCCGATGTTCTCGGCATCGACGATCCGGAGCATTCGGATATTCTTGAAAAGGGAAAAACGTACACCTTCTGGCATACGGCCGGCGATTACCGGCATTTTCAGCATACCATAGAAGGAGATGCGATTCCGCTCCTCAAACTCCGGCTTGAATCCGGAAAGCTGACGGAAGAACACCCGCGGCTGGAAGAGATCCGGGGAAAAGTGCGTACGGAGCTGGAATCATTTGACGGATCCTATCAACGCCTCCTCAACCCGCACACGTACAAAGTTTCGCTCACCGATCAGATGAAAAACCTTAAACTTGCCCTTGTTGAAAAACAATTTCAGGATTTTCCCTGAGGTAAAAAGCCAACGCCGTTCCCATGAATGCATGAATGTACGGCTCCTGCCCAAGGGATTCGATGACTGTAGCGGCCGGAACCAGCTCGACATTGATGAATTCATTAGGATCAAGGTCCTGAGAATCCTCATGTTTCAGGTCCTCGGCTACAAAAATGTGCAGGTGATTGGTGTACAGAGCCGGATTCGGACTCAATTCCCCCAGCTTTTTCAACTTCCCAGCGGTGAATCCGGTTTCCTCACGCAATTCCCGTGCGCCGGCCGCGGCCGCGTCTTCACCTTCATTAAAAACTCCCCCCGGAAATTCCACACTGAGACTCTGCGAACCATGGCGCCACTGTCTGACCATCACAAATTCTCTGCCCTGTTCTGTTTCGATAATTGGAATCACCATCGCAATATCCGGCGAATCCAACACCGTAAAGGTCCCGGTTTGCAACCCGTCAGGGGACCGGCTCTTCAGCTCCTGCAACGAAAAAATCGGGCATTGATACACAGTGTTCCGTGATTCCTCTTTCCACATTAAATCCATGGAGTTACTTTAGCCGGAAAAGAAAAAAAATTCAACTAAACAGCCCGGTCAAATAGGTATGGAGATCGACCTTTATCGGCATAAGGTAGAGATTCAAGGATTCTGCCCGGTCGAGAAATTGGCGCGCAAAGGCCCAATTCCATTCAAGAGTCGGTGTAAATGAGCGGGGGAAAATCGCCCGGTTCCGGGATTCCCAGTACTTACGGCTCGATTCGGAGAGAACCGGTGCAATTCCCCAATATACCGTTTTATTTTCGAGATATTCCGCATACAATTCCAAGAGCCGGATGTCAAAAAAAGGTTGAGTAAAAAAACCGCACGCGCCTGCTGCTTCTTTTTCATGCAGATAATCAAGTTCATACTTAATGTTTGACCGGTATGGATCAAATGCGGCGTAAATCTGTAATTCCGGCATTTCCATTTTTAATTTTTTTATAAACGGCACAGTTGATGATTGCACAGAATCTTTACCCGGCAAGGGATCCCCAGCGATGACAAGGATTTCCGTCATGGAAAACGACCGGAATAAATCCCGGTACGGAAACGTTTTATCCAGAGAAAAATCATTTGCCCGGATATGGGGAATACACCGGAGCGCAGGTTTCTGCATCTGCACTGCTGCTTCCCATGACCGAATCGGAAACCGGCTTAAATCCGGTATATTTATTGCTTCAATGGCCGAAAATTCGGAAACAACGTCCAGGGAAACACTAAGCGCCTCCCAATTCCGGGGAACGATTTCAAGAGAAATTGACATTAAGGTTCTGTTACCAGGGACAAGCCCCGCGGACTCAAAAGATCGCTCAGATCCTTATATGCTACCGGTATTTCTATGGCTCCTTCCGCGTAAGATGCTATTTCGTAGGGCGCCCAGTGGAAGACGAAACCGGATTCATTCACAAAAAATGTTGTCGGACCGACCATTTGTCCATCAGAGTACATAGTTTTGTGGTTAGTATTAAGCAGTTTTTCGACCCGTGACCACAGATCCGGCAAGGAACCGGTTTTGAAAAAGGCATCGAGCGCGATCCATTCAAGCCGGTCAAGATCGATGATAACTGCATCTGACGCATAATTTCCATGTGCGCCGCCGGTAATTGCATACCAATTTCGTTTTACAGAAAAGAGATGCTTAAGCCGGACTATATCATGAGACTCAAAGTAGGAACCGCTGAGAGACGAACCGCTGCTGGTTGCCATCAGTTCGTTGTCATTCCACATCTCGTTGTAATTTGCTTTCCACTGTGCAGCAATGCGATCCCGGTATTCTTCCGGAGTCATTCCCCCGTAAAGCGTGTCGTACACAACTTTTTTCAGTGAATCCGGCTGTTCAACCACCGTTAAGGACAACGAAAGTTCCAGAGACGGCCTCTCGGCGTTGCCGGCGTTCCGGAGCGCTTTTGTTTCCTGCTCAAAGCTCAAGAGACGTACCGCCGGAGTCTGACCCGAGTACGGAGTCGTTCCGGGATTCTGAGCCACCGATGCAGCGCGTAGCGGTTTTGGGAAGATTCCCTGTTCATAGGCGATATCCGGTGGGTTTATTGGAACAGATCGTGCCGGTATGGTTGACGATTCCGGTGCTGTTCCTACGAGTGTAACAGACGGCTTTGCCGCGCATGACGAAAAAACAAGGATAATTCCTACGATACTACATAATTTCATACAAAACTCCAATCTGCACAATGTGCAGTTTAATCTTTGCTGATAACAAGATGCAATTCGTCAAGCTGTTTTTGATCAACCGGACTCGGACACTCGTCCATTGGACTCTCCGCAAAAGAATTTTTAGGAAACGCGATGACTTCTTTAATCGAATGTTGGCCGGCCATCAACATCACCAGCCGGTCGAGCCCCGGCGCGATCCCACCGTGAGGGGGCGCACCGAATTTCAATGCATCTGTCAAAAAACCAAAACGCTTTTGGGCTTCTTCTTCCTCGATTCCGGCGGTTTTGAACACCCGTTTTTGCAATTCCGGATCATGAATACGAATCGATCCAGATGCAAGCTCATATCCATTAAGGACTAAATCGTAGAGATCGCCTTTTACCGCACCCGGATCCCGTTCCATTGCCGCATGGAACGGTTCCTGCGGATAGGAAAAAAGATGATGCGCTGCCTCCCACCGGTTTTCCTCCTCGTTAAATTCAAAAAGCGGAAAATCCACAATCCACGCAAATGCAAAGGTTTCCGGCTGGTACAAATTGAGATCATGCCCTAGTTTTGAACGCACCGCACCGAGACTCGTGAGAGCAACTTGTTTCCGGCAATCAGCTACCATGAGAATTAAGTCGCCCGGCTTTGCCCCAAGGTTTTGAATAATTTCCGGTGCTTGATCAGTAAAAAATTTGGAGGCGCCTCCTTCCAAAGCCGGCTGCCCTCCGGACACTTTCATCCATGCAAAAGTCTTTGCTTTGTAAATTTTTGCATGAGACTCAAGCTCTTCAATTTGTTTCCGGGAATAGGTTGCGAGTCCGGGTGCGACCAATGCCTTCACCGCGCCCTCCGCGAGCGCATCTTTGAACGCGCTAAAACCGGATTTTTCCGCGAAATTCCGGAACTCTTGCAACGGCATATCAAACCGGAGATCAGGTTTATCAGTACCATACCGGTCCATAGCCTCTTCCCACGGAATCCGGGGAAAAGAAGCCGAAAGATTCACATTAAGGCATTTTTTAAATATATGCTGCATAAGCCCTTCACCTACTCGAAGCACATCATCTCGGTCCACAAAGGACATTTCAATATCAATCTGGGTAAATTCCGGCTGACGGTCGCCGCGTGCATCTTCATCCCGGTAACACCGGGCAATTTGAAAATATTTATCAAAACCAGATACCATAAGGAGTTGTTTGTACAACTGCGGGGATTGGGGCAATGCATAAAAATTTCCCGGAGAGAGCCGTGACGGCACAAGGTAATCACGGGCACCTTCCGGCGTTGATTTTATCAAAGTCGGCGTTTCAATTTCGTAAAAACCCTGTCCGGTGAGCCACTCACGCGCAGCAAAGGCAACCGCGCTCCGGAGCGCGATTCTGCGCTGCATTCCGGCCGATCTGAGATCAAGGTACCGGTACCGGAGACGGGTTTCCTCTTTTGCAGCCGACTCGTCCTCGATCTGAAAAGGAAGCGTTTCGGACTGATTGAGAATCAAGATCCGGCGTGCAACAACCTCAATTTCCCCAGTGGCCATATCCGGATTCACCATTTCAGCCGGACGTTCCCGCACGGTTCCCTCGACCGCGACACAAAATTCATTATGCAATGCCCCGACCACAGACAAAAGTTCCGGCGAATTATCAGAATCCGCAACAACTTGCGTAATACCATAACGATCCCGGATATTAATAAAAGTCAATGCACCATGATCCCGTTTCCGGTGAATCCACCCATTCAACACAACAATATTTCCGGAATCTGACTTCCGGAGACTTCCGCAATCAACTGTGCGTTTCATCGATTCCATCCTATGATTATAACTGGAAAAAAATGAAGAGAAAAGGGGCATATCAAAGCTCAAGAGAACATCAACTGCTTGAAATTTGAGTTTGAAGGTGCTTTTGAATTAAGAGAAAAGCACTCGTTTAACCGGCTGTTCTTTTCATGTATAGTAGGCTATGCTTTATATATGTCATTATTGAACACTGGAGAACATGATACTATTTATTTGATTGATATGTATGGACTTATCTATCGATCCTACTTTGGATTCATTCACCGGCCCCTTATGAATGATCGCCATGAAAATATTTCTGCGGTTTTTGGAGTTTCACGGACCATTGTCCAATTACTTGACTCCGGGTTGCCCGGCTCTGATGGGACTTTTTACCGGCCCCGCCTGCTCGCCGGGATTTTTGATTCACGTACGCCGACTTTCCGGCATGAAGCTTATCCGTTGTATAAATCAACCCGGACAAAGGCGCCGGAGCCACTGCACGCTCAAGTTCCGCAGATCGAATATTTTATGGATGCCTTAAAGGTGCGGTCATTCCGGGCTGATGGTTTTGAAGCGGATGACATCATTGCAACGCTTGCCATGCGCGCACGCGCTGAGGGCCGGCCTGTTTATATTATCTCTGAGGATAAAGATTTACTGCAAATGGTGGGAGACGGAATCTATGTGATTCGGCGATCAAAATCAGACAGCACTGTATACGACAAAATCGGCCCAGAGGATGTCCGGAAAGAATGGGGTATTATGCCGTCTCAGATCCGGGATTTCCTTGCGCTGGCGGGGGATTCGTCTGACGATGTACCGGGCGTACATGGCATCGGTGAAAAAACTGCCACGCAACTCCTTGGCCGGTATCAATCTATCGAGGGAGTATACCGGAATATCGCCGCGGTGACCGGTTCCGTAGCAAAAAAACTGGCCAATGACAAGGAGTCCATGGAACTTTCCCGGAAACTCGTTACATTATGTGATTCTGTTCCGCTGGACGTTCCGGATTTTGAGATATTGTCAGTCGAGCAATGTGACCGGCACGCGGGTGCGATTGCACTTTTGGAGATAGGAGTTCATAAACCGGCGAAGGATTTGGATCCTGACGCACGATTGCCGGCAAAAACCGGTGAGGAATCGCCGTTGTCCGGACCTGGAACCTATAAAGTGATTCTTGATGCTGCTGTTCTGGAGCAAGTGCTGGAAAAGGGCCGGAACAAGCGCTGTCTCGCAATTGATTTTGAAACTGATTCATTGGATTCATGGCATGCGCATCCGGTGGGAATTTCGCTTGCGATTGAGCCGAAAAAAGCTTTTTATGTGCCGGTTGTGGCACATGCCGGTACCGCTCCGTTTGTGGATCCGGAACAGGTTAAAGCTCTTCTTCTGCCCATTTTTGCGGATCCGGACATGACCTGCGTTCTGCATAACGCGAAATATGATTATGCGGTTGCCCGGGTGTGGGGGATTCCCCGGTGGCAGTGCAGGATTTTTGACACAATGATCGCGGCGTGGGTCGTGGATCCGGAGCGGAGTTCTTACGCGCTCGATTCGCTCGCGGCCTTTTTTTTCGATCACCGAGGACTTCCCTTTAATGAAGTTGTACCGAAGGGTCAGACTTTCGATGTAGTGCCGTTGGACCGGGCAGTGCGCTATTCGGCTGAGGATGCTGACCTCTGCATCCGGCTCAAGGAATTGCTGGAGCCTCAATTTGGAGAATCCGCGAAGTTGTTTTATGAACTAGAAATGCCGCTCGTGCCGATTCTTGCAGAAATGGAAGGCGTGGGGATCCGGATTGATACCGATTTTCTCCGGAATTATGGTCAGGAACTTGCGGCCGAGCTGTCAACAGTCGAGGCGGAAATTTTTGAAACCGTGGGTCATGAATTCAATATTGCATCTTCAAAACAGTTGCAGGATGTGCTTTTTGTGGAACGGAATCTCAAAGCAACCCGGAGAATTCAAACCGGCTATTCTACTGACAGCGATATTTTGGAGGAATTGGCAAAGACGGATCCGGTTCCGGCGCTCGTGCTACGGCATCGGACTCTCTCGAAGCTGAAATCAACGTATATTGATGCTTTGATCCCGGCCATTGATTCTGATTCACGCCTCCACACCAGTTTTATGCAAACCGGAACAGCAACGGGCCGGCTTTCGAGCCGGGAGCCGAATCTGCAAAATATTCCGGTGCGTGATGCAGATGGCCGGAAGATTCGTGAAGCTTTTGTTGCTCAGCCCGGAACACTCCTGATCGCGGCCGATTACAGTCAGATCGAATTGGTTGTACTTGCACACCTTTCCGGGGACAAGGTTCTGAGTGAGGCATTCCGGAATGGCAAAGACATTCACACCCGGACCGCGGCATCAATTTTCCACATCGACGAATCGGCCGTCAGCGCGGATCAGCGCCGGATTGCAAAAACGATCAACTTCGGAGTCGTGTACGGCATGGGCGCGACAAAATTGTCAAATACGTTGAGAATTCACCGGAGCGAAGCTGTAGAATTCATCCGCGTTTATTTTGAAATTTATTCAGGGGTCTGGGATTTTATCGAGGCGACCATTAAAACAACCGAAGAATTCGGCTATGTGACAACCTTATTCGGCCGGAAACGCCAGATTTTCGGGATCACTTCGGTCAACGATATTGAAAAATCATCTGCGGACCGGGTTGCTGTAAACACAATAATCCAAGGGTCGGCTGCTGATATTGTCAAAAAGGCGATGATCGATCTTGACGCAGCACTTCGCCGGAATCACAGCAACGCACAGCTTTTGCTACAGGTGCATGACGAATTGATCGTGGAGAGTCCGGAATCAGAGTTTGAATCTGATGCGGAACTGGTCCGGCACATAATGGAACATACAGTTTCATTGGATGTTCCGCTCTGTGCCTCGGTAAAAATTGCTCAAAAATGGATCTGAGGTCTGACCCCTTGTAAATGTATATGTTGAAAAGATATACTGGAGGTCTGTCCCCAAAATTGCAAAAAAATTCCGGCAAACCGAATCAAAATCACCATCTCACCCCGTACTTTCTTTGATCGTGTAATGCGATCAAGGAGGAATCTATGGCACGTCCAGAACGCGGGGATACGAACAAGGGAAAAACGTATCATGTTGCTTCGGAAATTAACCGGAAAGCTTTTGATCTACAGGATGATGAGGACAAAAAAATGTTTTTAAAAGTGATCGAGGAAGCAAAAACAAAGAAACATTACAAATTTGAGCTTCACAACTTCTGTATCATGGACAGCCATTTTCATTTTTTGATCACGCCGGAGTTTGGACAAAGTCTATCGGTGATAATGAAATGGATCAAAATGGTCCTCGCGATTCGGTGGAACCATAAATATGGAAAAACGGGCCACTTGTGGGGTGACCGGTTTTTCTCGCGGGAGATCATTGACGATGAAGATTTTATAACAGTCTACAATTATATTGATCAGAATCCGGTAAAAGCTGGTATGGTGGAAAAGCCGGAGGACTGGCCGTGGGGTGGGTTGCATCATCACCAAGTCGGGATTGTCCGGGTAGTGAAGCCCGCACCAGAGTGGGTACTGGAGCGGCTGCCGTGGCACCGGGCACTGGGGACAGACCCCCGTCCCTAATCCCCAGCACATTGTAGCCTAAATACGGTGCTTTCAGTATAAATTCCGGCGAAATTTCCATGAAAATGGATCCGGAGAGACTCAACAAGTACTTTTCCAATATTTATGGTGAAAAAGCAGAGTCGTTTTTTAAAAAATTTCCCCGTCCTTTTTACCGGAAATGCCCCTCAGCATCAAAGTGCGGATCAGTAGACACAGTAGATATCCGGCATTGTATCAAACTTCGCGGTTCCAATGCAGTGTCCACTTTTATTTTCAGGTAATTTTCAGAAAGGCAAAGTCCTTTTTGCTCCACAACTGCCTCAACGGTTTCGCCAATCCACCGGTCAATATACTCCCGTTTTCCAGACCGGCCAAGGTTCAACAGCCGTTCAACCCGGTTTCGTGCTTCTCGCTCCGGGACAGCATGAGAAAAGTTGAAAGCCTCTGTCCCGGGACGTTTTGAATAAGGAAAAGCATGAATCCATGCACAGCCGATATTCCGGCACAAAGTATAAGTTTTTTCAAATTCCGCTTCATTCTCACCCGGAAAACCCGCGATAATATCAACAGCTATAAAAGGATCTTTTTTTATACTCCGGAGAGATTCCACTGCTGTAAGAATCTCAGCCGGATCTACTGCACGCCGCATTGATTGTAATATCATTTCACTGCCGGATTGTACTGAAAGGTGAAAATGCGGACGCACTCGTTGCGAAGCTAGTACCGGAAGCAGATGCGGCCGCACAAGCTCCGGTTCAAGGGAAGAAAGCCGGATCCGGATAGAGTCTGTCGTTTCAAGCAGTTTTGCAATTAAACCGGCTAAATCAAATCCCTCAGCCGGATCCTGATATTGACCAATATTGACGCCGGTGAGTACTGCCTCGGTAAAACCATATCCTTCAAGATTCTGAAGTTCTCTGCAAATTTCATCGGCAGAGCGGCTCACACTTTTCCCGCGTGCAAGGGAAACTCGGCAAAATGAACAATGGTTGTTACAACCGTCCTGAATTTTCAAAAAAGCTCTCGAATGGAAACTAAATGTTTGGGGATTATAGGAAAAAGGCTCAGAATGATCCGGTTGTGACCAATGGGAACTGAATTCCAAAACAGTTTTTCCGGATTCCAATGCTGAAGCAAGATCGTGCAAATGATATTTACTATTTCCCGGTACCACAAAAACCCGCGGATCGATTCCGCCAAGTTCTTCCGAGTTGAGCTGTGCATAGCAACCAGTGACGATCAGAGGAGAATCCGGATTCTCCGCAAGAAATTTCCTGATGATCCGGCGGGCCTTTTGTTCTGCCTTTCCGGTTACGGTACAGGTGTTGATGATACCGAGGTCAGCGCGATCTTCCAATGACACAACAGTCCACCCAGCACGGACAAACGAATCGCCTAATGACTCGCTTTCAAGCTGGTTTAATTTACAGCCAAGGGTGTGAAGAGCAATCGAACGCATCAACGTGAAGCGAGTGCCTGCCGGGTACGCTCGAGTCCGCGCCGTGCGTCAGAAAGTTGAGGGTTAAGCGCAAGGGATTCTTGGTAGGCACGGATCGCTTCGATAAAATCGCCGACTTTTTCCCGTGAATAGGCGAGGCGGGACCACCAGAGCGGATTCCGGGGCTGCAAACGCACTGCGAGAGAAAAACTAATGTCCGCATGGTGAAAGCGCCCCTGCCGGATATAAATTTCTCCCATAAAATAGTACACCGAATCGATTCGCGAACCTTCCGGCGTAAGATTCACATATTCCTGAAAAAACCGGAGCGACTCGTTATTTCGTCCCTCGTAATAGGCAATTTCCCCTTGAATTTCCGCAACACGCGAATCGTAGCGGTTTATACTCCGGGCGCTTCGGGCATAGACAGATGCATCTGTATACCGGGAAAGCCCTATCAATGACCAACACATAACAATATGCGCTTCAATATTATTCGGAGACAGAAGCAGTTCGTCAGCACAAATCGCGATGGAACGCTCAAAATTGCCATTCCGATATTCATTCATAGCATCCGGGCGGGTCTGTGCGCCAAGCAGTGGCGCCACTAATATGAAAAATAATAAATTCATTTAATTTCACCTAATGCCTTATTTTCAAGGAGCATCTGTTGCGACATGGTACACCGGCCATTGAATAAACAGCCGGATTCAAATGCTATTTCCATAGTTAAAATATCACCGGCTAATTTCCCGGTCCTGCTTATTTCTATTTTTTCAGAAGCATGGATATTTCCCTGGACCGTACCCCGGATAATTACATGAGGAGCATCGATAATAGCTTCAACCGTAGCGCCGGTGTCAATAACAAGTAAACCGGTTCCATGTATTGTACCGGAAACATTTCCCCGGATTAAAAATGGTTTTTCAAAAATAATAATCCCGGAAAAATCAATGTCCCGGGAGAGAATAGTATCAAAATCAGAATCTTCCAATAATTCACTGCGTGGATCGATCATAATCATCCCTTTCTAATATATAACGGTATAGTACCTGATTCTTTATCATCAATAGAGAGGATAAAACTTACCATTCCGCTGCTCGAAATATGAAGATTAGAAAGTGCAAATACAAGATGCGAAACAGCGGTTGCATTTCCGACTCCTTGAACGTCAATATTACCGTTTATGGTATTTATAGGACGCATTTCTTCATGCAAATTTCTGGTTTCAATCTTAAAGCTATGTGTTGTAAATTCCCACATATCAAAACGAAGCCGGATGACAACTGATAATTGCGGGTGTACACAGGGAAAACTATGAGAAACAATAGTATCAAATGTCCCAACAACAGTTAATTTCCCCGAATTTTCTTGGGCAAAATCTGCAAATGTAAAGATTTCAATTTTCATATATTACCTTTGGACGGTACTTGTTCGACTGGTAAATAAATATTAAAAGCCGTTCCTTTACCATGTTCAGTCTGCAATTTTATTTCACCCCGCTGCTCTCTAACCCGCTCCAGTACTAAACCGAGTCCGACACCGCGGCCCGCGTGCATATTTTCCGACTTCGCAGTACTGAATCCGGACATAAATATAGCTTGAAGCAAATGTTTACGGCTCAATGTTTCAACACCCGGAAAAAGATTCTCCCGTTTTGCTTTTGCACGTACCTGTTCAAAATCAATTCCCCGGCCATCATCCTGTAATTTTAGATGAATTTTTCCGGACTCCATGATGATTGATAAATGTACCATTCCGGTTTCATTTTTCCCTGCGGCGATCCGTTCTTCCGGTGTTTCTATACCATGGTAAACAGCATTTCTCACAATTTGCATCAACACTTCTTTCATAACGCGCCGCGGACCACTATCTATAGCATCTGTATCAATATAATCCTCGATAAAATCGACTTTTTTATTTGTCTCCGCAGCCACTTTTTTTGCAGTACGCGATAATGATTCAACAAGTACATATTTTCCTTGATTGTAATCTACTGATCCAACTTTAAATTCTTTAATTCTTTTAATTGTTGAGTTAAATTTATCTTTTTCCTGCATTATTTTTTCAATTTCAAGAGTAAGATGAAGCATATCATCAAAATTAATATGCTCATGTTTTTGAATTGTTTTTATTTCTGTCTCAAGATAATGCAATTTTTCACCATAATTTTGCAGTCCCAATATAACAGCATTTGATTTTATCGCATGAATCGATTGATATACCGACACTAAAACAGTTGCTGATTCAATATCTGTATCTTTAAGAACATCATTTATCCGGTTAAATTCATAATCGCTGTCTTCAAGAAAATCTGTTAAAATACGGGGTTCTACCTGAAGCACTTCAAAAAGTGAGCGCATTTCATCTTGACGTTTATTATTTTCTTCCAATAATTGCTTTTTCAGCAAATATTCTTTTGTAATATCTTGAATAGTCGCCAGAATAATTGTTTCATCATCACCTCGGTTAACCGGTGCAAATGCACAGCGCAGAATTTTTTCCTTTTTAGTACCATGCATTTTATAGTTCAACTCGTGCAGCGGATTAATATCTTCAAGCATTGCTTGATCAAATGAACGATTAATCACCATTTCAAAATAATCTTTGAGAAGAGAACGTTCTTGCAGGCTCAGTGATTCCGAGAGAAGTTCGACAAAATTGCTCCCTAAAAGATCGATAGAAGAAAAAATATCCTCCAAAACTCTTGAATATAAGGGTAAAATGGTATAATCTTTATCCATTAAAAGAAGTCCGGCTTTAAGGTTCTCGGTAATTCCGTCCCGTTCTGCCTGCATTGCAGTAACTAGTTTATTATTGACCCGATTCTTTAAAATGCGCGATTGCTCATAGGCAAGAGCACTTGACATTACAAGAAAATACACAGCAAAAATACTAGGTACAACAGCTGATGGATATTGATAACTTGAAATACCGGGTATGAGCAATCCAGCAGCAGTAATAACAAGTAAAGCAATAGACAAAATCGCTCCAAGCTGCAATTCAAGGACGAAAATCGCAAGTACTGGAAAAACATAGAGCCAGAGTACGCCGAATCCACTAAATGCACCGTTTACCGCTAGGTATGCACAAAAAAATAAAAAAGGAATACATATACTGATCGACAGTACAGTAAAACGTATTCCAACGCGGAGTAAAATAAAAGCAATAATAAGGAGTACCATCATGATATAACTGATGGTATATATGAAGGTATTTCCGGTTCTCAATGAAAGTTGGCCGAATATAGCCAGAAGTATAGTGCCGATAATTAATGCTGCATTGACAACTATGTGACGTACAAAAATATCCGAGGATAATTCATCCCCAGGATCAACGTCTTGCCCACTTGTCATTATATTGAGAATAAATTTCCGAAACCAGTGCGAATTTTTTTCCGCACCTTCTTTTGGAGGAATAGTATAAGTTCTTTCAGAACTAGCGAGGTTCAAGGGGTACCATTTCCTTATATTAAAAAAAAAGGTTTTACCACACAGGTAAAACCCTTATGGGGAGTGAAGGATTCGAACCTACGAAGGCTGAGCCAACAGATTTACAGTCTGCCCCCTTTGACCGCTCGGGAAACTCCCCAATTATTCATACCATTCCAGCCATCTCTCGGAGTCGAACCGGGGACCTCATGATTACAAGTCAAGTGCTCTACCGACTGAGCTAAGATGGCAACATCAAGAATATCCTATCAAATAGACTGATCCATGTCAAGATATTTTGTCCAGTTTTTTAATCCATCCTCCGGTTCGTAACCGTGTAATCAACAATGGTCCATATATCATCACTCCGGGTTAGAAAATAGGTGTAGTATCGTTGTTCGACGAGCATTCCTGTCTGAAATGATTCAAGCACCTCGACCCTTCCCTCGGTTGTGCTGTATGTAGTACGTTCAATTTTAAAATCTGTCGGTATCATAGCGATACCGTCTATCGTACTATTTTGTAAGTCTTCCCGGTACCGGATCAGGAGCCGCTGCTGCCCTTCTTGGGATTCCCGTTCCCACTGTCTCTGCCAGGCATCATTACGGCGGAGCATTGCCTCGAGATCGAGGTACAGGAAGAATCGTTCCCATTGTCCCTGCTGCCGGGCGCGGAGCATAAAATCCACAACCTGATCTGGAGGCAATTTTTCCCGGACCAAAATTGCATTCGTTGCAAGATTCATATCCAGCGGAATTCCATCCGGTCCAAGTATAGAAGGCAACATCAGGTTGAGGTTGAGCAGATTTGAATCAAGAGTCGAAGTATTCTTACCATATAAACGAGGGTACAACTGCGCTCGCACAATAAATGAACCGGTCTGATTCAGATTCACATAATTCCGGATATCCTCGACAAATGAAAATGATTCACCGGGCTCAAGCACCACTTCCCGGAAAAAAACCTGTTGAATTGTTTCCCGTTTCCGCATCAAGACATCAGCCGGATCCAGCAGACGGTTAGTCCGAGTCCGGACCTCAAAATTGATTGAGAATGCCCGTTCATCAGCAAACCGGAAATGGAACACTTCCGGGCTGTCATTAGTAATCGTCATGTGTATGAGAACAGGCTCGTTGATTGCCCCCTGAACATAGTACACCCGTTTGTCAAAATACCGGATACTCACATTCACATCTGCCCCGACCGCGAAACAGATACTGAAACAAAACAACAGCGCACAACTGCTAAAAAAAATGTGTCTCATGACATTACCTCTATCGGCATATTTCGGCAGAAAATTAAATTTTTAGCAAGGGGTGATTTCTTGAAGGAAATAAATTCCGGTTGAAAACCTGCCCTTTTCCGGAAAAACAGATCGAGGTCTGTCCCCAATAATCGTTTATGCTGAAAAGAGTACCGGAGGTCTGTCCCCAAAGATCGATTTTCTAACTGTAGCAGAGTAGCATTATTTTTTGATCGCGGAGGAAATCGCGTAGAGCACGAGCGCCACCATAGAAGGGAATCCGAGGAGTACTGTTGCCGGGAAATTGTTGAGACGCTGAAACGAGATGCCGATGATGTCGGTGCATGCAAACACGAGTGCAGCGAGTGCAGTTCCCCAGACGGTCCGGAATCCCAAGTACACAGCACTCAGTGCGATCCATCCGCGGCCAGCCGCACCGCCGGGAGTATACGCGCCGATCCGGAAGCTAAGTGCAGCACCGGCAAGTGCAGCGAGTCCAGCAGCGCAGGCCCATGCACCTTCCCAATAGCGTTCCGGGTTGAGTCCCCGTTCACGCGCGGCTTCCGGGGACAGTCCGGATGCCCGAAGCCGAGTCCCGATTGTCGTTTTTCCGAGGAGAATTCCGGCTCCAATGACAAAAAACCATGCCGCATATACAAACGGAAAATGCCCGGAAAAAACTGGTCCGACGAAGGGAATTTGGTCGATGACCGGAAGCTGTACCCGTTCCGGCATAACGATAGATGGATCCCGTACAACTCCTTTTGTGCCGAAAAAAGCCGCGGAACAGGATGCGGTGATAGCGCCGGCCAGGGTGTTCAGTGCGAGTCCGGCGATGAAGGGGTCAGACCTCGTCACCCGTACAAAACGAGCCAACAACCAGCCGGCTCCGGCTGAACAGATTCCGGTGATGAGACAACCCACGGACGCGGATCCGGTTTTTCCCGCGATCACAAATGAAAAAAAGGAACCGAGTCCCATGAATCCTTCGATAAAAATGCCGAGATAACCGGCCAGCTCACTTATCAACGCACCGAGTGAGGCAAGCATCAACGGAGCCGCTGCACTCAAGAAATTATCGAACATGGCGAAAAACCTTTTTGAACTGTACTGTGGCGAGGAATAACACAGCCGCTTGAATAAATGCGGTACTTTCAAAACTCATACCGGTTGAAAGGAGCAGGGAATCGGATCCGGATTTGAGTGCGCCGTAGCCGAATGCTGCCGGGATCAATGCGAGCGGATATTTCCCGGCGATGAGTGCGACTGCAACCGCGCTCCAGCCAATTCCTCCGGAAAATCCGGTGTGGCACCGGCCATAGGTTCCGGCCACCGCGAAGAATCCAGCCAAACCATGAAAGGCTCCAGATAGTGCGAGAGAGGGGAGCCAGAAACGTGTGGGATCAATGGCTCCAAACCGGGCGAATTCGGGGTCTGTCCCTGCGATTGTGAATCGGTAGCCGGCCGCGGTGTTTCTGAAAAAAAAGAATGTACCAATAATGAGTATGAGTGCAACCGGGAATGAAAGGGACAGGTGTGAAGGGGGGAGGATCCGGGGGATAGTGCGGATAAAGGGTGCGCTCGCAAGAAGATTTCCAGATGGATCCCGTAAGAGATACGCGATTGCGTAATCTGCAACCGGGAAGAGTGAGGCTGAGATTAAAAAAGTGGTGATGATTTCATGTGCGCCCGACTTTTTAAGGACTCCGGAGATGCCGCTCATACAGGCACCGGTGAGGATTCCGGCCGCTGCCCCAAGGAGCCGGAAATCGAATCCATACCGGTCCCCCCACAGCAGTACGACTGATGCGGCAAAGCCTCCGATGTAGACCTGTCCCTCGCCGCCCATGTTGAAACAGCCGCTCCAGAACGCAACCGCGGCACCCAATCCGGCCGTCAGGAGCAATGTAATTCCATCTAATGTGTTGCCGAGGGCCCATACCGAAGACCAGGGTCCGGTGAAAAATGACCACAACAGATTCATAGTGTAGTTGAAAAGTGTGAAAATTTTTTATCGATCAAGGGGACAGACCTCCAGTAAATTTTTACCTGAATCATCCCTGTTGGGGATAATGTCTTCATTCGATTTCCATAATTTCGTCAGCAAGCATGGCACTCTCATTCCGGTCAGTGGAAAAAAGAATCACGGATCTCCCAGCCCCAGCCGCTTCATGCAACCGCTTTGCAAGTTCTTTCCGGTTATGCGGATCCAAAGCCTGAGTCGGCTCCGACAGCACGAGAAGTCGAGCCGGTTCCGCACATTCCCTCGCGAGCAAAAAACGCTGAATCATACCGCCGGAACACGAATCGAGTCGCGCAGATGCACGAATATCGAGATCCACGGCAGACAAAAGGGATTGAGTATATGAATTCATAACACGAGTCGACAGAAATCCGGCACGCACCCGCCGGTGTGTATGGATGATACTGTTATCGCGCATTGACCGGCCGGACGCACGGGCAGAAGTATCTGACGGCAGGTAGGCGCCGCCCGCATCCCGGAACGAACGCACCCCCTGCCCCGCAATATTCCGGCCGTTAAGCATAATAGTTCCAGAGCTCGGTGGCAAGAAGCCGGTAATCGTGCGTTCTAGAGTGTCCAAGGCACTGCCGCGGCCGCCGACACACGCGAGAATCCGCCCGGGGTGAAGATCAAAATTCTGATTCTCTACAATGGGATACCCCGGTATCCGGACACAGAGATCATGCACTGATAAAACCACAGATTCATCCGGTGTGATTGAATGGAATTCCGGTTTGTGTACGGGCGTGCCGAAGAGTAAATCAGTGATTCTGCCGGGACTAAAGATAGAGGTCTGTCCCCTTGAAATGATGTTTCCCTGCCGGAGGATGCTGACATGGTCGGCAAGCCGGAGAGTCTCTTCAAATTTATGGGAAATGAGGATGATGCTGTTCCCGGAATCTCGGAGGGACCGGAATAGTGCAAAGAGCTGTTGCATTTCCGGTTCGCTGAGGACCGCAGTCGGTTCATCAAAAATAAAAATCCGGACAGTCCGGAGGAGAAGTGCGAGGATTGCGGCTTTTTGCCGGAGCGCGGGGCCGAGAGTCTCGGTTTTTGCATCCAATGGGAGATCAAAATTCCATTGTGCGGCCTTTTCGGCAACTCGGGACCGGTTTTTTTTCCGGTTAAGCCAGAAGCTCTGTTCCGCGCCCAGGAGGCAGGATTCCCACACCGGAAGTGTCGGGGTCAATGTTGGGGACTGACGCACCATGGCAATGCCGGCGTCAAGGGCTTGGGAGGGATTGTTAAACCGGTATTCCTTTCCATCAATAGAAATCCGGCCTTCAGTAGGTACAAGGAAACCGGCAAGAATATGCATCAGGGTTGATTTTCCGGCGCCGTTCTCTCCAAAGAGTGCGTGAATCTCACCCGGTTTAAGATCAAAATCAACACCGTTCAATGCGGTATATCCATTGGAAAATTGTTTCCGGATACCGCGGATCTGTACTCCTTTATTCGGCATCCGGTTGTTCTATCGGTTGTACGAAAAGCCTTATAAGTTGGACAAAATTACTCATATGGTCATGAATACTTTTGAGCCATAACAGGATTGGACCCTCAATCGCCATCGCGGATTCTAATTCTTTCCAATTAAGGATAAGTTCGTGAGGATTTTTTTGAATATCTTCTATCACACTAGCCGTATGTTCTGCAATAATAGCAACTGAAGATGCCACATCATCGATCATTTTAACAGCTTCAGCATCTATAGTCTGTACAAGCGCTTGAAAAACATGCTCTTGGCTTTTACTCTTCTCGGCTTTAAGGAGTACAACACGAAGCCGGGCACCTCGATCTTTATTTTCTGCAAGGAGATCGTCAAATTTTCCCAGCTGTTCTGCAACAGCTCCTATGATATGATATGCATCAGATATTGCTTGAGATAGTACATTAGATTTCCACTGACCGCGGACAATGATTATATCATAAAGTTCCCGGATTTTACTCTTATAATAGTCGGTGAGAAATGCTTGTAGGTAATTGAGTTCCACGATATGGGTAAAACCATCATATCTCCTTCTGGTAAATATATCATTTGTAGATTCATTATAATATTTGAGACGGCTGATCGAAGTCGTTCCGAAAATATCCATACACAAGCTATCTGCCTGCGAATTCTTTTGAGAACGCACAATTTCATCGATTGCCTCATGTGCTTGTGTAGTCACCTGATTCAGGTATGGTTCCACGATATTTTCACTGCTCGCCGAGGATTTGAACTGCAACACCGGATTTTGATCAATATGACGCACCATAAGAAGTAATATTCCGGATTGCTGCACATCGTGGAGCCGGACAAGCATTTTTTTCCACTGCCCCGGATCAACTGGAAGGACTCCATTTTTATAGTTTTTCAAAAGATTAAAGACATCTTCCCAATCCGGACTTGAATTTAAGTGGTATGACACTTCCAAAAAATCCTTCAAATTTTCACTAAGACGTTCAGGTTTGACTGAATTCAGTTTAGGGTGGTCAGTGAGATTTTTTTCGTTAAGGCCCGGATCAAATTTCCGGACCAATGCATAAAAATCAAAGCTGACAAATTGGCTAAAATCAAGCATCATATTGTAATACCGGTTCATCGTTGTCGTCTTTTCTGAGCTGAATGCTCCGCAAAAGACCACAATATCTTCTTGAACCTGTTGTGATAATTCTTTTACCTGTATTGTGTTGAAACGTTCAATGATAGATTCCGGCTCGAGCCGTTTCTTAATTTCACGCAGATTTTTATCGAGAAATGATTCAATAGTGATATGTTTGAGCAATGTTGATTTATCAGCATTAGCCATCAATGGCCGTGCGGCTGCAATTATTTTATACATATCATAAAAAAATTTACCACACAGTGGAGTAACTTCCGCAGACTTTACTCTGTAGAATTTATTATACTTGTTTTTTTCCAAATCTTTTGCGATGCTTTTCAACAGCTTTTTTTTATCTGAATCAGAATCGCTATTATTTGAAAAAAGTTTTGTAATGGTATCCAATAACCCTGCCATGTTTATCATTCTAGCAATCTTAAAGAAAAAAAGCAACTAGATGATGAACAATTAAAATCCCTATACTCTTCACAAAATGTCGATGAAGGGACAGTTGATGAGGTGCACCCACTCAATTTTGTAGGCATCATAGTGTCAAAATATCATGAAAAAAGGGTTGTCTGGTGGATTCTTGCTAGAACCGGGAGGGTAGGACTGTCCTATACCTTCCACCCCGCTCTACCACCTCCAGAATCTGCTCGTTCACCGGTGTAATGATTCCAGTAATCCCATGTGCCAGATGATAGGCTCCGCTATACTTCCACTCCTCCGGTGTTTCCACCAAACCAGCCGCAACCGGATTCCGGTCAATATAATTGTACACACTCCGGAAATCCCTCTTACTGCTAATCACCCGCGAATAAAACCGGTCACCCCAAAAATGACCAGTTTTATTATGAGCCTTATTCCACCGAATCGCGAAGACAAACTTTATCCATTTCATTATATCTGAAAGACTTTGTCCCTCATGAGGTGTAATTAAAAAGTGGAAATGGTTGGCCATAATACAAAAGTTCCACAGTTCAAATGTGTATTTTTCCTTTGCCTCAGCGATGACTGCAAGGAACAATTCCTTATCTTCATCTGGCGCTAGTTCAAAAGCTCTCCGATTGACTTCCGAAGTTACATGATAGGTCCAGCCAAAGTTGGTAGGGCCCCGAGGGATATGACTCATAAAAATACCTCCGCCTCAATAACGAGGTATTATTAGTACGGGGTGAAGTGCTACTTTTGATTCAGTCTCTGGAAAAATTTCAGGGACAGACCTACATCAAGGAAAGTATTTCATGAAACAGTGGATATATACTGCCATGGGGGAGGCCGGATTCGCCCGCGCCCGGATACTCAGCCCTTTTCAGCCGGAATATGGGCGGACGCCGGCTCCGGCACTGCTTATCGGAGCTTTTCCTTACGGCAATCAAAACAATAGTATGCCGGATTCTGGTTGTGTAATTGCGCCTTTTGCCCGGAAAAATTATTACCGTGAGGCAGTTAACCGGATGCAAATGCTCGCACAGCGATTCCGATCCCAGCACGGTGGAACGCGTTCCGGGTACCAAATTCTCTGCAATTCTCCTCTTCCGGAAAAACCCTTGGCCGCGGCATGTGGTCTGGGAGTCATTGGCCGGAATAGCCTTGTTATCACTCGTGAAGTTTCATGTCTTTTCATTATTGCGGCGATGAGCGTGCCGTTTTCTCTGGAGCCGGATCCGGTTGACGATTCGTTCAATCCATGTGCCGGATGTGATTCTGATTCGCCGGCATGTGTCCGGAGTTGTCCAACCGGCGCGCTCCGGGGCGATGGAACTATCGATCTTTCCCGGTGTATTCAATGGTATGCGTCCGGAAATGGTACTGGCGTGCCGGAACTAGTGGCAAAGGCATGGGGGCGCCGGCTCTATGGGTGCAGCAATTGTCAGGATGCCTGCGTCCACAGTCGCTCCGTGATCAATGGGGCGACTGGAGTTTGCGGCGAGCTGCCGGCCGCGTTTGACGGGAACTTCCTTCTCTCTAGGACAGACCTTGAGCTCCATGCCTTGTTCAAAGGTACTGCGCTTGGACTGTCATGGCTTTCACCGGAAACAATCCGGCGGAATGTTCGACTCGCGATGAGATAAAAACAGCAAAAGAGGAAGAATCATGAGGGGGTGTACTCCCCCTGCCTCTATCTCGACAGGCTCGATAACCGGGCATCGAGACTGTCGAGATGCCGTCACCCCCCTCCCGGCTGATAGCCAGCGGAATACCAGACAGATCAAGGTCTGTCCCCAAAATTTCCAGCATGGCACCCCCCTCCCGGCTGATAGCCAGCGGAATACCGGAACAGATCAAGGTCTGTCCCCAAAATTTCCAGCATGGCACCCCCTCCCGGCTGATAGTCAGCAGAATACCGGAACAGATCAAGGTCTGTCCCCAAAATTTCCAGCATGGCACCCCCTCCCGGCTGATAGTCAGCAGAACACCGGAACAGATCAAGGTCTGTCCCCAAAATTTCAACATGGCACCCCCTCCCGGCTGATAGCCAGCGGAATACCGGAACAGATCAAGGTCTGTCCCCAAAATTTCAGTATGGCACCCCCTCCCGGCTGATAGCCAGCAGAACACCAGACAGATCAAGGTCTGTCCCCATAATCAGCATAACACCACATTTTCTTTGCATATTCCGGAATCCTCCTGTACAATTTTATTGTATGAATAAAAAAGGAATCTGCGTTGCCGGGAATATGCTGGTAGATATTCTCTACCGGGTACAGGGGTTGCCTCGGCCGGGTGAACTTACGAGTATAGAAGAAGGCATCTCCCGCTCAACTGGCGGCGCACTATGTAATGTAATCATTGATCTTGGAATTCTTGATTCACGATTGCCGCTCACTGCGATCGGCCGTGTAGGAACGGATAACGAAGGGGATTTTATACTTGAACGGTTGAAACAATTCCCAACTATAAACCTTGAACACATTGTACGGGAAGGAATTACGTCTTTTACTGCGGTTATGGCCGACGTAGCTACTAATCAACGGACCTTTTTTCATTACCGAGGGGCAAACGCGGCATTTTGCCGTGAAGATATTGATTGGAGCAAAGTAGATGCGGACTTTTTCCATATTGGTTATATTCTGCTCCTCGATGTCTTGGATCAAGAAGATCCGGATTTTGGTACAAAAATGGCACGGCTATTGTTTGAAGCTCAACAACATGGCCTGAAAACGTCTGTCGATGTTGTCAGTGAAAAGGGAAACCGGTACAAAAAAATCGTGGGGCCTGCTCTTAAATATGCTGATTATTGCATCATAAATGAAATAGAAGCTGAACATATCACCGGTATAGCGTTACGCGAAGAAAATGGGAAGCTTATCCGGGAAAATATGCGTTCCGCTCTGAAATGTCTTCTCGATTATGGAACTTCAACATGGGCAATCATTCATGCACCGGAAGGCGCATACGCTTTGGATCATGAGGAACATTTTGAACAAGTGCCGAGCGTGGATCTTCCGGAGGGATATATAAAAGGAACGGTCGGGGCCGGCGATGCATTTTGCGCGGGAGTCCTGTTAGCGGCCTACCGGGGAGAGCGGCTCCGGGAGGCTGTAGCATTGGGTATTGCAGCTGCAACTTGTTCTCTGTCCGGACATGGGGCAACTGAAGGAATGTGTTCCGCGGAAAAAGCTATGGAACTTTATTACACATTTCCGGTATAATTATGCTATGCAATGGATTCTGTGTATATTTTTTGTGGTGTGTTCCGGTTATGCGCAAGAGGATCCGGTCATCCTCACACTTGGGGAATCCGGTCCCTATTCGCTTGTTGAACGTTCAAATTTTTCCCGGTTTGACAATGGAGTGTACATTGGGCATCTGTACCGGGAAGTCCGGGCTTTATTATCCTCGGAGCCGGCCGCTGATACCCAGCTCTACCGGGGTAATTTTTATATAATGGAAGAAACGCTCCGGGATATGACTCAAAGCGCCCGGTCAGTCAGTGCGGTTATACCGGTGTATTTTGAGATTCACTCAAATGGGCATCTCACGATTGACGAGGATCGCGGGTTTCCAGCGCTGCGAGGCTTTCCCACTGTGCCGGAAAAGGCTTTGGCGCCCGGTTCCCGGTGGACCGCACCCGGAGATCGTGCTGTAGATCCACTCGACACCGGTGTCGCCACAATCATTCCATTCACGGCCGGTTATGAATATAAAGGCATCGAATTGTATCAAAATATTCCGATTCACCGGATAAAATCCCGGTACACAATTCGCTATACCGGAGCATTAAAACTCACCGGTACCCATGATGTCGATATTCTGCTTAGAGTTGCTGATGGTTCACTCCTTTTTATGCGGGATGTGCTAGATGAAACCTTTAGTTTTCCGGATGCTTCGACCCGCCGACTCCGCGGCTTTACGCTGACATTCGGTCAGGGAAGCGTTCCGTTGGATCGCGACAGTACCGTAATAATTTTGGAAAAAATAGTGGAGGAGCCTCGGCCGGAGAAAGAATTGCCGCCTGATATTGCAGTGGTTACGATTCCGGAGGGAATAAAGCTCATCATTCAGGACCTCCAATTCATGCCGGATCTTGATAGAATTTTACCCGCGGAACGTCCGCGTTTGGACGCCATTTCAGAGGCATTGAAACAGATTCCGGATCGTATTTTTTTGGTTGAGGGGCATACGGCTGGTTCCAGCGATGGCATCAAACTTTCCACGCAGCGGGCCCAGCGGGTTGTTGAAGAAATGGTTGCCAGGGGGATTCCGGCTGACCGGTTTTTGTACAAAGGCTGGGGAAATACCCGGCCGGTTGCGGATAATGACACCACGGCCGGCCGTGCGAGGAACCGCCGGGTAGAGATAACCATTTTGGATTAAGCTTGAGCTTATCTGCAAAACTGGTTAATATTTAAATATGCTTTTTATTAGAATCTTGCTGGGAATCGCCGGACTGGGCGTTGTGGTATTTGTGCATGAATTGGGGCATTTTCTCGCGGCGCGGCTTATGGGCGTGACGGTTGAGGCTTTTTGCATCGGCTGGGGGAAGACGATTCTCAAAAAGAAGATCGGGGACGTTGAGTACCGGCTCGGACTCTTTCCCGTAGGCGGTTACTGTAAGATGAAAGGGGAAAACGAGTTCCGGGAGGCCTACGAATCCAATCAGAAGGCGGTCGCGCCGGCTCCCGATACCTTTCTCGGAGCTCCTCCATGGCGGCGTATAATCATCAGTTTTGCCGGCCCCTTTTTTAATGTCGTGTTTGCGGTAGTTGCGCTCGCATGTGTGTGGGGTGTCGGTTTTAATATTCAAACAGTGGAAAACCGGATCGTGCTCGCGTCTGCACTCGAACCGGGTGGAGACTATCCGGCAGATAGAGCTTCTCTCGAAACTGGGGATCGAATCATCGAAATCGCCGGAAAACCGGTCGAAAATTACCGGGATATTCAAGAAAATATCGCTATTAATCCGGAAAAAGCGCTCCCTGTGACGGTTGAACGTGACGGCGAGATTCATGCTCTCACGCTGACCCCTGCGCTGGACAAAAGTACTGCCACCGGGAAAATTGGAGTCTATTATTGGGCGGATCCGGTTGTGAGTGAAGTAGTTCCGGGCAGCGCTGCTGAACGGGCCGGCATACAAACCGGGGATCGGATTCTCAGCGTGAATGGTACGGAAATTCCTTACACTGTTGCCATGATTCCGGTTTTGCAGGAGCGTCCTGAACTTTTAACGGTCGAATACCAGCGCGGCAGGAATGTGGACACTGTGGAAATTCCCCTTTCGTACACTGATTCCGGCGAGACAAACCTCGGAATTGCGTATCAAACAGTGCAATATCACACTCCCCGGCTCAACCCGGTTCAAGCTCTGGCAAAAGGCGCGCAGGAATCCGTAAAGACCTTTGCACTTTCGGTCAAGAGTCTGGGGCTTTTGTTCCGGGGCATTGATCTGACGCAGGCTGTTTCCGGGCCGGTCCGCATTACCATGATGATCGGTGAAGCTGCAACCTCCGGTTTTAGTGAAAGTGTCGGAACTGGTTTTCTCGCGATTGCTGAATTCCTCGCACTCATTTCTATTTCACTTGGTGTAATGAATTTGCTGCCGCTTCCGATTCTTGACGGCGGCATGATTTTACTTTTTATTATCGAAGCGATTCGGCATAAACCCATCAATCCGCGGGCAATTAACGCATTTCAGATGGTCGGTGTGGTACTCATTTTTGGGCTAATGGCCTTTGCACTGTTTGGAGATATTCGTTATTTAATACATTAAATTATAAAAAAGGAGATGCAAGTGCCGGCGGTAAAAACATTTAAACGGGGTATTGCCCTGCCGACTCGTAAAGAAGCCACTGAAGGGAGTCCGGTTGAATGTGCGCCGGTTCCAAAACAGGTGGTGATTCCGGTTAATCAGCATTTCGGTGCGCCAAACCGTGCGTTGGTAAATGTTGGCGATGCAGTCAAACGCGGTCAAAAAATTGCTGATGCCGTCACACCGGGCCCGATGACCGTACCGGTTCATGCATCAATCACCGGAATCGTCAAGAAAATCGAGCCGCATCTCCAATCAAACAATAGCGAGGGAATGTGCGTGGTGATCGAGGCGAAGCCGGGCGTGGTAAAAGACGATGTACTCTTTATGCCGCCGTTAGATGCATTCACCTGCACCCGTGAAGAAGCACTGAACAGGATCCGGGAAGCCGGCATGGTCGGACTCGGCGGTGCGGGATTCCCTTCACACATCAAACTTTCGCCCCCGGCCGGGAAAAAAATCGATATAATCATTGCGGACGGTGCGGAATGTGAACCCTACCTCACGACTGACGAAGCTGTCATCACCGAAAAGCCGCATCTGCTGATCGCCGGACTCATCATTGTCATGCGAATCACCGGCGTCAACCGGGCAATCATCGGCATGGAAGACAACAAAGCCGGCTTGATCCCATTGCTAGAACGAGAGATCCGGCTCGCAAAGCACAGCGGGGAAATAAATATTGGTTTATGCAAAACCCGGTACCCCCAAGGCGGCGAAAAAATGCTAATCACAGCACTGACCGGCCGGGAAGTGCCGTCTGGGGCGCTGCCGATGGACGCCGGCTGCATCGTGCAGAATGTCGGAAGTCTCGTGGGAATCGCCGAAGCATTCACCGAGGGCAAACCCTTAATCGACCGGGATTTAACTGTTTCCGGCGGTGCGTGCAAAACCCCAAAAAACATCCGGGCACCGATTGGAACAATGTTGACAGAGCTTCCGCCCGAATTTATGGCTATTGACGAAAACGCAATCCGGAAAATCCTCTTTGGGGGGCCGATGATGGGAACTGCGGTTTCAAGCCTTTCAGTACCCATTCAAAAAAACACCTCCGGAATCATTTTGATGACCGCGGCCGAAACAAACATGGATCCGGAATCTCCATGCATCCGGTGCGGACGGTGCATCCGGAACTGCCCATGCCGCCTCTCTCCCGCGATCATGAACGAAAACCTCAGTGCGAGCGATTTTGACGGAGCGATCAAAGCCGGACTCCTCGATTGCATCGAATGCGGAAGTTGTACTTATATGTGTCCTGCCCGGATAAAGTTAGTACAACGGTTCCGAATCGGCAAACAACGGGTCCGCAGTCTGCTGCAAAAAAAATAATACCCTCAACAGGGGGTGGTTCTTGTAAAAATCCTATGAGGGGGTGTCTTCCCCCTGCCTCTATCACGACAGGCTCGATACCCGGGCATCGAGCCTGTCGTGATGCCGGCACCCCCCTCCTAGTTGAAAGCGTTTCCTGAACCTGCCGAAGGAAACACCGGAAGCTGCCCACGAATATTCACGAATGAATATTTCTTACTAATTATTTCTCTTATCCGTGTACATTCGTGGATCCTGTTCATATATTCGTGTACATTCGTGCCATTCGTGGACTCTATTCACAAAAATTCGATCGAGGTCTGACCCCGATTATCTCATTATGTTGAAAAGAAATATGGAGGTCTGTCCCCAAAATCAGTCAAAAAAAGCCCCCGGAAAACTGGGGGCAGATCGAAAACATTTCCTGAGCCTGCCGAAGGGAACATCGGAAGCTGTCCACAAATACACACGAATATTCACTAATTAACTTTTCTTATTCGTAAAAATCAGATCGAGGTCTGACCCCGATTATCTTATTATGTCGAAAAGAAATATGGAGGTCTGTCCCCAAAATCAGTCAAAAAAAGCCCCCGGAAAACTGGGGGCAGATCGAAAACGTTCCTTGAGCCTGTCGAAGGGAACACCGCAAGCTGTCCACAAATACACACGAATATTCACTAATTAACTTTTCTTATTCGTGTACATTCGTTCAATTTGTGGACTCTATTCACAAAAATTCAGATCGAGGTCTGACCCCAATTATCGTGTACATTCGTGGACTCTATTGGTTGATGAGCCAGTCGAAGAGAATACTAGACACCGAATAGAGCAGCAGCCCTTTTCATATTTTTGATCACCGGTACGGAAAAAGGACAGCGTTCTTCACAACGTCCGCAGGCAATACAATCAGAGCCATGCCGGTTCAGTGATGTATAGTGCTGTGTGATGCTGGGCGGAATTGCCTTTTCGTTCAAGGCGCCAATGTCTAGATATTTGTTTACATCGGCAATATTTATCTCCTGCGGGCAGGGCAGGCAATGGTTACAATACACGCACTTCCCCTTAAAAGTCCCCTGATAATCTTTAACAATACCACTGTAATCCCGTTCTGTATCATCTATATCCAGATAACCTAGTGCCTCATGTACCTGCGCCCCCGATGCACACCCGATAAGGGTACTCACGACCGCCGGCCGCGTCAGTGCATAGTGGATACATTGCCCCACAGTCATAGGCTGCGAAAATGGTGTATGTTCCGTTGAAAGCAGTTTCCCGGCGCCGAGTGTCTTCATCACCGTAATGGCGACCCCGCTCTGCTCGCACACCTTGTAGAGGGCGGCACGGTCAGGGTCAAGGTTCTTTTCAAAATCAAACCTGTCATCTTCTAGATGATCCAACACATTGACACTACTAGGAGCCATGTCAAAGGCAGGGTTAATACTAAACATCAGCAGATCAAGCACCCCGGTTTCAACAGCCCGCCGGGCAATGATAGGGTTATGAGAACTGGCACCGATAGCCCGGATAGTTCCCTCTTTCTTTAGGTCCTGTGCATATTTAACTATTTCTCCCTCAAAAACCTGTGTAAAATCCTGTTCCGAATCGATAAAGAAGAGCATTCCGCAGTCAATGTAATCAGTATGCAGGCAGCGGAGCAGATTCTCAAAATACTTCTTGCATACCGTCAAATCCCGGCTTCTGTCATACTGTTCATTAATATCTGTAGACCCGATATGCCCCTGAATGATCATTTTATCACGTTTCCCGGACAGTACCTTGCCGATAGTAGTCCGTACTGCTTCTCCGGGCATAAAGAGGTCCATCATATTGATACCGTGATCTATGGCAGTCCCAATAACTTCATCAGCCGTAACAAAGGGTTTATTATCCAGATGTTCAGTTCCAAGCCCAATGATACTTGCTGACATACCTGTAGTACCGATTGGCCGGTATTGCATTGCTTTATGTTGTGTACTCATACATTAAATATAGTCAATAGACAATCTATAGTCAAGGCAATAATGATGACATCAGTCTATTTGATGATTATAGTATTCACAACGGATTGAAAGCTTCCTCCCGCATCGGATTGAATATATCATCTGCTATGGAATAGCATGAACAATCCGATTGGAATATACCAGAAATTGGTACAAGAGTTTTATATGAACATAGTATCAAAAGAAATACTGCCAACTGTCCATACTAGACACCAGTTGGTGTGTAGCCTAGACACAGAACGGGTATATTCTAGACACTAAAAATGTATAGACTGAATATGATAATAAATTAAGAAAGTGCCGGAAATAACATTGTTGTCTTGTGTGATCTAAAGGATTGGGCTTTACGACGTCTTCCGTAAAAACTTTTGGATTCTACCCTTTCGGGGTATGGAGGTGGCGGGAGTCGAACCCGCGTCCTACTACGCGATGCACACGCGTCTACAGATTTAGCCGTGATCGTTATTGTCGGGACACTCTTAGCTTCACGGCACGCTGAATGTCCGTATTCCGGAATTTCTCGACCTATGATGCCCGGACACACCATAGATCCAGCCTTGATTGCGTCGGAAGGTCCGGATCCTCAAAGCGGCGGAGCCGGTTCCCGCGCCCTACTGCTTACGCAGCGAGAGCGTAATCATAATTGTTGTTGGCAATTATAAGTTTTGCCGAATCAGGAGATCGGCACTCCACCTGCAACATGTACCTCGAACCGTAACAGTCGAAACCGGTGCACCCCCATTATCAATTATCAGTTTAACGTATTAATTGTTTTTGTCAAGAGATTCAAAATATAGCTGGTACAGTTGAAAAACGATTTTGGGGACAGACCTCGGATCCAAAGGTTCTATCGGCACTTCTTGAATCGTCTATAACTTTGTGCTATTCTCGATTCGAGGAGCTTGCCGTGGAAAACAATTTATTATTTCTTATTGGGGCCGGCATTGCGGTCGTGGCCGGACTGGGAGCCGGAATTGGTATTGGCATCGCAACCGGGCGCACCGCTGAAGCGATCAGCCGTCAGCCGGAAGCATCCGGGAAAATTATGACGGCTTTCTTTTTGGGAATCGCCCTGGCCGAAGCAACCGCCATTTATGGATTCGTTGTCGCGATTTTAATCTTTACAAAAGCATGATCACCCCTTCTGTTGCCACATTTCTGATCACGTTGATCAACATCGGGATCCTTTATTTTGTACTCCGGAAAATTTTATTCAAACCGGTGACTAAATTTATAGAGGGCCGGTCAAAAAAAATTCAGGACGCACTCGATCAATCTGAACAGGAAACAAAAGAGGCAAAGGCTCTGCTTGAGCAGTACCAAAATCAGCTTAAGCGTGTGGAGCAGGAGTCCGCGGCATTGATCAAAGAAGCGCAGGATCGGGCTTCTGTACAAGCCGAGTCCATTATCGCAGCCGCAAAACAGGAAGCCGCGGCGTTGATCGCGCAATCGTCCGTACAGATCGAAGCAGAAAAACGGGCCGCGTTGATCTTGTTCCGGGCTGAAGCCGCTGTTCTCGTGACTCAAGCCGCAGGACGACTGGTGCAACGGGAATTGAATCCGGAAGACAGTAGCCGGTTCGCCGCACTGTTGCTGCAAGAAATGGGGACACGCTGATGTTTTATGCAGATCGGTGGGCGCAGGCCTTTGTACAGGCGGCCGGAACTAATGCCGAGGAAGCCTGCGCGGTTTTGCAGGCATTGATCACCGGTATGGGAACACAGGATCCCCGGAACCCTAGTGCCGTTGAAACAATGATCCGGTATTCTCTTGATAATACCGGACTTAAGGGAAATCAAGGGGCAGAAATTGCGTGCCGGGTTTTTGTACTTTTGGAACGGAAACATTTTTTTAAATACCGGAACGAGTTGCTCGCTGCGATCAGCCGGATTATCGACCGCAATAATGGTGTCGTGACGATCAGTCTGGAGTCTGCATTTCCGGTTGAAAACGAAAAAGAGTTGCGGCAAGAATTTGCAGAGAAACTGAATACCCAGACTGTGGTGTTGCAGACCTCGGTTAATCCGGATCTCATGGGCGGTTACCGGCTCCGGATCGGGAGTGAAACGATTGATGCGAGTCTTCGCACATTAACCGAGGATTTGGCACGCTATTTGACCCGGAGTGGAGGCATTGCATGAATTTTGGGGATTTGACCACTGTTTTAACGCAGCAATTGGGAAAATGGGAGGGCGCGGCTCATTCCAACCAAACCGGCTTCGTCACCACTGTCGGAGACTCGGTCGCAAATGTCTACGGTTTAGACAAGGCGTTGTACGGTGAATTGGTGGAATTTGCGTCCGGTGCGACTGGAATCGTCATGAATTTAGTCGAAGACGGAGTCGGAACTGTGCTGCTCTCCGGTGAATCGCTCGTAAAAGACGGCGAGGAAGTGCGCGGCACGGGCCGGGTTGTGTCAGTGCCGGCCGGAAAAGCTTTGCTTGGCAGAGTGGTGAATCCGTTGGGGACTACGGTTGACGGCAAAGGACCGATTGAGGCTGAGGAGTGGCTTCCGGTTGAATCGCCGGCGCCGCCGGTTATTGACCGGGGTTCTGTTGACACGCCTCTGCAAACCGGCATGCTTTCAGTTGATGCGATGATTCCGATTGGACGAGGTCAACGGGAACTGGTCATCGGGGACCGTCAAACCGGAAAAACTGCTATTGCGATTGATGCAATTATCAACCAAAGAGATACCGGTGTTATATGCGTTTACTGCGCCATCGGTCAAAAATCTTCTTCAGTGTCCGCGATTGTCAAAAACCTTGAAACCCATGGCGCGCTTGCTCATACTTTTGTCGTGTTGGCCGCGGCTTCGGATTCTGCTGCGCTCCAATATCTTGCGCCCTATTCTGCGGTTGCGATGGCCGAGCATTTTATGCATCAGGGCAAGGATGTCCTTATAATATATGATGATCTCTCCAAACATGCAGTTGCCTACCGGACCATTTCGCTCCTACTGCGCCGGCCGCCCGGACGTGAAGCCTTTCCCGGCGATGTTTTTTATTTACACTCCCGGCTTTTGGAACGGGCTGCAAAGCTTTCACCGGAAAAGGGCGGCGGTTCAATTACCGCGATTCCCATCATCGAAACTCAAGCCGGAGATATTTCTTCGTATATTCCAACTAACGTGATTTCAATAACTGATGGTCAAATTTTCCTTGATTCAGAATTGTTTAACGCGGGATTCCGGCCGGCTGTTGATGTGGGACTCTCTGTCAGCCGAGTCGGCGGAGCTGCTCAAACCAAGGCGATCCGGAGAATTTCCGGCCGGCTCCGTCTCGATCTTGCCCAATATCGTGAGATGGCCGCGTTTGCCCAATTCGGATCCGATCTTGACAAGGCGACTCAAGAAAAACTCATTCAAGGTGAACGTTTAATGGAAGCTTTGAAGCAGCCGCAATTTCAACCTCGGCCGGTTGCGGACCAAAGTCTCATGTTATTCGTTGCAGTCAATGGATTTCTGTTAGAGACTCCAAAGGAAAAAGTTCCGGCCTTTCTCAGTCGTTTTGTGGACTATGTGAAAACGCAAAAGCCGGAAATTGTTACAACAATTACAAAAACCGGTGCGATTAGTCCGGAATTAGAATCAGATATCCGGAATGCGGTGAGTAATTTCCAGAAACAGGATCAAATAAATGGCTAATGAGCAGGAAGTACGGGTGAGAATCCGGGCGATTCGTCAAACATTGCAGGTAACTAAGGCCATGAATCTCATTTCGACTTCAAAACTCCGCAAGGGCCGGCGGACTCTTGAAGACACTGAACCGTTTTTTACCCGGGTACAGAAGACGCTCTACGACATCATTTCTGGTGTCGGCGATGTACAGAGCGATTTTCTCCGGCGCGGGGATTCTCCGGATCAGAAGCACACGGCTGTTATTATCGTTAGCAGTGATAAAGGTTTAGCTGGTTCTTTCAACGCAAGTATCATCCGCCTTGCATCGACTGTGTGCGATTCTGTGGCGAATCCGGTTTTGATTCCGGTTGGAAATATTGCGTACCGGCATTTTGTACATTCGCCGTACGCTATTTTGGAGAATTTTTCCTTCCGTTCTCAACTGCCGACTCTCGATGACGCAAAAACCATCGCGGATTATGTTATTTCGCAGTATTTATGGGGAATATTTAACGAAGTCCATATTGTCTATACTCATATGTACAGTACCATTAAACTCCTTCCAGTTGAGCGCCAAATTCTTCCCCTTGATGCAAAAAAAATGCAGGAAATGATCACACAATCCGGAGGAGAGCGCCGGGAAACGCTTCATTTTGAATATCTTCCTTCAAAGGAAATTGTTTTTCACACGCTTATTCCCCTTTCGATTCAGGGTTTAATTTACGGCTGTCTCGTGGAATCCTATGTGAGTGAGCAAAGCGCCCGGATGGCTGCGATGGACGAATCTTCAAAAAACGCTGAAAACATGCTTGCAGACCTTCAAATCTACTACAACCGGGTCCGTCAAGCCAATATTACCCAAGAAATGACGGAAATCAGCAGCGGGGCATCTTCATTAGAGTAGGACTTATGCAGCGCTCCATTTTTTGATGCATAATTATATCGTTCAAGGTGAAATCAGGGCTTAGGGAAATATTTTTTATGAAAGAACAAAAAAATGCCCGTTCATTGCATCTCGTGGTTATTTTAATGCTGTCAGTTGCCATGGTCATTTTTATGGTAATTTGTGTGATTGTAACCCGGCAGATTATACCGGGTATACTCGTAAATGCAGAACGTAACTACCTTGTTGAACAATACAATGTAGTGAAGATATTATTTAATCAAGAACAAGAACGTGTTTCAGCAGTGGCTCGCGATATATCCGTCCGGGAAGGAATAGCTGAATTTATCCAAGGGAAAAATCCGGAATATTTTGCATCTGAATGGGGAGAGGGAAGTCCGGCGCGCGCATACCGTGTTAATCATATTTTTATTAAAGATATAGAGGGAAATGGCATATATCGTGAATCCTACGATTATTTGAGCGGAAGAGACTTTGATTCTATAGGAAGTGCCTTCTACGATTATTTAAGCGGAAGATACTTTGATTCTATGGGAAGCGCCTTTTCCGCATCTCTTTCTATACACTCGGCGGTACTTTTAAACCTGTATCGAGCTAATAAAGAGGAAAAGAGAGAGGGGATTCTTTTTTTTCAGGGACTGCCCTACTATATTTGTATTGTACCAATCATTTTGCAAACCGGAGAGCCAGCTGGTACTGTTACTTGTGTACTCTTTATTGCTGAAAATTTTTTTAAGCGTCTGACACAGTACCCTAATACTTCATTCCGAGTACGGGAAATTCCAAATGAATCCACTCCACCGGAAGTATTTAGCTATTCTCGTATTAACAATGAAGAATTATCCGTTCCTATTTTATACCGGGGTATTTCCACTCAATTATTACTTGTTGATATGATTATTAAACGTCCTCTCTACGGTTCAAACGAGCGGATTCTCAGTACGGTATTCTTTTTTCTTGTAGCGTGGTTTGCATTTTTTGTAATTCTTATGTACCTTGTAATTACACAAGTTTTATTGAGTCCGCTTGAACGTCTTGCGCGAGAAGTGCATTTAATCAATATTTCCGGAGAAATTTACGAAACGAGCTATGGTATGTCCAAAGAACTGCGAGAGCTTGTGGGTGCTATGAATTATATGCTTGAACGTTTCCACGACGCACTGCAAAAATCGAGGATCGTTCTCGAACATAAATCCGGAAAATTTAAAAGAGAAGAATAGTGTTGTTTTTGTGAACAATACCGGTTAATATTTTAATGATTCGTAGAATCATCGGAATTCACCGGATGGGGGATTATTGTATGAAAAAATTGATGGGGATGTTGTCGTTGTGCGGCATTTTTGCTATGGTTGCGTTGCCGGTTGCAGCAAATGGTAGATCGAGTCCCAGCTTGAAAGTCGTCCAGACTCTGTATGGTTTGCTCGAGGGCACTCATATCAATGGAATTACTTATTTCAAGGGAGTGCCATTTGCAAAACCCCCGGTCGGAGAGCTTCGGTGGGCCGCGCCGCAGGATCCGGATCCATGGACCGGTGTCCGGGCAGCTAATGAATATGCGCCGATGGCGCCGCAGGTCGCGGAAACCAATGACTGGTGGGGACCGGATTTTTACTACGACTATATTGATAAACCGATTCCGATAAGCGAGGACTGTCTCTACCTGAATATTGTCACTCCGTCACTAACCGGTACAGAGAAATTGCCGGTATTTGTCTGGTTTCATGGGGGTGCATTCATGCATGGCTATTCCTATGAACCGGAATTCGAGGCATCCAAACTTGCGGCTAAAGGTGTTGTCGTGGTGACAGCGGCCTACCGGCTCGGTATGTTCGGGTATTTGGCAACGCCGGAACTCTCTGCGGCATCCTCGACCGGGACGAGCGGAAACTACGCGCTGCTTGATCAGATCAAGAGCATTGAATGGGTCAAAAAGAATATTGCTGCATTCGGTGGAGATCCGGAAAATATCACCATCGGCGGTCAATCCGCGGGTGCTGTATCTGTAACCAATATTTTAACTTCTCCTCTGGCAAAAGGTCTTTTCCAACGGGCCATTATGAGCAGTATTTTTGATGTTTTTAATACGTTTCAATCCTTTGTTACCAAGGAAAGAGTATATGAAAGCAGCAAAAAATATCTTACAGAAAAAGGCTACGAAAATCTTTCTGTAGAACAGCTCCGTGCGCTGCCGACTGAAGCTTTTATCGGTCCGGATACAACCCGGGGTGATATTTACGGGCGGGGTTTTCTTGCTTATCTCGACGATTATGTAGTAACCGAGAATCCCAAAGATTATTTTCTAAAACCGGGCGCATTGAATGGCATCGATCTCTTTTTCGGCTCTAACAGCGGAGAGAGTAACGCTAGTTTTGCATGGTCAACCATTTCCGATATAAATGCTGCGGCCAAAACAACTTACGGTGATTTGTATGATAAATATAATTTTGAAAAATTGTACAAAGGTACCGATGATATTGGTGCAACCTTTGAGTCGCTCCGGTTGCGCAGTGAACTGCAAGGCACTCGGCATCTCATTATAGCTGAAGTGTTAAGCAAACTCAATCCGGACAGTAACATCTATCCTTACTATTTTACCCATTGGACTCCGTACCGGGAATCCGAAATCCGGTGGGCATGGCACAGCAGCGAATTGTGGTACTCTTTTAACTCGCTCCGGCCGATTCCGGAACAGCGTGATTGGCAGCCCCTTGACTACAAAATTGCGAATGATTTTTCTTCATACTGGGCGAATTTCATGAAAACTGGGAATCCGAACGGTCGGAATCTGCCTTACTGGCCCGCGGTGAAGCCGGATTCCAGCGCGCTCATGGAACTGGGCGATACATTTAAACTGAGAGAAAACTTTTACAACGGGACAAAACTTGCGCCTCGCGATACTTTTATGCGTGAATACCTTATCACAAGTCATAACCTAGAATCCTACTACCAGTAAAATTTCTGCCGCGGGTGGCTGATCACTGCCATTCGCGGTTTTGTTAAAAAAACCAGATCTTAAATCAGTCCCAAACCGGGTAATTTCAATCCAGATCATTAGTTCAACATCAGTCTACTGGCAAGGTCGCCGGAATCTACTGCCGGCAAGCCTGCCGGAATTTGCTAAAATGACGTCCATAATTTTTAATAAGGACACACCATGCACATTGAACGATATTTTACCGATTCTAAATCCGGTCCATATAATGGAATTAATTTTGAAAAACGCCGCAGCGAAATTCGTAATCCCGATGGAAAAACGATCTTTTCGACCGATGCAGTCATCGTGCCGGTGTTTTGGAGCCAGATCGCGACTGATATTTTGGCCCAAAAATATTTCCGGCGTGCTGGCGTGCCAGTTGACAAAGCCAATGATTGGAGAAAGTATAGGCCCGCGGCTGATCCGGTTGATCCGAGTCTTGAGGACGGAGCGGAGCACGATTGCCGGCAGGTCTTCCACAGGTTAGCTTGGACATGGATGCAGTGGGGCAAGGATTCCGGCTATTTTGATACGGAAGAGGATGCCCAGGCTTTTTATGACGAAACGTGTTATATGCTTGCGCACCAAATGGCTGCGCCGAACAGTCCCCAGTGGTTTAACACCGGAATCTATGCGGTCTATGGAATCGAGGGGCCGGCTCAGGGGCATTATTACGTGGATCCGGCTGACGGCGTCTGCAAAAAATCCGACAGCGCCTACAAACGTCCCCAGCCGAGCGCGTGTTTCATACTCTCTGTCGAGGACGATCTCGTCAACGAAAATGGAATCATGGATTTGGTCACACGCGAAGCCCGTCTCTTTAAATACGGATCCGGTGCGGGTTCCAATTTTTCGAAGCTCCGGGCAGTGGATGAACGCCTTTCCGGCGGCGGAGTCTCCTCAGGACTCCTTTCGTTTTTAAAAATTTCGGACCGATCGGCCTCAGCGATAAAATCCGGCGGTACAACCCGGCGGGCAGCGAAAATGACCATTCTTGATGCAGAGCATCCGGATATTGAAAAATTTATCAACTGGAAAGTACAAGAAGAGCATAAAGTTGCATCAATGTCCGCGGGTTCGAGTCTCATCAGGGAAAATCTTGAAGCGATCAAAAAAGCTCTTTCCAAATTCCGCGGACCAAAAGCCGACCGGTTTAATATTGAGAAAAACCGGGAATTAGCCGCCTCGCTCAAAAACGCACTTTCAGACAAAATTCCTCCAGCTTATCTTTACCAGTTGATCCGGCGACTCGAGCAAAATGACGAAACAGTGGATCCGGTAGTATTTACAACGGCATGGGACGATGAAGCGTACAACACCGTTTCCGGGCAGGCCTCTAACAACAGTATCCGGGTAAAGGACGAATTCCTCCATGCTGTTTTGGAAAATAAGGACTGGAATCTGATCGGCAGAGTCTCCGGCGCGACAGAAAAAACGGTCAAAGCGGCCGGGCTCTGGCAGCAAGTGGCACGGGCTGCGTGGCAGTGTGCAGATCCGGGCGTGCAGTTTCATACAACGATCAACGATTGGCACACCTGTCCGGCCGGCGGGGAAATCCGGGCGTCCAACCCCTGCGTCACCGGCGATACCTTGATCGCAACAGAAGCCGGTTTGATCCGCATAGACGCATTGATGGGGAAGACTATCAGAGTGATCGGTTCAGATGGAAACCTCCATAAAGCTAAAGAAATAGTGCCAACCGGAATCAAAGCCGTGTACCGGCTCCGTACCGCGGCCGGCTACGAGGTTAAAATCACCGAAAACCACACGGTCGCTACAATATCCGGCGAAGATGTGCCGGTTAGTGCGCTTGCCAAAGATGAAACGCTCATTTTGAGTCAACCGGTTTTTGGTAGGGAAGTTCTTGATATACAGATTGCCATGTTTTTGGGTATTTTGATCGGTGAATCCAAGGGTACCCGGTTTAAATTATCAGAAGAAGCCAAAATCCGGACAGATACTGATCTCCCTGCTGATCTCGACCGGAAATATTTTGATAAAATATTCACAGATGCCACATTTTTACTCAACAAAGAATCCATCGCTGCGATTCTGCATGGCATTTTCAGCACTGGTTGTACCTCCATTGCCGATCATGGTCCGAGTAACCAGTACATTGTACTCGATCTGTACTCGTATCACTTGCTCCGGCAGATTCAACTGCTTCTTCTGGCATTCCATATCAAAGCGACTCTCTATCCGGCTTCAGGCCACGGAGATTCCCACGGCGGCCGGCTCTGTGTCGGACTCGGCTCTCACATCGCCTTTGAAAAAGAGATTGGATTTCCGGCAGAAACGTCCCATGCGCTCAAACTCAGTCAGATCAACAAGGAATTTCCACGGAAGCCGGAACCTCTGACTGACCGCGTGGCCAGCGTCAAATCGGTTGGTCTGGAACAGGTCTATGACCTCTCGGAACCGACTACACAGCATTTTGTCGCAAATGGTATCGTGGTGCATAACTGCTCAGAGTATATGTTTCTCGATGATACGGCGTGCAATCTCGCTTCGATCAATCTGGTGAATTTTTATAACCGGGGAAAAAAAACGTTTAATGTGCAGGACTTTGTGCACAGCATCCGGCTCTGGACAACTATTTTGGAAATTTCCGTAGTGATGGCGCAGTTTCCGGCAAAGGCAATCGCGGAACGTTCATATCAGTACCGGACTCTGGGGCTTGGTTTTTCGAACCTCGGCAGTCTTTTGATGATCATGGGACTTCCCTACGATTCTGATGAGGGGAGGGCTGTGGCCGCGGCACTTTCTTCCATTCTCTCCGGCGAAGCTTACGCGCAATCGGCACGGCTTGCTGCAATCCATGGCCCTTTTCAAAAATTTCCGGAAAATCGCGAGGCAATGCTCCGGGTGATCCGAAATCACCGGCGAGCGGCGAACAATGAACCGGCCGATGCATTCGAGAATCTACACATCATTCCCAAGGGCATCGATCCCAGAATCTGTCCGGATTATTTACTAACAAGTGCCAAAAGTGCGTGGGATGATGCCTTAACACTTGGTGAGGAATATGGATTCCGGAACGCACAGGTGAGTGCAGTCGCGCCGACCGGCTGTCTGCTCGGAAACGCGCTCATCACCACCGATCAAGGTTTGGTGCAGCTTGACACAATCGGCGATCCTATGGGGCATCAGTGGCAGGATATTTCCGTACAGGTCGGGACTCCGGCCGGCCCCCGGCAGGCGAGCAAATTTTTTATCAATAGTCTTTCGCTCACCCGGAACATCAGCACTGCATCCGGTTACAGTATTCAAGGTACGCCGGAACACCGAATCCGCGTGGTCGATCCCGGTACCGGCGAGTGGGTGTGGAAACGCTTTGGCGATGTCGAAGCCGGCGATGTCGTTCCCCTGGCGATGGATTCGCGTGTCGGCGATGCCCACCGAGTCACTCTGCCCCGGCTGGAATTCGCGGAAGTCATGAACGAAGAGCTTGCTGAATTGATCGGGTATTTTTGCGGTGACGGGGCCGCGGGTTCGGGGCTTTTCATGCCGGTTGAGTTGGAAGATCGTGATGTTGCCCGGCACCTTGAGGCTACCATCTACCGTTTTTTCCGGGTTGAACGCCACGCCTATAAAGATATGCCGACTTATCCGGTTGTGGTGAAATCAGATCGCCTCGGAAAATGGTGGAAACGATGCGGATTCGACACCCATGAACATATTCCGGCCGCGATTCTTCAGACTAACGATCCAGCGATTTACTGCGCGTATCTCCGGGGATTTTTTGAATCCCAAGCAACAGTCGACAACAGCGGTACGATCAAATTAAAAATTAAACAAGAATCTATGGTCAGCCAGATCCGGGCATTACTCCTCACTATCGGTATTCCGACTTTTATGTCAAAAGACACTTCAGATGAATTCAACTATCTCATCAAATTCCGAAATCCTTCCTACAACACACGTTATAAAGAAAAAATCGGCTTCATTAGCGAGCGGAAATCTGAAGATCTGATCTGCCGGACCGGTGAAGCGGCCACCTTCCGGGAAGATTTTATTTATTTACCGGAACATGCCGTGGAAAAAGTTTTAAAGTCCGGACTTTTTACAAAAACAATCGAAAATTCTCTAAAAAAAAACCGGGGAATCAACCGTTTCTATGTTCAAGAAATTTTCAAGGCAACCGGAGATTCTGAGCTTGAACAATCGCTCCGGTTTTTTTATGACATCGTTGAAACGAACAAAAACGGCGGCGAGGCGATGACCTACGATCTTTCGGTGCCGGAAGACCTTACGTACATTGCAAATGGATTCGTCAGCCACAACACCATCGGATTGTTGATGGATTGCGACACAACCGGCATCGAGCCGGACTTTGCTCTGGTCAAATTCAAGAAACTCGCGGGCGGCGGCTACTTCAAATTGGTCAACCAGTCGGTCCCGCCGGCCCTGGAAGCTCTCGGCTACGATCCGGAATCAGCCGAATCGATCGCCTCGTTCATCACCGGAAGAAAAACCCTTAACGGTGCGCCCGGCATCAATCCAAAAACACTTGCTGAAAAAGGATTTACGCCGGAATCGCTCGCTACGCTAGAAGAATCAGTCCGGAATGCCTTGAATTTGGAAGGAATTTTTAACCCATGGATCCTCGGCAAAGATTTTTTTGAAAAAACCCTCAAAATTCCGGAATCCACGTGGAGTCTGCCCGGATTCAGTTTGCTCAAACACCTTGGTTTTAGCGATGTTGAGATCGCCGCGGCCGAACAATTTGCCTGCGGCATGCTGGGAATCGAAGGCGCTCCCGGCTTGAAACCTGAGCATTACCCGGTTTTCGACACCGCGACTCCCTCCGGCAAAAATGCCATACGTTCCATCGCATGGCACGCACACATCGCCATGATGGCGGCTGTCCAGCCTTTCATTTCCGGCGCCATTTCCAAAACGATCAATATGCCCAACAGTTCGACTTTTGAAGATGTTCAAGCCGCGTATCTCCTTTCGTGGAAAAGCGCTCTTAAGGCTGTTGCCCTGTACCGGGACGGTTCCAAACTTTCGCAGCCCCTTTCTTCGTTTGCACCCGGAACCGATCCATTGGCTGATGCAATTCTTGCGTTGGAGCACAGCGCGCCGGAACGCGCTCCTGCTAAATTCCGGGGCCGCAAGCAGTTACCTAACCGTCGTTCCGGCTATACTCAAAAGGCAAAGATCGGCGGTCACTCCATTTTTATCCGGACCGGCGAGTACGAAGACGGCACACTCGGCGAGATTTTTCTCGATATGCACAAAGAAGGTGCGGCGTTTCGGAGTCTCCTCAACAGTTTTGCGATTGCGGTCTCGTTGGGTTTGCAGTACGGCGTACCGTTGGAGGAATATGTTGACGCATTTACGTTTACCCGGTTTGAGCCTAACGGCATGGTGTCCGGTCACGATTATGTGAAAATGGCAACGAGTGTGATCGACTATATTTTCCGGGATCTTGCAATCAGCTATCTTCACCGCAACGACTTGGGGCAGGTCAAGCCGGAAGATCTCCTTTCGACCAGTACCAACACAGATCCGGAACCAAAATCCCGCAGCACCACCAAAAAACCGGCAAAAATCCCCGCACCGGTTCCGGACGAGGACACTATGAAAATTATTGAAGCCCGGCTCAAAGGTTATGAAGGCGATCCCTGCCCGGTGTGCGGCTACTTTACCCTTATCCGGAGCGGTAACTGTCAGAAATGCGACACCTGCGGCGGAACAACCGGCTGTAGTTAAGCCTTTGTGATATATTATGATTAAATGTAGTCTGACATTACATTAAGTAGGATACCGGTGTGAATTTCCCCGCGGTACTTTCGCACCGGATACTCCTACCTTTTCTCTCTATTGGGCTAGTAGATGAGTTAGTGTTGGACTACCAAGCCCACTATCGCTCAATATCGCTCATTGTAAAGGTTACTGTGGTACTTCCGTTGATAGTAATATTATATTTACTATAAGCATCACCGTCGCTATCTTCAGCAAGGAAGTCCCATGTTCCGGTAGATGGAAGTATTACTCGAAGAGAACTCCCGCTTGAAAGTATACTAGTGCCGAGAACATCGTCACCCCATTCTTTGTACCACGCGTCCGTGGATTTACTGCCATAGAGATAATAAAAGGTATACCCGGTATTATTCACTATGGTAACAACCGGCTTCGTGGTAGACTGAGACGCAGCCAGCCGGTTCCGTGCATATTCAAGATTATTCTTCGCAGTGGTATAATTGGGATCAATTCGTAATGCTTGCGTATAATCTGCTATTGCCCGGTTATACTCTCCTTTATCATCGTATGCATTTCCGCGGTGGTTATAAGCATAAGCATATTGAGGATTGATACGGATCGCCTCGGTAAATTCCGCTATTGCCCGGTCATAATCACCTTTATTATAGTATGCAAGACCCCGGTTATAATAAGCAGAAGTATCTTGAGGATCAATCCGTATTGCTTGCGTATAATCTGCTATTGCCCGGTCATACTCTCCTTTATCATCGTATACCCAGCCGCGCCAGTTGTACGCGTTGGCATCTTGAGGATCAATCCGTATTGCTTGCGTATAATCTGCTATTGCCCGGTCATACTCTCCTTTGTCATAGTATGCCCAGCCGCGCCAGTTGTACGCGTTGGCATATTGGGGATTGATACGGATCGCCTCGGTAAATTCCGCTATTGCCCGGTCATAATCATCTTTATTATAGTACTCCATTCCCCGGTTATAATACACGGTGGCATCGACAGGAGCAGTACGTACAGAGAGTACCGGAGATTTGGCACTCTCCTGACCATTCTGGATTGAAGCCACCCAGAAATAGTATATGGAATCGCTTGTTATTTCGGTTACATTAAAAGAGGTTCCGGTAGTGGAACTACCTAGAGCAGTTGCACGGGATGCATCATTTTGGGTACTGTAATAGACCTTGTAACTTATACCGGCTCCGGCGCTATCCCAGTTCAATGTTACCGAGTCAATTCCCGGCGTTCCTGCCCGCACATTCCGGGGGACTTGCGGTTCCAGAAGGCGAATGTTTCTGGCTCCGGAAGCGTTACTGTATAACACAGGGTTTTGCTTGTTATCACTTAGCCGTTGAACATCTTCGATAGTGATGTCAAAAATATCACGGACCGAAAGGTTCGGTGTTGCAAGGTTTTTGAGGAGTTGACTCGTATACAGCCCGTTGCGCCCAGTGCCATCATCCGCTGTTTCTCCAGCGCCTGCCCCGTAGGCGATAATAGTACCAGTTGGTTGAACAGTCATGGGAAAAAGCCCGCGGCTTGTACCACGCGTCCAACTAAAGCCATTGTTACGACACGCATCAAGTACGATCATATTGAGTGCATTCTTTGATTCTTGCAATTCCACAAGTACAAACTGTTGTAGGCTCATTGCTCGTTGTTTCAAAAGCGATTCGCTTTGGATATTCGCATCTACTGGAATGAGATAGTTGTCGCCGCCGGATTGCACCCCATGGCCAGCATAAAAGAAAAATCCATAGGCATTAGGATTGGTACTGAGCCGGTTCTTTAATTGGATAACCGCACTTTCCATCTGGTCAAGACTGCCGTTAAGCACCTTGTCCACCTGAAATCCCAATCTGGTTAAGGCTGTTGCCATGTCATTGGCATCATTCACCGGATTGCTGAGCCGGCCAATATTACTGTTATACGCACTATTCCCGATAACAAGTGCATATTTCTGCTGTGCCGATACTGTTGTCCATAGCATAACAAACGTTAGAACTACTACTAGAGACGCCTTTTTCATAAAACCTCCTTATCGGGTTAAACCCAGAAAATTATAGCATAAGAAAGGGAGAGCGTAAAGATTAAGGAGTGCCGTGAGGGGTAACTCATTCCAATTTAGTTGGTACTCCTATTCCGGCCGGATGGATATTAACAATCCGTTGGAGAGAGTACAGCTATGAAGACAGATTTGTCAAAAAGCATTTCCAAAAAATTGGCTACTGTTGATTATCCCTAATCAAGGACTCGTTTCGTTTGCCATGCGCCGCGCTTCCACCGGATGAAATAGCAGGCTCCTCGGGTGATAAAGTCACTTCCCATAGCGATCCACACGCCAAGAGGTCCGATGTGGAAGGTGTAGGATAAAAGGTAGGAAAAGCTCACCCGGACCGTCCACATTGAAATCGCCGCTACGATCATCACATACCGGGCATCGCCGGCTGCACGCAGGGCATTGGGCAGCGCGAAACTCATTGCCCAGCCGATTACCATGGAAATGCAATGCACGCTCAGAAATAATTTCGCATAATTATGGGCTTCCGGGCTGAGGCTGAATAAACTTATCAATGGTTCTATGAAAATAAAGGTAAAGCCGCTCATAACGAAAATGGTGAGGTAAGACAATTTCATTATCTTTGTCGTATTCTTTTTCGCTGCCTCGTAGTCGCCCGCACCGACACACTGTCCTACGATGGTGAGGAGCGCCATGCCGCACGCATTCCCAGGCATAAATGAAAAGGAGTTGACCACACCCGCGATGGCGTTTCCAGCCATTGCCGCGGTGCCGAAGGTGGTGAAGATCCGTTGTGTGAGGAGTTTTCCGATCATAAACATGGAACTTTCCAAGCCGCTCGGTACGCCGACCTTGAGAATAGTCCGGATCATCGAGGGAACCCACTGTATTTTAAGGAGTCCGAAGAGGGAAATCGGACCGCGGCTCCGGACGAGTAACAGAGTGGAAAAGGCTGAGGCTACGATCCGGCTTACCAGCGTGGAAATAGCAGCACCTGCGATTCCGATATGCAGTCCGAAAATGAGAAAGGCATTGCCCCCGATGTTCAAAATGTTGGAGAGAAATGCGATGTGCATTGTCACACGGGAATTACCGACTGCCCGGAACAATGCGGCGTTTGCGTTGGATATGGCTAAAAAGGGATAGGAGAGCGCTGTTATGAAAAAATAGATGGTAGCCGCTTCCATCACATCATCTGCAATCGCTCCATATAAAAGCCGGATGATCGGACGGTTTAAGGCAAGAACAATGACCATGATAAGGAGCGAAACTGCGGTTGTACTGTAGATGAGTTGTTTCGATGCAAGCTGCGAGTTTTTTACGTCACGCCGGCCGATGTACTGACTCACCACCACTGCGCCGCCGGTTGCAAGTGCGGTGAACGCGATCACAAAGAGGTTGTTGATCATATCAACGATATTCACGCCGGTTACCGCAAATTCACCGACTGAACTTACCATTACTGTGTCAGCAGCCCCCATTACGAGCGCGAGTATCTGTTCAATAGCAAGGGGCCACAAAAGTTGGAAGATTTCTCGGTTATTCCATTTCTCGGCGATAGGTTCCGGCACCGGTGCGGATTGCAAAGATGGCATTTATTTCAAATGTAGCACTCAAGACACTATTATGCTAGGCGGTGTAAAACTTAATGCTTCATTTGGGATATAAGCCGTAACGACACTATGTGTAACAACTATTGACAATCTTTCTATATTATTCGTGCTATTCGTGGACGATTCTTTTCCATTAACCCATTTGTGAAGCTGTGTTTAGAAATTGTTTCCGGAGCCGCGACGGCAGGGACCGGTTTGGGAAGCGTTGACAGAATTCCTTAAAGACCGCTCCCGCTGCATCTTTTTTACCTATAACAAGTAATGTTTCGGCAATAGCTTGGAGCCACTGCATTTCATCACGGGACGAAAAACCCAGTGTGAGCAATTCCTCAAGGCATTGAATGTAGTGTTCCGCGTCAACCGTTTTCTTAAGTTTCCGGCGTACCAGTTCCTTGAGCCGGTTTTCAACTTCGACCGCAAAATGCCGGAAATAGGGTCGGCGGCGCTCTTCCCGGACCAGCCCAGCTAAAAGCCGGACCGCTTCATAGTAACGGCGGCGCTTTTCTAACTCCTCCGCGAGCACAAACGCAGCATCCATCCACTCT
>BOBG01000003.1 GCA_026002265.1 Spirochaetia bacterium
GGCAATGGAAAATTTTGTGCCTATCTGCATAAAAAACCCCGCATAAGGTGTAGTATAATAGGCTTTTCCGTTTTTTTCAACGCGGGATTAGGCAATTCTAATAATCCGCCCCTCTTTGCGCGGCTTTGCGGTGGGGGCTGTGCCGTTAGGATAACCCAAAAGGATTATTGCCTTTGCTTCGTAACCTTCAGGAATGGCCCACTCTTTAAAAGTGGTGCCGCTGTCCTTGTATGTTTCAAATTTACGCCAGCAAATGTCCAAAAAAGTATGGTATTCATCGGGCGTTATTATGGGTGCTTTTATCAAAGGTTTGATTTGCCAAGCCGCTGGTCGGACAATATCGCGCAAAGGCGAATATATCAACATGGTTTTTAACAACGGTATCAATTAGCATGGGTATTTCATGTATATTTGTTCCTGAAACGGTAGTCATTATAACACTTTTTATTCCGGCATTATTGATGAGCGGTATTTTTTCCAGTGTTTCCGCAAAAGAACCGTTTTTACGGATTGTGTCATGTGTTTCCGTTAAACCGTCAAGGGACATTTGATAGCGTTCACAACCAGCGGTGTATAATTTTTCGCAAACTTCGCCTGTAAGGTAAAAAGGATTTCCCATAAGGCTAAAAGCTATGTTTTTAGATTTAAGCAGTTCCAAAAGCCGCCAAAAATCCTTGTGTAAAATTGGGTCGCCGCCCGTGATATAAAAATAAAGTTATATTTCTTTTCGGGTAAGCATAAGTTACAATCTCGACACCAACGGCAAAAGGCGGGGATGTATACCTTCCGCAGTGGCGCGTGGAGTTATGCGGAGCGGTAGTGGCATGATTGTGCTGTTATAGTATACTGGCATTATGAAGGAGACTCTATGACTGTTTATGAAGATTTGGTAGTCAGAAACTCTGAGGATGTATCCGATTTCAGCCGGGGGTGCATCAAAGAATCAGAAGTGCGCCAAGCCACCGTGCATTTTAAGGCCGACACCGGGGCGCACCGGAACGTTATCACCAGAGATGTTTTTGAGCGATTAGGACTTCGCAAGAAAGGCGAACAGACCTTCAATCTGACTGGCGAGCAGCCGGCTCGCATGGATGTGTCCGGCCAAATGGAAATCATCTGGCATGACCGCAGAATCGAGCTGGACGCCGCCATTGCGCCCCCGGGAGCGAACAATCTGCTTTCTATTATCGCCATGGAACTGCTTGACATTATGCCCGACCCATCTAAAGGCTGCCTCGTTGGAATTCACGGTGATGAATACCTCAACGAACTGGAATAATGGGGCGTAGTGACGCCGAAATTCATGCAAAAAGTATTTATTGTTGAAGATGACGACAATATCCGTGAAATGGTACTGTATGCGTTGTCTTCGGCCGGATTTGAAGCGGAGGGCTTTACCTGCGGCGAGGCGTTTTATGCTCGTTTGCTAAAAGAGGCGCCCTCACTTGTTCTGCTGGACATCATGCTGCCCGGAGAAGATGGCATATCCCTATTAAAAAAGTTGAAACAGGCTGAAAAGACGAAACTGTTACCGGTGATCATGCTCACCGCAAAGGGCGCGGAGCTTGACCGTATCAAGGGGCTTGATTTAGGAGCGGATGACTACATTACAAAGCCGTTTTCCGTAATGGAAGCTATATCAAGAGTGAAGGCTGTGCTTCGCAGGTGTGAAAGAAGCGAAAGCGATGCGGATAATCCCGGTAAAGTCACCGTTGGCAGCGTCACACTTCATAGCGACAGGCGTGTAGTATTTGCGGGCGATACCGAAGTTGCCCTTACCTATAAAGAGTTTGAGCTACTTTACTACTTGATGAAAAATAAGGGAATTGTTTCAACTCGCGATACATTGCTCAATCAGGTTTGGGGCTTTGATTACCCAGGCGAGACTCGTACCGTTGATATGCACATCAAATCCCTGCGGAAAAAGATGGGGAGCGCAGGCGGTATCATCAAAACGGTGCGGAATGTCGGTTACAAGATAGAGGGGTAATTTTTGAAAAAGCGTATTTTTTTCGATATGATAATGTTGACGGTAATCAGTCTTGTGCTTGTGGCGGCGGCGCTCTGCCTTGTGTTTTACAATCAGTTTTCAGGAATTGTCCGAACCGAACTGAGAGAGCGGGCAGACCTATTCAGAGACGCCGATACACAAACCGCTATGCAGGAGCTTATTATTTTCAAACCCAATGATATGCGTATCACGTTGATTCACCCGGACGGAATAGTCGCGTTTGATAATGCGGTTGGTACAGAGGGTTTAGCAAACCATTCGGATCGGGAAGAAATTGCGGAAGCGGTTGAAACAGGCTGGGGTGAGAGCCGCCGCTTGTCGGATACCTTGGGTATGGAAACCTATTATTATGCTGTCCGCTTGGCGGATGGATCTCTATTGCGTGTAGCAAAGACAACAAGCAGTATTTGGGGAATGTTCAGAGGCGTGCTGCCTGCTGTTATTTGCATTATTTTCGTCATTCTTATCATCGGCTATGTATTGGCGGGAAATCTTACAAAACGAATTGTTGCGCCCATAAATAACCTCGATCTAAACACGGAATCTACCCCGCCCTATGATGAGCTTGTCCCGTTCATTCGGACTATTGAGCAACAGCGTGAATATATTGCCGCGCAGTTTTCTGATTTACAAAGCCGCACGGATACGATTAGCGCAATTATGGACAATATGAGTGAGGGCATTATACTGATCAGCAGGCAGGGCCTTATCCTTTCCGTCAACAAAAGTGCGGCGGCTCTTTTTGAAACAGATACCGCTATGGACGGCAAAAATATTTTGGAGCTGATAAGGGACCTTGAGCTGCTGGAACAGGTGAGGGCTGCGCTGTCCGGTAAGCGGAGTGAACTCAGTGTCAGGCGTTCCGGCAAATCGTATCGTGTGTTTTTTAGCCCGGTAACAGACTCAGGCGCTCTTATACTGTTTCTCGATATAACCGAAAAAATGATGGCTGAACAAATGCGGCGGGAGTTTTCGGCCAATGTGTCACATGAGTTAAAAACGCCGCTTACGAGCATCTATGGTCATGCGGAAATGCTGTACAACGGTATCGTTAAGGACAGCGATCATCATGCGTTTTTCGGAAAGATTAAAGATGAAGCCGCTCGTTTGATAGCGCTCATCGAGGATATTATCCTCATCTCCGAACTGGACGAGGACACAGGAGACGAAACCTTTGAAGAAGTGAGCCTCTCTGCCATTGCGGCCGAAGCGGCAGAAGCGCTTTCGTTAAAAGCCTCTGAACACAGGGTTGCGGTGAGTATCTGCGGCAATGCCTTAATGTCGGCCGGGCGCTCTATGCTATATGAGATGTTTTATAACTTGATTGATAACGCCATAAAATACAACAAAAGCGGCGGAACAGTAAAAGTCAATGTTTCCCAGCTTGAGGATACGATTGAACTCACTATTGCCGATACCGGAATTGGTATCCCCGAGGATGCTCAAAGCCGTGTGTTCGAGCGGTTCTACCGGGTGGATAAATCCCGCTCCAAAAAAACAGGAGGGACAGGACTTGGCCTTGCTATTGTAAAGCATATTGTCCTGCTCCACAAAGGGAAAATGGCGTTGCAAAGCTCATGTGAGCAAGGAACAGTTGTTACGATAACCTTTTACACAAATAAAAAGCGGCTTTAGCCGCAGTTAAATGGTTTTAACATCGTAGGCAGGAACCGCGCCGCTGCTTGAGCCGCAGAGAAAATAAGATCCCCGGGGACCGAGCGAAACCAACACAATGGGCGTTCCTCCTTTCGCAAGGAGGGCGGTGCCTTTTTCAATATCTGTTTCCCCGGTAAGAAGAAGCATCTCCTCTTCTGAAACCTTCACTATATCGGCATCCGGTATCAGGCTGCTAATTTCGTTTTTTGCTGTATTCGCGTCAGGTCACAAAAAGGCGCGGTAATTGGGATCGTAGCTTATGATTTTTCCTTTTAGCGGACAGCCTCGTGTACCGTATCACGGCAGGGATGGCCGTTCAAAGAAACTGATCCAAAGTGAAATATCTTTGAATCATCAATGAGGGTTTTGTTTACTTCACCCCAGGTAAACATCAGGTCCGCACCATCACGGCGATAAAAACTGAAAGAACGATCCCCGCTTTTTGAAATATGGACAAAAGCCAAAGCGGATATTTTTTAGTTATGTGTAGTGCCCATTACCTCATATTTATTTAAATAAAAATGCTGGATTCCAATACCAATAATCGCCAACTTTTGTTTTACTATCATTTGTCCATATTTTTAAAAATTGTAGACTATCTGTTTCTGATACAATAAATACCCTGAGGTCATTACATTAATTTCCGATAAATTTGAAAAAATTATTTTCATCCTAATCTTGGCTCACAAATGTTCCTTCAAATGTGAAACCGATATCATATTCAATTTCGATAAATTTTCCAAAATTTGTTTCATTATGGTGTAGACCCAGTAAATGCCGCTATTACAAAAAATGCAAAAAGGCTGCCCTTTTCAGGGCAGCCCCATTCAAGAAATCTTTGCGGCAAAAGCCGCGCCGGCTCAGGTAACGATCTCCAGGAAGCTGGGGATCATTTCGCCGGAGAAGAAGAAGAGGCCCCGGCCAAGCTGATCCGCGTCCCACACGCGCTGGGGGTTATCCGGGAAGGCGGTGTAACCGCCGCAGTAGGTTTCAATACGGAGGCCCGAGGGCTCCCAGAAGTAAATCGAAAGGCCGCGGGTGATGGCATGGCGGGTGGGCCCGATGTCCAGCTTGAGGTGGTTGATGGCGATAAGGTCAGCCGCGTTGAGCACGTCTTCCCAGGTCTGGAGGAAGAAACCGACGTGGTGAAGGGTGTTGGGTTTGGGATACTCAACAAAGGCCAGATCGTGGGGTTTGTTGTTACCGGTGATCCATGCGGCAAGACGCTTGCCGTCGGCGGTGTTGCAGACTTCGGGAACGAACATACCGAATACTTCGATCATGAAACGCTCCGCCTCAGCAATGCCGGGTCCATAGAGCAGGAAGTGATCCAGACGGACGGCCCTGAAGCCCCGGGGCGGTTTTTGCCAGGGATTGGGGTTCTTGATCATCGGGCCGTCTTTGGAGAGTTCCACTTCACTGTAGATGTGGAATTCGTGACCGGTACAGAGGGTGAATTTGTACTGTTTGCCGAAACCGGGCTGTTCGGTGTTGGCGGCAATTTCGGTTGTCTTGTAACCGAATTTTTCGGTCTTGCTCTTGATCTCCTCAAGCTGTTCTTTGTTGGCAACTTTGAAAGCCACATAATCCAGACCGGAAGCGTCAGCCTTGCGAAGCACTACGCTGTGGTGATCAAATTCGTCGTAGGCCTTCAGCATAACCCGGCCGTCGCTGGTACGGCCGACTTCATCCAAGCCAAGGATTTCCTTGAAGAAGTGGAGCGATTTGTCAAAATCCAGTACACGCAACTGGATAAGACCCGGGCGAAGCGTTTGGTTTAAAGCCATAATGATCCTCCATAAAAAATATTTGTGTTATCCCCGGGCGATACGCATATCGCTTCGAGGCTGTACGCAACACAGTAAAACAATGCCCCCTTTTTTTTCCGCCTCGCTTACGTGGACGGCACTCATGGGCTTGAACGCGTAAAAATCGCCGGAAACTATCCGCGCCTTGCAGACGCCGCAGGCGCCTCCGCAGCAGCCGTGCCGTATGGGACCCTTTCCGGCGTGTATCATTGCGTGCAAAACGGATACATCCTCATCGCAGTTAAAGCTGGTGTCGGACTGAAGCCCGCCCGTATTCAGCACGCTGATCGTATGCCTCATAAGCCTGCTCTATTTCTTTTTGCTCAATTCATAGGCCACGTCAACGATCATGTCTTCCTGGCCGCCGACCATGCGGCGTTTTCCCAATTCCACCAGAATGTCCCGGGGGGCAAGGCCGAACTTTTCCGCAGCCCGGCGGGTGTGGAGCAGGAAGCTGGAATACACACCGGCGAAACCGAGCATGAGCGAATCGGTTCTGATGGTCTGGGGCCGCTGCATAATGGGTTCCACCACGTCCTCGGCCACATCCATCATGGCGTAAATGTCCGCGCCGATGTGGTAACCCAGCCGTTTGAGCACCGCGCAGAGCACTTCAATCTGGGCGTTACCCGCTCCGGCGCCCAGTCCCCGGCAGGTGCCGTCAATATAACCGGCGCCTTCCTCAATCGCGGCCAGGGCATTGGCAATAGCCATGCCGATATTGTTGTGGGCGTGGAACCCCACCGGCAGACTGATGGCGTTCCGTAGCGCGCCCACCCGCTGTTTTACATCCTCGGGGACCATGTAACCGGCGGAGTCCGCCAGGTTGATATAGTCCGCGCCGGCGTCCGCAAATATTTTCGCCTGTTCCACAATTTTTTCAGGGCTTGCCATGTGGGTCATCATGAGGAAACCGCAGACGAACATGCAGTTCTGCTTTGCCCAGCCGATGTGCTGAATGGCGATATCCGCCTCGGTAACGTGGGTGGCTATCCGCACGGCGTTTGCGCCCCGCTCTTTGGCTTTTTTCAGATCATCAATGGTTCCCACGCCGGGCAGCAACAGTACCGCGAGTTTTGCCTTTTTGACAACCTTACCCGCCGCTTCCAGCAGATCCATTTCCGAAACTTTGGAAAAGCCGTAATTAATCGATGAACCGGCAATTCCGTCGCCATGGCTCAGCTCGATCATGTCAACACCGGCCCTGTCCAGACCGGCGGCTATTGCCGTCACCTGTTCAACCGTGAAGGAATGGCTGACCGCGTGGCTCCCATCCCGGAGGGTGGTATCCACGATATTGATTGTACCGCCGCGCATTATTTTCCCCCTCCCAATATTTTGGCGGCCAGTTTGCTTGCTACCGCCACCGCCGCCTGGTTGATAATGTCCAGGTTTCCCGAATAGGACGGCAGAAAATCCCCCGCCCCTTCAACTTCAATGATCACCGTCACCTTATTGCCGTCCACAATAGGCGGCACCCGCAGGCGGTAACCGGGCACATAACCCTGTACTTCCCTGATAATATCGTTTACCGATTCCACGATTTTTTTCTCATCGGGATTTTTCACCAGGGCGTACACCGTATTGGTCATCATCAGGGGAGGATCCGCCGGGTTCAAGACGATGATCGCCTTGCTGCGGTCGGCGCCGCCTACCACATGCAGCGCCTTTGAAGTGGTCTCAGTAAATTCGTCAATGTTGGCCCTGGTGCCGGGACCGGCGCTTTTGGAGGAAATGCAGGAAACAATTTCGCAGTATTCCGCATCCGCCGCCCGGTTAATGGCAAAGGCAATAGGCACCGTGGCCTGACCGCCGCAGGTAACCATGTTGAAGTCCACCTCGTCGGTGAGCTTGTCTAGATTCACGCAGGGTACCACATAAGGCCCCACCGCCGCAGGGGTCATGTCAATCGAAATTTTTCCAGCGGCCTTGAGTATGGGCGAATTGTGCAGGTGCGCCTTGGCGCTGGTAGCGTCAAACACGATCTGCACCTCAGGATCGGCAGCCACCGCGTCCACTCCCTGAATGGAAGTTTTAAAGCCCAGTCCGGCGGCCCGTTTGATCCCTTCAGATTCTACGATACCCGCCATCATATACATCTGCAAATTCTTGCTTTTCATTACCTTGTACATTAAATCCGTCCCGATATTGCCGGGGCCGATAATGCCAACTTTTATTTTTTCCATTATACCTTCCTGTTATACAAATGACGCTTCAACGTTCCCAAAGGAAGAAAATTCAGCGGTAAAAGAATCGCCCTTTGCCGCAGCCGGGGCTGCAGAGAACGCGCCGGAGAGGATGACTTCCCCGGCTTTAAGGATAACGCTGTAATCCCAGAGCCGGTTGGCAAGCCATGCCACCGAAAGGCAGGGGTCTCCCAGCACCGCCGCTCCGCTACCCTCGCCTGCCAATTCGCCATTTTTAAAGAGCTTCATCGTTACCGTAGGCAGATCCACTTCGCTTAGTTTGAGTTTTTTCGCCCCCAGCACATAACGCCCCGATGAGGCATTATCCGCAACCGTGTCCGGCAGCTTGATCTTCCAGTCCGCCACCCGGCTGTCCACAATCTCAAAGGCGGCAACCACATAATCGGTATTTTTAAGCACATCGTCACGGGTAACTTTGCCCCCAGAGAGATCGGCTTTGAGTATAAAAGCGATTTCTCCTTCGATTTTGGGCTGGAGCAGCGCGGCGGTATTCACCTTGCCGTCTTTGCAGTCCATGGCAGCGAAGAGGTGACCGTAGTCGGGCTCGTTCACCCCAAGCTGTTTCTGTATACCCGGCGAGGTCAGGCCGATCTTTTTGCCGGAGATGACGTGACCCATTCCCAGCACCCGCTTTACATTTTCAAGCTGAATTTTGTAGGCATCATCCACGGAAATGGAAAATTCCTGTTCCGTCAGCGGCGGAATGGCTTTGCGGTTCCGCTCGGAGTCAAAAAGCTGTGCTGCAAACGCGGCGATTTTTCCAGCGTCCATGGCTACCTCTTGAAGAAGCTGCGGATAAGATCCGCAAACTCCTGGGTATGTTCGATCTGGGTCCAGTGGCCGCAGTGCCCGAACACATGGAGCTGGGCCTTGTCGATAAGCTGGAGCAGTTTGATGGAATTTTCCAGGGGTATAACCCGGTCTTCCCTGCCGTGGATAATGAGGGTTTCGTGGGGTATGTTGCGGATATAGTGCTGATCCGCAGCCATGCTCTCCACTCCCTTTTGCCGGGGCTCCGGGAACAGGGCGTGGAAACTCTCCTGGAAGCCGGGCAGTATGCTGCCTTCGTAGCGGGATTTCACCAGGTCTTTGGTGGCGAAGCTGTGGTCGTAGGTAAAAATTTCAAGCAACTCCTCCATTGCCTCCACCGAGGGCTCGTAGCCCCAAACCGTGTCCAGGCCGTAGGTAATGGGGAAACTGACGCCCATAGCGCCCATCAAAACCAGCTTGTTGACCCGATCGGGATGGCGTATAGCCATAGACATAGCCAATGCGCCGCCAAATGAGTTACCCACCAGGTTGGTTTTTTCGATTTTAAGGGCGTCCAGCAGGTTGACAGTCTGCTCGACCCAGCCGATCATGTTGTTTTTCTTGCCCGGAACGCGCTCGGTGTAGCCAAAACCGGACATATCCGGGGCAATTACCCGGAAATCATCTTTAATAAGGGGAAACAAGCGCCCCCAGTTTGCCCAGGCCGTAACGCCGGGACCGGAACCGTGCAAAAGGGTTACAGGGTAGCCCTGTCCCAAATCGTGGTAATTGGTTTTGAAGCCACCGGTTTGAATACTGTTGGCTATTTCAGGTCTCTGTTCTGCCATGAAACGCTCCTTACTTTGTATAAATTTTTGTAGATACCGTAAAATACCAAAAATCAAAATATCATCTAGTGTAGATATGGTATAGATAGTATTGTGTCCTTGTCAAGGAAAAATCTTGACAGTTTTTATATGGTATAAAATGACTTGCTATTGGAAAAATAGTCAAAAATTTGAACCCTGTTAGGGGTTCTTTTAAGGAGAGAAAAAGTATGAAAAGAAAAGCTATTCTATTTTGAAAGCTGGGATCAGGTCTTCGCCCTTTGCCCAGGAATTTTACGCTGTTTCAGACTCCGCCGGCATTACCACTCTGGCCTTTATGCCCAGGAGTTTCCGCCACATCACCAACAACAAGGCACCCATTACCAAACCTTCGGATTTTCAGGGAATGAAATTACGGGTTGTAGACAGCGTAATCTACATTTTATACATAATTTTCCGCTAAACTGGAGTCGCCGTGAAAAAAGTTTTAGTAATTCCCGATTCTTTTAAGGGGACAATGACATCAAGCGAAATCTGCGGAATAATGGCTTCTTCTATAAAGAAGTTTTATCCCGCGGCGGAAGTTATATCCCTTCCGGTAGCGGACGGTGGCGAGGGGAGCGTTGATGCGTTTTTGTCCGCGCTAGGTGGCGAAAAAAAGCCTGTCCGCGTCTCGGGGCCCTTTTTTGACGAAATAGATTCGTTTTACGGCATTCTAAGCGATGGCAAAACGGCAGTCATCGAAATGGCAGCCTGTGCCGGATTGCCGCTTTCCACTGATAATCTCAATCCAGAAAAGACAACCACCTACGGCGCGGGGCAGCTCATCGCTGATGCTGTTGCAAGCGGCTGCACAAAAATTATCATGGGCTTGGGTGGAAGCGCCACAAACGACGGCGGCACGGGAGTGGCTGCGGCGCTCGGTGTGCAGTTTCTGGACGCGGACGGCCAGTCATTTGTGCCCACGGGCGGCACCTTGTCAAATATAGCGCATATTGATACGGCGGGTCTGCTCCCCGCGCTTAAAACCGTCGAGCTGGTCAGTATGTGCGACATCGACAATCCGCTGTACGGCGAACAGGGGGCGGCGTATATCTTTGGTCCGCAAAAAGGCGCCACGCCCGACATGGTGCATTCTCTTGACGCGGGACTCAAAAATTTGGCACGTGTCGTCAAAGCAGACATGAAGAAAGATTTAGCTGATATGCACGGCGCAGGCGCCGCCGGTGGTATGGGCTACGGCATGAAAGCGTTTTTAGACTCGGCGCTGCAAATGGGCATTGAAACGGTGCTTGACACTGTGCATTTTGACGAGCTTGTGCGCGGTGCGGACGCAGTTTTTACCGGCGAAGGCAAAATCGATACGCAGAGTCTGCGCGGCAAAGTGGTTATAGGCATTGCACGGCGCACAAAAAAAGCTGCCGTGCCGCTGATCGCGCTGGTGGGCGATATTGGCGAGGGTATTGAAGAAGCTTATGAACTGGGTGTTACCGCAATTTTTAGCATCAACCGCGTTGCCGTTGAATACGCAAAAGCCAGACTGCGCGCCAAAACCGACTTGGCACTTACTATGGACAGCATACTACGGGTTTTCCGGTAGGCGTATCGCATAATAAACGTTATGTGCAATACCGCCCTAATATTTGTTGAAAATTATGTTAAGCGGCTTCGCCGCTGGTTTTTTAAAAAATTGTTTAAATTCTGCTTGACAAAGGCTTGTTTATGCGCTTGAATAAAAAACCATTTTATTTTGGAATGATATAATGTTTAAAATAAAAGAAGAAATTTTTGACATAGAATATGTATGTTTTGACGCATGGGTTAGTGAAGAAAGACAATTATTGATATTTAGTCTTAAAGTTAGGGGACAAGGGAAAGAAAATATTTTTGCTGGAAGCGAGCCATCTTTTAATTCAGAAATACTATTAACAATTAAACCAGGTGAAATAAAAAATTGGCAAGATATTGCTGGAAAAATAGTTGAATGGGATGATTTCCCGGATGATGAAGATGAACCACATGCACTTTTTTATATTTGTGAACATGAACCAGTATATAATACAAAAATTGAGTTTAAAAAATTGAATGGCAAAATGGTTGTAAAAATAAAATCATCGTGTGATATAAACTGGGATGATGAATACGCCGATAATGTACCTTTAGAAATAGAAACAGAAATCAATTTTTTCGGGATACTTTGTGGAACGGCTACTGAAGAAGAATGCAAGAATGAAATTAAACCATATTTGGAAATAGAAAATTTTAAATATATAAAGAATAAATATGGTGTTTCGTTATTAATTCCAAAAGATTCAAATATAGAAACAAATTTACTTGCAATGGGGGAATATTAAAAATAAAATATAGTGTACGGACAAGCTGCCCCTAACAGGACTGTATATGCTACGTCCGCAGTAACGGGCTTGGCCGGAGAAAAAACGCACGGTTTTCTTTATCGCAACCGCAAAAACGGTGCAAACCTAGAACATTATATGTCATTTTTTTGCCTAAATTTATCGTCTCAGGCACCTGAATATGGTTAAAAAATAATGGATATGACGTATGGTTGACAAAATTGTTAATATGGGTTTATAATATTTACAAGAGCATTTTATGAAAAGATTTGTGTTGGTCATTGCCTTGTCCATAATGGGTATGCTTTCCGCTCAAGACCAGGGTAGCGGATGGGAAAACGGAAAAAATTCTCGTGACATTATTTCCTGCGGACATATTGACATAATGCACAACGCGAAGGCGAGCGTCCTCATCGTAAAAGAGCAGAACATCGACCTGATGTTCAGGCAGGCGTGGACAGCCGATACGGTGTCGCGGCTGTAGGAGGAAATATGTTCGGTAAAAGAAAAGACGGGAAACTGGTAAAAAATCTTGGCGTTGTGGCAGGTCTTATGCCGTTATTTGCGCCGCGCAAGCGTTCCGGGGCGGTTAATTATTATACATTTGCCCATGAAGCAAAGGACTACGATGATTTTATTAGGGCAAAAAAGGCAGCCGGCGAAAAATACAACTATTTGCATATAGTAATAGCAATTTTGGTGCGTACCTTCAAAATGTACCCACGATTAAACCGTTTTATCATTAACGACCGCATTTATCAGCGTAATGCCATTGATATGACAATGATAGTCAAGAAATCCATGCGCAAAGATGATGCCGGGGATGAGGATGTGATGAAAGTACGTTTTACGGGGTTTGAAACTATTGCCGAAATTAAAAATAGGCTGGATACGGAAATTACCGCCTTGCAAAACTCTATTGACCCACTTGAAAAAGCGATGCCTGTTTTTGAAAAACTGCCGCATTTTATTTTGCGTTTCATTGTTTTTTGTCTTATAGCCGCAGACAAACATGGCTTGCTTTCCGACAAGCTGTTATTTGAGGTAAGTCCGTTTCATTCAAGTTTTTTTGTGTCGTACCTAAAAAGTATTAATCTTGATTACATTTTTCATCATCTGTTTGATTTTGGAAACTGCGGTTTTTTTATCACTATCGGGAAAGAAAATATGGAACCGTATCTTGACAGTGAATCAAACGAAGTGAAAATGCAAAAAATTATCAAGATGGGCATTTCCATAGATGCACGCTGTGTTGACGGCTTGTATTACAGCCGGTTTCTTAGAACCTGCAAGCAAATAATGCGTGATTTGACAATACTGGAAAGACCTTTGGAGAAAAGCGAAATCGTGACCGAGTAAAACAAAAATGCTTTTTATAGATTTTATTGAGCACCCGCGATGTATAAATTCCGGCCGGGGAGATTTATCCCCCTGATGAAAAATGCGGCCATTTCCGGTGCCACAGGTATAGGTGACAGCTATTCCGGCTATAAAGCAAATGAACCGGGGAGTTATGTGTCATTTGGGCTAAAATTTTTGTAAAATATTATATGAATCAGTATTGACAAAATAATGTAAATAATATACTATATTTCTGGAGGATAAAATGGAAATTGACAATAAAAAATTGGTCTATAGGAAAATGGGTGAAAATGATCTGGATATATTCGTAAAATTGCGTCTTGAATTTTTATCAGAAATAAATCAAGATTTGACTGAAAAAAATAAAGTAAAAATAATAGATTCATTGAAAAAATATTATGTTAAATGTTTATCAAAAAATGAATTTATTGGAATAATTTGTGAATACAATACTATTATAGTTTCTACAGCCTTTTTGGCAATAAATGAAAAACCAGCAAATTATTATTCTATTAATGGGAAAACTGGTACATTATTAAATGTTTATACATTTCCTGAATATAGGAAAAATGGAATATCGACATGTATATTAAAGATTCTTGTAGAAGAGGCTAAAAAACAAAATGTTTTTGATATAGAACTTTTAGCAACAAAAGATGGAGAAAAACTATATGAAAATATTGGGTTTACTGTGCCGGAGAAGAAGTATATGGAATTAATATTGTAATGTGTGAAAAGAAAATTAATATATTAAAAACAATAAAAGCAAAAAACCAGCGCATAACAGGACTGTCATACCTATACCTAATCAGAAGAAGGTAAAGCGTCCAAATATCCCAACACTTAAATAAGTGATAGCTGCCGCTTTATTGCTTAAACATGATACAAAACAAATTGAACATACGAAAATTAATAAAAAAATATACCGACTAATTATTTTCAATTATTATTTTACCAACCAATTAAGGGCAATTGCAGAAACCGTGTGATAAGCGATATTTTTGGTGATAGTCGGAATAAATCATATCCGCTTTGTGAAAAAACGCCCGATAAATAGGGTCAGCTCAAAAAGTAAATACAGAGGTACGCCGAGGGCTACCTGGGAAATGACATCCGGCGGGGTGCAGAGGGCGGCGGCCAGAAAGATCAGGAAGATGATGTGGGGCCGGAAGCGGGCCACTGTTTTCGGCGTCACAATGCCCAGTACGAATGCGGCCAGCAGCAGGAGCGGTGTCTGCAAAAGGAGGCCTGTGGCAAGCATCAAGGCGAAGAGCATTGCCAGGTATTCCTTGAAGCCCCAGAGCGGCTGGATGCCGTCACCGGAGCTGAAGCCTAGAAAAAAGCGTAGAACTGTTGGCGAAAGGAATCGGTACGCCGCGGCAGCCCCGGCAATAAACAGCACAGGCACCACGGCAAGCGCCGCCACCGTCCACTGGCGCTCTTTCCCCTGAAGCGCGGGCCAAACAAAGAGGCCGATTTGCAAAAGACAGAAGGGCGCCGAGACAACCGCGCCCGTCCACATTGCAAGGTGGAGATAGGCCAGAAATTTTTCAGCAGGGTCGAACGTGTAGAGCGCAACGCCCAGGTCCGCTACCGGCGCCATAAGAAAAGTCGCTAAATAATCGGAAAAAACAAAGGCGGGGACACTTATAACAGTGAATACCGCCAGCACAGCAATGATTCTGCGGCGAAGTTCTTCAAGGTGCTCGGTCCATTCACTCAGGCCGCCGCCAGCGCTACTCACTTTTGTTTCCGTTTTCTTCGCCATCGACCTGTTTTTCGGCATCGGTTGTGCGGACGCTGTCCATCTCAACAACATCATCTTTCAGTTTGCCCACGCCACTGAACGCGGACTTGAATTCCCGTATCGCTTCTCCGGCGGCCCTGCCCACCTGGGGCAGCCGTTTCGCGCCGAACAGCACCAGCGCCAGTATAATCAGCAGCGCTATTTCTCCTGCTCCTAAATGCATATAACCTCCATGAACTAGTTCGATGTTTAGAAAGGGGGAAGTCTCCCCCTCACTCCGAAGCCTATGGCTTCTACGCTACCCCCTCTGCGGGGGATACCCCCCGCAACGCCCCCAGCTATATGCGTCAAAATGCGCTAAAACGGAAAATCATCGGTACTCTCCACCCGCAATTCATCACCGGCTTCCTGTGGCGGACGCGATCCAACTGTCCGGCTCTGTTCCGGCACCGCCGCGAGGGTAAAGGCCCGAGGCTCGGCGGGGCAGGCCGCGAGGCACGCGCCGCAGCCGATGCAGTACCGTTCATCATATATGGGCCTGGTGAGAAAGGGAATCCCCGATTCGCTGTAGGCCACCATAGTAAGTGCCCCGGTGGGACAGACCTCCGCACAGGCGCCGCAGGATTCATGCTTGGTGTTGACCACGCAACGCTCAAAGTAGAGGGTAGACAGAGCTATCCTTGTCCGGTGTTTTTCGTCTAGGGTGAGGCGGGTAATGGCCTTGGTTGGACAGACCCGTCCGCATTCGATGCAGTTGTACTGGCAGGCCGCGGTTGCCGCTCCGTTGTAATCAATCCGGGGATATAGGTTTTCCTTCGCCGTGATGATGTTGGCAGGACAGGCCGCGACACAGGCATGGCACGCGATGCAGCGCCCAGTATAGTGAATCAGATTTTTTGCCCCCGGCGGCAGTATGGGGAGCCTTTCACCTTCGCTTAGATTTGCTTTTTCCATGTTCGCCGGCCGGGAGAACAGTTTGAGGCTCGGTCCTAAAAGGTAAGCCGCACCGCATACAAGCGAAGCTTTTCCTGCTCCTTTCAAAAAGACGCGCCGCGCTTCGCCTGAAAGCGCCGCCCTGCCCCGCACCCCATAGACCACGCTCCTCGTGGGACAGACTGCGGTGCAAGAAAAACACAGTACGCAGCGCTCGCTGTCTATGCGCTTTGCTCTTGAATCAATGCAGCCTGCGGGGCATTTCTCTTCGCAGAGTCCGCAGGAGACACAGTGCGGGGAGACTTTCATGCCCAGTGGCGCGGCTGAGGAAAATAAGCCTAAAGTCACGCCCACCGGACACCAGTTGCAAAAAGCCCTGCCGCGCAGCAACGCGGCAATCACTATGAGAATCAGCGGAACCGCGAGGATCAGCGTCCAGGCCGTAGCGCCGCCGCCTGAGAGCAGACTCCGCAGTGCGCCCATTCCCCGCCCGAAGGTAGAGATGGGGTCAACGATTACCATGAGCAAGGTAAAGGAAAAAATCACGCCTACAGCAACAATCAGGGGTACCGCATACCGCGCCTTAGGCGGAGCCGTATAGCCCCTGCGGAAAAGGCGGGGGGCGTTACGGGGGGATCCGCCCCCCGTAGAGGGGGTAGCGGAAGACCCGCTTGCGGGGCTGAAGCGAGGGGGAGACTTCCCCCTTCTTAATAGTTTTCCAATCCGCCAAAAAAGTTCCTGCACGGTACCCAGAGGGCAGAGAACGCTGCAATAGAGCCTGCCGAAAATCAGGGTAGATGCGAGAATGACGAGGACAATGCCCCCAAGGCCGGCGCCGTAAAGTGCGGCGGAAAACTGCCCCTTGCCCAGGAGTGTCAGTATGCCGTTGGAGTCGAGGCTGAGCGAAAGGTAGGCGTAGACAAAAAGAGAGAGCACAGCAAGCGCGATGAGGAAACGGATGATGGCGGACGCTTTAGGGCCCCGTGATTTGAGTGCCATTACACGGTCAGGCGGGAGATGTTCAGTTTGGAAAGATCCATCTGCCCCATGCCCGCTTCCGAGGCGATGCGTACATGTTCGACCTGCCCCTGGCTTCGGCCTACCAAGGCAAAGGCAGCCGAGTCCGCAGCCACGATGTCCGGCGATATGATCATCGATCCCATCTGGTTCACATCGGCAAGGTTCCCACCGCCGGGGCCGTTTCTGGTCAAGACACGGTATGCGTCAACAATGGTGAGGTTCGGTTTTTTGACGTAGAGAAAGTCGGCAATGCAGGTCTGGAGTCCGTTTGAGTGATAGACCCGCCGATCCCAGACGCAGCCCATGAGGTTTTTTATTGAGCCTGAAACGCCCGCACCGCCATGGTGTTTTAGCACCGGTACGTCGATGAATACATCCGCTTCCAGGAGCGCTTCGTGTACCGCTACTTCCTTCAGCCGCTTACCCCCGTTCACAGGAACTTTATGGTAGTAGCCTTCCCGCTCTGCTTGGGCATAGACCGCGCCGGCGTTTTTTGCCGCTTCGAGAATGCCGCTGCTTTTGCTGGCACGCTCCCAATGGGCAAGGGAATGATCGATAATGAGGACTCGCCGCGCCCCGGCGTCTTTACACTGCCGTACCACCGCCGCCACTAGTTCAGGGGAGGTGTTTGCCGCGTATTCCGGCGCGAGGTCAAAGGACATATTGGGCTTTATCACCACGGTCTGTCCACTTTTGACAAAGCGGCCCATGCCGCCGAGTTCCCGCATCCCCCGCTCGAACATGGTCCGGGGCGTCCCGCCCTTGAGAGCTATCAAGTCGGGATACCTGCTTTCCTGAGCGGCAAGCTCAACAGCACCTCGTAAGCCCTTGGGCATAAAAAACAGCCCCGCGCCAAAGCCCAGAGCGGCCGATTTCTTTAAAAATTCACGTCTGTCCATTACAGTACCTCCGTAACACGATCAACTTAAGGAAAACATACAGGATTTATCCATTTTTGGCAAGATGTTATGATTACAAATGTTTTTTATACTATTTCCCCAAAAAATTTTAGCCCCTATTGCACATAATGTGAAAAGTTTACGTATGGTGCGATATATGTTATGTGCAGTTTGGGCGTACTTCATTATTATATTCAAATTTTATTCTTTGAATATTTGTGTTTCTAATACTAATTTTTCCTTATATGGGAAATTATTTTCAAATGTTTCTAATTCCTTTTTATTAATGCTATATATTTCACCTTCAAAGAATTTTCCATTGATATTTTCTAATGCCTTTGAAAACAATTCTAATACCATTAAAGCATCATTAAAATTGCCCTTCATGTCCGTTATTTTATATTCTTTACTATTTTTAAAACCAAATTTTTCATAATATTTTGGGTTCCCATATATTATTATTGCGTTAAATCCCATTTCTTTAGATTTTTTAATCGTATGTTCTATTAACTGCTTTCCTATACCGATTTTTTGATATGATGGCAATACACTAAGTGGACCAAATGTTAATACATCATATTCCCTAATTTCATTTATTATTTTTGCTTTTGCATAGACAATATTACCGGCAATTTCATTATTATAAATTGCCACATAATCAAGTTCTTTAATAAATTCTTTTGCATTCCGCATATTATGTATTAGCAAATGTTCATCACACCCTGGTCTATAAATATTCCAAAATGCTTCTCTTGTCAAATTCTCAACAACAACATAGTCTTTTTCTTCTTCTAATCTTAGAAAGATATTTTTCTCCTTTTTCATTTTAATTTCAGGTTCATCGTCAAACCGTCCAAAATGTTTTCCACCTATTACCATATTTTCCTCCTTCTTATAAGAATATTATTTTTTTCATTTGTGTCAATACCGTTTTTGAAAATTTTCACAAATTTTAGGGCAAATTGCGTATAACGTATGTTATGCGAAGCTTGCCCATACCCCATTGAGTATATTATTTTATTCTATACTCATACACGCTTCCGGTTCCCCAACTACCTACATATAAGGTGTTTCCATGTATTAGTAACGCAACACAACCACTAATGCCATCAACTACAATTCTTGTTGAGCCGTTTTGTGAAAGTATACGCACACATCCGTCTCCATTATCAGTGGCAAAAATTTCATTCTGCGGACTAATGTCGATGCCGACTCCCGGCCGTCCAAAATCATTGGAAAAAGGTTTAACTGTTCCGTCAGCAAATACTTTGATAATGCTGCCTCCGTAGTTCGTGACATAAAGATTACCGTCTAAGTCCTCAACCACTCCAACAGGCGTTCTCATGCCCTTCGCAACCAATTCGACCCTGCCGGAAGCGTTCACTTTGACAATTTCGTTGCTGCTTCGATTGGCTACCAGCAATTCACCATTTTTATTAAACGATATTCCCGTAGGGGTATGCAACCCTCTTGCGAAAATAACTTTGTTTTTATTTTGCGCAATACGGTAAATCACATTTTGTGAATAGTCGGCAACATACAAATTACCGTCATTGTCAAAAGCGAGTCCAGCCGGTGACCCCATGTTATCAGCGAAAATAGTATGATTACCCTTTGTATCGACTTTCGAGACGCTGCCTCCGCTCCAGTTTGAAACATACAAATTCCCCTCACGGTCTACCGCAATTCCAGTGGGAGAATGAAAACCTGTATACGTTTTCTCCAATATCAACTCAGCCGTTTTTCCCTGTGCATTGCCTTGTCCTATAGCCAGAAAAACTAAAAAAACAACATTGAGTATTAGTTTTAACATACTATTTACCCTCCTCCGATTGACGTTCACTCGCAACATGCGAGTGTTCTCTTTCCGCAAATACTTTTTTTGCAACATTGACGGCATTAAGCACTTTTGGAAAACCGGTATAAGGTATACACTGAATAAAAGTTTCAATCACTTTTTCAGGTGTAATACCCACATTCAATGATCCGTTAATATGAACCGCCAATTGCGGCTCACAGCCTCCCGCCGTCAACAAACTGGTAATGGTTATAAGCTCTCTTTCCTGTAAAGAAAGCCCCTCACGGCAGTAAATGTCCCCAAAGGCAAATTCAATGATGTATGTACCCAAATCCGGCGCTATTGTTTTCAATGAAGCAATAACATTTTGTCCCGCACTGCCGTCTACCTCGTTCAGCCTGTCTGTCCCTTTCTGAAAACGTGTGTTTTCCAATGGAAAACCTCCTCAATAAAGATTATATTGAGAAGATACAATCTAGAGTGAACTAGAGGTCAAGCGTTTTCTGAAAAAAATTTGAATTTTTTATAAAATTTTTATCTGAAACCTTCTCTTGAAACAATTTTTTGCATACGCTATAATCTAGAGTCAGGTTGAGATTGTTGAATAAGGAATTTTTATGGAATATTCGATTGGGAAATTTTCACGGCTTACGTGTTTAGGTATACATACATTGCGCTATTATGAACAGGAAAATTTGATTCTGCCTCATCGTAAATCCAATGGGCACCGGTGTTATTCAGAAAATGATGTTACTTGGATACAATTTATAAAACGCTTAAAAGATACAAAAATGCCCATTAAAGAAATTCAAAAATATGCTAAGTTAAGGGCCGATGGCGATCCGACTATGCCTGAACGTATGGAAATGCTAATAAAACATAGGGGAATTCTTAAAAATGAAATTGAAAAATTACAAGAACATCTTAACAAGTTAGATACTAAAATTGAATTTTATAAAGCAGAAATCAATAGAATATAAACCATATTATTTATTTGTTCCTTTATCAGTCATTTTTTAATTCACTATTTTCCAATAAATTTTAGGAAAAATGTCGCGTAATCAGATGTGGAAAATTTATTAATATCCACATAATCAAATATATTTACTATGTTTTCCACAGTGCTTGTTTTCCGTTTTCTAAAATATATGCATTATATGATGTTCTCATCATCGGCGACGGATATACATTTTCCATTGAACCATAAAATTTTATTCCAATATTGTCTTTTAATAATATGTCTTTTATTTTCTGGAATGTACCAAAATAATCTTCCCCCTTGCTGTTATAATTTTTTCCATTTATTTTTATTTTAATTGTAATAATATCTGTATTGTCATATTCTTCTATAACCATTATTATTTTAAAATCATTTTTTATACTATTATTTAATAATAGACTTGTTCGCTAACCATATTAAACCCGAAGTTCAAAATTAATAATACCGCAAATGAGGGACATTCTTAACAAATGCCTCCTGCACTGATTCCGGTATGGATATGTCATACTCTTGAATGTTTTTATGGTGACGCCTTTGTACACCTTGAAGTCATGTTCGCTGCCTTTGGTTTCCTGTACATCAATGATTCTCTTGCTCTTTTGCTCGATGATTATCTGTGTCTTTTTATCGGACTTTCCGTCATGTCTACTACGATGTAGTCAATGGACGACGACTCCTTTTTGAGTACCTTCTTGTCGGGAAGCCGGAAGCTCTTGTCCAAAAAGTTAAACCACAGCCACGTTCACCGACACAACCAGTCGCTATCCCACTATCTCCACAGAAAATAATTTCTATATATAGATAGGAGTTATAGCTGCAGCTGTACTAATTTTTTTTATTATTCTACAGACAAATAATAGATCCACTCAAGGGAACGTATAGGGGAAGGACGTGGGAGTGGGTAGCGACAGCGAATTCGTGGGGCTTATGCGATATGCATGGGAACGTCTATGAATGGTGCTAGGATTGGTATGATAGCTATAGTACTTCCGGTATTGACAAACAGCTATCGGCTTTCGACTAATCTGATTATCTGCTGGACTATTTTTTATGGACCGTGTCGTATTAGTAGATGCTGGTTCAATAGCGCCCAGGACCTGCGCTCCGCTTGCCGGTACGGCTATACCCCTGCGAACCGTGGCATTAACCTCGGCTTCCGGGTCGTGCTTCCCTGAGTTCTGTAAATATTTTATTGGTCAGTAAAAAGTTTGTAGAACAAAGCGGTATCCACCGGTATAATAGCTGGAAAATCGAGTAATACCTTCTTGTTGGTACTGAAATGTTAATGGGAAGACTGGAAGGTGTTTTTTTGAGTAAAAGCTTGTGCGTCCCTAGTTTGTTTACAAATATAACCGAGGAGATTTTATGAAGGAACCGAAATTAGACGGTGTTATTGAAACACTAAAATCTGAAAATCCTGTTGCTATTATTTCAAACGCGAACAACAGTGACAAAATTGAAGAGTTGATTTATTATTTGCGTGATAATAATGTGTCGGGGTTAACTCAATATATCACAGACTTTTTGAACGAGAATGAAGATGACGCTGTTCCTGTGCTTAACGGGATTGTTTCTCTTTACCCTTTAACAATAAAGGTGTTAGCAAACCTTGATAAAATTGCCGGCGATTCAGACGAGGTAGAGAGTACAGTTAAAAAATCTGAAGTCATTGAAAAATTAATACTGTTAGTTGTCAGGTTAAAAAACAAATTATTTGATGCGAGGTTTACAGGAATAAAAAAACAAATTGAAAATCTTGAAGAGCAAAGTGCCGAAAACAAAGAAGAAATCAGCAAATTATTTAAAGATAATGAGGTATTAGAGGAGAAGAAAAGAGCGGTAATTGAAAGCGTAAAGGAGAAATCTAAGCTTCAGCAAGATAAAGAGAAATCGCAACAAGACTTAGATTCGTTAGAAAAGATAGAGGAATGTATCGGTATTCTCAATAAAAAGATAGCAGACTTAGAAAGTGCCTGGCAAGATGCTGAACGCGAAAAGTTAGCATTAAGTGCAAATTTAGAAAAAGCCGCTTCTGAGTTAAACAAAAAAGATGCCGAGAATGAAAAAGCTGTCTCTGAGTTAAACAAAAAAAATGCCGAAATATCTAAATTAGAACAAGATATAACATCAAAGGACAGCATTATTTCAGGTTTGGAAGCACGTTTTAACGAATTTACCGCCCAAAATGAAAGGTTGAAAACCGAGCTTGAACAAAAAACAGCGAGTTTGCAAGATGTTGAACGCGAAAAGTTAGCATTAAGTGCAAATTTAGAAAAGGCTGCTTCTGAGTTAAACAAAAAAAATGCCGAGAATGAAAAGCAATCAACCGTAACTCCCGCGAATTTTGCCCGTATACCAGGCGGCACCTTCACGATGGGGAGTCCAGAAAGTGAGCCGGACAGAAACGATAATGAAGTTCAGCACAAAGTAACAGTAAGCAGTTTTTCTATGTCTAAATATGAAGTAACACAGAAAGAATGGGTGGAGGTTATGGGAAATAATCCAAGCTATTTCAAAGGAGATAGCCTACCGGTAGAAAATGTGAGTTGGTATGATGCGATAGAGTATTGCAATGCGAGGAGCCAAGAAGAAGGCTTAACTCCCGCATACACAATAAACAAGAGCTTGAAAGACTCAAACAACACAAACAGTAGTGATGGCTTAAAATGGGTAGTTACATGGGACAGAAACGCGAATGGGTACCGGCTGCCGACCGAAGCTGAGTGGGAGTATGCCTGCCGGGCTGGAACGCCAACGCCTTTCAGTACCGGAAATAATATCACCACAGACCAAGCGAACTACGATGGGAGATACCCGTATAATGGAAATGCGAAGGGAGCATACCGGCAAAAAACAATTGATGTGGGAAATTTCGCGCCCAATGCGTGGGGATTGTATGATATGTCCGGGAACGTGTGGGAATGGTGCTGGGATTGGTATGGGAATTACAGTAGTTCGTCTCAGGCTGATCCTACGGGTGCCGCTGTAGGCTCTAACCGCGCTCTTCGTGGCGGAAGCTGGGACTACTACGCCGGGACTCTGCGGTCAGCTGCTCGGAGCCGCAGTAGTGCTACGGACCGTGACGACCTCGTCGGCTTTCGTGTTGTCCGACCTTGAGTTCTGCTTCTGTCCGGATCCGGTCATTTTGGCAGGCTCAATGACCGGGAAGAGTCCCCGAAGTCTGGTGCAAGGCGTTAAGCCGCACACCAAGACGGAGGGGAAAGGCACCATGGCCGGTTTTGTGATTGTGTAGATTGATTTGGTCATTGAAAGGTGGGATAAACATCATGTGTCCTGCTCTCTGTAGGCTCGGTTTTTCCGGCTGGTTTTTATGGACAAATAGCTATCGGTTTTCGGCTAATCTAATTACCTGCCGGACTGTTTTTTATATTAGGCTTGTTCGACAACGCACCAATAGTATATAATGAAGCATGGGTAGGGAAGAACAAAGAGAGTGTCTAAGTGATGTGGAATTCAAGTGGCTGATACTGGAAAAAGAATACACGGTATTGCACCAGGCAGGGGCTGTCCACCGAAACTGAGCGTTGATGATAAATTGCAAATTACGTTACAGTACCTAAGGGAATATCGGACGATGGAACACATCGGATTCGATTGGTGAGTCAAGAAAAGTACGATAGAGCGGCCTAAAAAAAACAGCGAACATATTACAGTGGAAAGAAAAAGCGGCACACGATAAAAACGCAGGTGATAGTCAACCGAAAGAGTTGGAATCTAATGCTTGGTGCATTATTTTTACGGTATGGAGATTACGAAAATGCTTTAAATACATTTAAAGATATGAAAAATTTCCATCTGGAAAAAATAAGTTATGATAGTGAAGAAGAGAAAGAATTTTTGCGTGTACGATATTCAGACGAACCAACTCGTCTTGCAGATTATTATATAGCATATTGTAATGATACAATAGATAATACGAATATAAATATTCAAATATTTGAACAAAAATATCCAGATTTTTGGAGAATAAAATAATTATGCCAGTAGTAAAAGACCGTACGCATCCATGCGTGCGGCTTCGTAAGTGGTTTTCTAGGGCGCATAACAGGATTGTTTACGCTGCGTCGCAGTAGTGGCTTGGCCTCCGAAAAACCCTAGTCGGCGCAGTAGCGCCTTTATGCGTTTTTTCTCCGGCACATTTTTTATGGTGCTGGAAACCTACGGTTTCCTTTACAGCTGGAGCGTTAGGCAAAATTAGGCTAAAATTTTTTGTAAAATATTATGAAAAATAATTGACAGAATATTAAAGTTAAAATAAAATAATGATTGGAGGATAAAATGGAATACATTTTGGAAAATAATAATATAGAAGAATATTTAAATTACGATAAATATATAGATTTTGATAATGAAATTATTCGAAAAAAAGCACTTGAATTATATGACTCATCATATGATGAAATCGAAAATATAAAAAATATTTATAATTATGTAAGAGATGAAATATCCCATTCTGGAGATATTGATTCTGAAATAGTAACAAAAACAGCTTCTGATGTTTTAATATATAGGGAGGGCATTTGTGTTGCAAAATCATTGTTATTGGCTGCCTTATTAAGATGTGTAAAAATTCCCGCAGGATTATGTTACCAGCGATTAACAAAAGAAGATACACCAAAATCAGGATATGTTATACATGGATTAAATGCAGTGTTTATATCAAATAAAAATAAATGGGTTAGATTGGATGCAAGAGGGAATAAACTAAATATTAATGCGGAATTCTCCCCAGACATAGAAAAAATAGCATTTCCAATTAGACATGAATATAATGAAATAGATTATCCAGTAATATATGCAAAGCAACATACACTTGTAATTGAAGCAATGGAAAAATATAATAATAGAAAAAAGGATATTTGGGATATTGAATCTATAAATTGAATAAAGAAATAATAAAATAATAATGCAGTACGCCTGTACTGCATATAACAGGACTGTTTACGCTGCGTCGCAGTAGTGGCTTGGCCTCCGAAAAACCCTAGTCGGCGCACTAGCGCCTTAGTGAGGTTTTTTTCCGGCACATTTTTGTGCCCCTGGAAAATCTACGGTTTCCTTATCCGGGGAACAAAAACGTCGTAAACTTTTCACGTTAGACGCAATACCCTAATCTCTAAACGCTTTCCTTTATCGCAATCGCAAAAACATCGTATACAGCCGGAATGTTATGTGCAAGTTTTTTGAAAATAGTGTATAAAAAAACATACACAATATGCATTAAAAATAGTTCTTGACAAATATCATTGAATAAAATAGTATATAAATAGATTTTTATGGGGGTTAAAGTGAATTTTAAAGGTACAATTATAATAAAACAAGAAGAAGAATGGTTTGTTGCAAATTGTCTTGAAAATAATATTGCTTCTCAGGGAAAAACCATAGATAAAGCGATTGAAAATTTAAAAGAGGCAATCGCCCTATATTATGAAGACGAAAATGAAGAAGAAGTAATTTTACCTAAAAATGATCAAGTTTATATAACGACATTGGAAATGGTAATATAATGGGTGATAAATACCCAATACTTAGGCCTAATCAAATTATTTCCGCATTATCAAAGAAGGGATTTGTTTTTAAAAGTCAGAAAGGAAGTCATGCAAAATATACGAATGGAAAAAATACGACCATTATTCCAATGCATGATACTGTTGCCCGTGGAACATTAAGAAGTATTTTAATTCAGACCGGAATGGAATTGGAAGAATTCATAAAATTATTATAGTAAATTATTTTGATAACCGGAACGTTATACAAAATGCCCTATATTTTCTTGAATAAATCATAAACATAAGCAATAAAAAATCTGAAATAAACGAAGAAGCGGAAGAACCCGCTCACTAGTTCGCGGAGGAGATCCGTGGCGCTGCTAATTGTTAAAAAATCAAATTTTTATAAAATATTTTGCCTTTCTACTTGTCTATATATGTAAGAATGAAAATATTCTTTAAGGAGTTATTATGAAAAGGAATTTAAGGTTATTTCGCTTTCCTTTAGGGGGGCTGTGTCTGGTAGCCATAGCGGCTATTTTTGGTACCGTAACCATGTATTTGTGGAACGCGCTCTTGCCGTCAATTTTTGGTTTGCCCACAATAAGTTGGGGGCAAGCTGTCGGACTACTAGTTCTCTGCCGGGTGTTATTCGGCGGGATTGTAGGCGGTTTAGGTCACTTGGGCGGCGGTCATGAGAGAATAGGTGCATTTCAAGGTAGGTGGAACGCTATGTCTGACGAACAGCGGCAACATCTTGCAGAAGAAATTCAGAAGCGGCATGGTTTTGATCCCAGAGGGGATTTTGACCGTGGGAGTTGGTTTAATTCCCGTAAACAGGACGATGCCGACCGCCAAGAAAACGCCGACAACAAGAAGGATGAATAGTACATTTATGCCGCAGACAAATGTTGCACAGACGTTTAGTACTTTTCATGAAAAGTTGTCTAATTTTATTCGCAAACGGGTATCTATTGCAGAAGATGCCGAAGATATACTTCAAGAAGTCTTCTATCAATTTACCCGCGTGAATAATCTTGGTAAGACGGTGGAACAAACTGCGGCATGGCTTTACCGCGTGGCGCGTAATCTCATCATTAACAAATATATAAAAAAAAATGAGGTACAATTTCCTATATCTTACGATGAAGACGATAACACAAATTTTTTAGATGAAATTACCGATGTGCTTTTTGCCGAAGAAACGACACCTGAAACGGAATATTTACGCAGCCTTGTTTTAGAAGAAATCAAAAGTGCGGTTAATGAATTGCCGCAGGAACAACGCGAGGTTTTTGAATTAACGGAATATTATGATATGCCCGTAAAGGAAATTGCGAAAAATACCGGTGTTTCAATCAATACGGTGCTTTCACGAAAACACTATGCGGTTGTTCATTTACGAAAAACGCTCAAAGAATTATATGAAAATGTTGTTGGGAATTAAAATATTTTTGGCGCTTCATTTGTCTGTATAGGTAAGGAGAACATTATGAAACCAGTAATACAGGTTGAAAATCTAATAAAGCATTATAAAAATGCGCTCAAGAATTCGGTTGACAACATTAGTTTTACCGTAAATGAAGGCGAATTTTTCGCTTTCCTCGGCGCAAATGGTGCGGGTAAAACCACGACCATTTCTATTTTAACGACAACACTTGGCAAAACATCGGGTGATGTTACCATTGCGGGATACGATTTGGATCGGGATGAAAAAAACGTCCGCTCCCATATCGGTATCATTTTTCAAAAACCGTCCCTTGACCTTGACCTTTCAGCGGAGGAAAATATCAGACTACATGTTTGTATGTACGGCATGTACGGATATCGCCCGTTTTTTAAATGGATGCCGAAAAAGTACCGCGATCAGGTTGTAGAATTGGCTGAAATTATGGGCATTGGCGACAGTTTGTTAAAACCGCTCAAAACTCATTCCGGCGGTATGCAGCGGAAAATCGAAATAATCCGTAGTCTGATGCACCGTCCTACTGTGCTGTTTTTGGATGAACCGTCCCAGGGACTGGATGCGCTAAGCCGCCGCGGTCTGTGGGACTACATCAACCAGACACGCAAAGAATATGGTACAACGGTATTCCTCACAACTCACTACATTGATGAAGCGGAAAAGGTAGACCGCCTCGCCATGATTAACAAAGGGAAAATCATTTTTTCCGGCACACCGGCTGATTTAAAAGGGGAACATCACGAGGGAACATTGGAAGACGCATACATCAACCTGCTTACCGAAGGGAGCGCAGCATGACTAAATTTACCAAAGAATTAAATGCGATTGTCACACTAGCGATGCGTGATATTACTTTGTGCATAAAATCACCGGCTAAACTCATTCCGGCGCTGATAATGCCCATTATGTTTTTAGGAATGTTTGGCGGACAGCTTTCCCAAAACATGGGAATGAATATGTCCTTTGACTTTAATACCTTTATGTTAGTGGGAATGTTGGTACAAGGGCTGTTCATGATAATGGGCAACGGCATTGCATCTTTGGTGGAAGACCGCGAAAATGATTTCACTCAGGAAATTCTCGTAAGCCCTGTTTCACGGTATTCCCTTATTTTAGGAAAAATTGTTGGAGCCTCTTTCGCGAGCTACATCACGTTTTTCTTTACCATTATTGTGGGCTTGTTTATCGGTGCTCGGCTCTCTATCAACCAATTTGTGACACTGCTTGCGTTTTCACCATTAATCTGCCTTGCTGCGGGTTCTCTCGGGGTTGTCTGCGTGGGCTTTATCCAAAAAGCCGCCACTGCCGGAATCGTTATAATGATGCTTTCGATGGCGCAAACATTTCTTTCCGGTGCGCTCATTCCGGTCACTCATTCAACCGGCATCATGGCAGTGGTGAGCCGTCTTTTACCAATGACCTATTGCGTAGACTTTATGCGAGGAATGTTTTACGATGGCCTTAGTAGCGCACCTACGCTACACACGCCTCCAGTTGACTTAGCTATCATCATTGCCTTTACCGCCGTGTTCCTTGTTGCAGGGACTGCCAGTTTTGTGAGGGCGGGGAAAAATCGGTAGTGCGGCATATAGAAGTTTGAAATGAAAATTATGTTATATCTCTGGCAGCTTCCGCAGATAGTACTTGCGCTTTTTATTTTGTTGTGGTTTCGTATCCGCGGAGTATCTATTACAAAAAGTAAATTTAAAGAAAAAATAATTTATTATATAAATATAAATTCAAATTGGGGTGTTTCACTGGGTGAATTTATTTTTTTATCGTGCGGATATGATGAAACAATTATTCGCCATGAATATGGACATTGTATTCAATCATTATATTTCGGATGGTTATATCTTATCGCTGTTGGTATTCCATCTGCAATATTTACCAATTTATGGGACCAACTTTTTCACAAAACATGGACCGCAGCCGCCCGGATAAGCTGGTATTATTCACGTTATCCAGAAAAATGGGCAGATATATTAGGAAATGTGGACCGGAGGTACTAGGTATAATTAAGCAGGAAGACTGCAACGGAAAGGAGTTTGATAAATTGATTATATCTTGTTTTTTAACTGTATTATTGCCGGTTTGAGAGAAGTCGAGCCTATCATTAACGATCCATTTTGCTTGCACAAAGAGAAACCGGAGGAAGCTGATATTTTCTTTTGAGATATGGTGAATATCAACCTTGAGATGAAAGACTTTTGGCTTGACAGACTCACCAACCAGCATGCCGTTTTTCGTAAATATTTTTTCTAGAAACAGAGTTATTTTTATGATAAAAGTGATTCCGAATGAAACAAGAGTAGTTGACATTATGTTATAAACATGGTAATATAAAACATATAGGAGAGGAATTATGACGCATAGATCGGAATGGCTTCCGTCAAGACGGGACAATCAGCTGGCAATGGCAAAAACATGGGTAACTGTATTAGGAAAAAAGGCAAGCTTATGGAATGTTACAGAAACCGATGTTACGGAATTAACTGCATTGGTTGGTACTGCGGCTGAAATCTTGTTTCGGTCTCATAGCAGTGAGCGGACAGCCTTAGTTACTGCTCAATGTAAAGTGACGTTTGCTAAACTCGTTGAAAAAATGCGTTTCATCAAAAGGCGATATTTTATCAGCCCGCCTCTTACAAGTGCAGAATTAGCATCTTTAGGACTAAAACCTCATAGTACATCTCGTTCACCGGTACCTCCACCCATTAATCAAGCGGAAGCTGACATTTTCCGCCCGGGAGTGCATATGCTTAAACTTCGTCTCCGTTCAGTCGGCAGACCCTCTTATGATTCACACCGGAGTGAGTATGGCTGCCGGATATATTATGGTGTTATGCCGCGGGGAGGTGCCACTGTGGAAGCGGCAACGGGACCGAAACGGGAATTGATGAAAGCGCCATCATCAGGAAATGACCTTCCTTTTTCACAATTCACCCGCCGGAAGAGAGAATTGTTTAATTTTGCACCGGAGGATAGCGGAAAAACAGCCTATTTTTGTATTCGTTATGAGAATGCCAAAGGGCAATCAGGACCGTGGGGCCCGCTTTTTTCGACCATAATTCCATAAAAACCAAATGCAGCCTAAAACTTGACCATTTAGAAAAAAAGGGCTATACTTATTCTTGTGAATATATTAGCTTTTGTGGTTTTATGTGCGGCGTTGTTGGGTGGGTGCAAAACAAGTGCGGCTAAAGCACAACCGGAAACGCCATTGGGACCGGGCGGGCTTCAAGCTGAAGCAGGTCTTCAGCCGGCCGCAATAGTACGGGTTTCTAACAGGACCGATACTATCACTGTCGGGCAAGTTCAATCTGTAGCTGAACGGCAGTTTAGAATCGATTCCCGGATCGATCTTAAGCTAGTCGCCACAATGGCCAGTCAGGATCAGACGATAGTCAGTACGGTTGATCAGCAGATCTGGCAGGTACGAAGCACCTTGGCTGCTCAACTTGGACATACGCCGAGTGACGCTGAATTTAACCAAGCTTTGGAAATAAATACCGGCATGAATCTTTCGACATATCGAGAGCAACTGCTTGCACAACTGTACCTTGGCAATAAAGCACAATCAAGGCTCAAAAATGTACCAGAACCTTCAACGGCAGAAATCGAATCAACGTATCAAATTATGCGGCCTAGCCTTATCCGGCCCCAGATGGTGCGTTTTTCATTGATCACCGTTCCCTTTGGAGCGAGTGCCCCGGAAAAAAGCCGTGCCGCAGAGATTATAAACCGGTTAAGCCGCACGATACATTCAGATCCTTCGGAATTTGATGAGGCTCTGCTCATGGCGCAAGCACCCAATTCCGGCTACACCGCCCAGAGTGCCGATGAAATCGGCTATGTTCCCAAAAATGAACAGGTACGCCAGACCTTTGGAGATGCGTTTGTCAAGACTGTTTTCGCCATGAAGCAGTTTCAGGTGTCTTCTGTGATCGAGGGACCGACCGCTTTTTACCTGGTTAAAGTTATTGGAATGCTTGATGAGAAATTTCTTGAAATTGACGATCCGATTCAGTTAAATCCTCCAATAACGACAGTACGCGAAAATATCCGGAATATGCTTTACCAGCAGCGGACTCAACCGCTTCTCGATGCGGTGCAACAAGAAACTGTTACGGAACTCCGGGCTGATAAAACTTTATATCAAGAGTGTGAAGCAGAGGTCAGGAGCGAGCTAAAAGTTTCTTCCGATGATTGGAAGAGCGTTTTGAACGAAATGATTGATGAGCTGCTTCTCATCCAAGCTGCGGAACAGGAACGAATTACCGTTGGTCAAGGTGAAGTAAATGCGTACCTCCGGCAGATTCGGAATGTAGTGGCTTCTCAACTCGGCCATGAACCGACTGATGAAGAATTTGCCGCGGCAGTCAAATCAAACAACGGCATGACTCTTCCGGAATTCCAAGAACAGCTCCGGCGGCAAATGATGATACAACGCTATGTTATGTCAAAATATCCTTCAGGTATGAGTGTTAATCCAACTGAGGAGCAGATTCAGGCGGCTTACGAAAGTTCCCGTTCGACCTTTGTCCGGCCGGCAACGATACGCTACAATGCGATTCTCACTTCTTCCCGTGACCGGGCAAATCAGCTTCAAGCTGAAATAAGAACGAATCCGGATACCTTTGATGCAGTATTCTGGCGGGCCGGTTCTGACTACCAGGTGCAGGAAAATCAGTATCTTCCCCGGGTTGACCAGGCCCAGCAAGCATTTGGACCTGCCTTTGTTAATGCTGTTTTTGCCCTTGAGCCGCGTCGTGTATCCGGGGCTATTGAAACACCGGATGGGTTTGCGATAGTTAAAGTCACTGAAAAATTTGATGTTAAATTTCTTGAGTTAGATGATCCGGTGCAACTTGGAAATGATTTAAGTGTTAGAGAGTATATCCGGAATTCACTGAGCCAAGATGCCGCAGCTTTTGAAAAAGCGCGTGTGGAACTGGTGAGCGAATTACGGAAAGGCGGGACGAATTTCCGGCTTTATCCGGAACGATTCCCACAATAATTCCACGGATCAAATAATGATCTTAATACAAGGAGGCCGGGTCATAGCCCGTCAAAAGTAATGTGTATGAAAAAAATAGGAATATTCGCCTGTATGTTTGCAACCGGTGCGCTCTTGTTTGCTCAAAACGACACACGTCCCGTTGCAGTGGTCCGGCTCATGGGGACTGAAACTATTACTGTTTCACAGTTTAAAACAGTAGTCGAAAATAATCAAAGAGCGCTTGGGCAAGTCCTCACCAAGGATCAGCAGCGGCAGCTCCTCGATTCGATGATCGATGAGAAGCTCCTGCTCCAAGGTGCAATCCGGGACCGGGTTGTACTCAGTGACGCCGAGTTGAATCAACAGGTACAAGAATTGCGGAATCAGATGGCGAGTCAGGTTGGACGGCAGCCGACTGAAGATGAATTCGCGTCCGCGATTCGGTCCCAAACCGGCCTGGAACTTGCGGTATTCCGGGAACAGCTCCGTCAACAGTTGCTCATGCAAAAGTACGTTCTCACCAAAAAAGATGCTTTGCTCAAAACTATCCAACAGCCGACCGAGCAGGATATTATCAATGCGTATAATATTAACAAGTCTCAATTCATCCGGCCGGATACGGTCCGTTTTAGTATGATCGAAGTGCCTTTCAGCACTGCCGCGCAAAAAACGCAGGCAAAAACAGTGGCTGACCGGCTTGTCCGGGAAATTGCTTCCAATGCCTCAAAATTTGATGAGGCAGTCATCAAAGGCCAGACAGTGGGTGCCGGGTACAATGCAGGAGATGCCGGGTATATACCGCGGACACCGCAGGCTCAACAGCTTTTTGGACTCGATCTTATGAATACTGCATTTAGTCTCCGGCAAGGTGAAGTTTCCAAATTGATCGAAGGCAATACCGGCTTTTATATTATCAAAATAACAGAAACCTATGCGATGAAAGCTCTTACATTGGATGACATCGCCCAGCTTGGAAGCAGAGTGACGGTACGCCAGTACATCAGCAGTGGAATTCTTCAAGAGCGGCAGCAGGCGCTTCTCAACCGGGCCGTGCAGGAATTAACCGTGGAACTCCGGGCCGGCAATCCTTTTCAGGTTTACGACTCTAATTTGACGTGGTGATCAATGCTGTCGCGCCGGGCCGGCCGGATTTTGGCTGTACAAAGTTTGTACGCATGGGATTTAAGCCATTGCTCTCCGGAACAAGCTGTGGATTTTTCATGGAGTGAGGAAGAAATTGAACAATCTGCTGCTAATTTTTCCCGGCTTCTCGTGCGCGGTACTATTGAAAATGCTAAAGCAGTGGATACGATGATCCGGTCACATCTGAAACATTGGAGTTTTTCCCGAATCCGGCGGGTTGATCTTGCCATACTCCGGTTGAGTACTTTTAGCCTTATGTTTCAGCCGGATATTTCTCCATCGGTGGTGATCAGTGAAGCGATCAGCATCGCGGATATTCTCGGTACCGATGATTCCTTCCGGTTTGTCAACGGCATCCTTGACAGCATCCGGAAAACGCGTGCGGTGGCAGTTGTATGAAACGGACTTTTCCTATTCTTATCGTTGGTGTTGTCCTAGCGATTCTCATTGGCTCCGGAATTATCTATTTGACTTCTCTTGATAAAACCGCGGCACCGCCGAATGAATCCTTTTTGCAGTCCTTACGTGCATTTGACGAAGCTGGTACTGGGGATCCGGTACAAGCAGACCGGACGCTGGACAAGCTTGAACGCCGGGCATTCGGGCTTGAATCGAAACTGTCTATCCTCAAACGGCGCCGTGCCCTTGCATTGCAAGATTCTCGGTACATTGATGCGTACCATACATCTGCGAGCCGGGCGATTTCACGTATACCCGGATCAGAACTGTTGAATCTGCTGCTCTCAGAATCAATCCTTCTCAAGGAGCCGGTTCTTTCGGATCAATCCCGCAAAGAATTGTACACCCGGGCCGGAAATGTCAGGACAACTGAACGGGCCTTTGATCTGTACGCACTCTCCGGAGTGCTGAGCGATCCGGAACAAGCTTCAGTTATCTTGCACCATGAATGGAATTCCGGGCAGCTTGAGCCGGAGTGGGAACGCGATCTGGCGGTTCTGCACATCTTGAATGGCGCCACCAAAAAAGCGTCTGAACAACTCGACAGAATGACTCAAGGTGAGCCGGATCCGCAGGTGATCCAGCTCGCGGGGCGTTTTTTTTACGATTATGGACAACCGGAAAAAGCCGCGAAATTACTCTCCTCTCTTTTTTACGATGAAAATGTGGAGCTGCAAGCTGACGCGCTCTATCTTTCCGGACTTGAAGATTCCGCACGGGATTTATGGAAAACATTGACCATGAGTCTTGATCCCTCGGTCCGGATACGGAGCCGGTACAACCTTGCTACCACTACCAATAATCCGGCAGAAGCTCTTAATTTACTTGAACAAAATTCTGCGGATCTCTGGATTGTGCCGGATCCGAATTATAGAAGGTACACAACAATACTCCAGACCCGGTTGCTTGACCCGCCGCGTGCGTTTGCAGTGCTTGAAGAAATGGCATATCAGGAGCATAGTCCTCTGATCGATCTTGAATATATCAGCCGCCGGCAGGATCGTGTGAGTGTGGATAAGACGGTTGCGGAACTCTGGCTCCTTTTGAACCGCTATCCGGAAGAGGAATCTCTGTACGAGTGGGCAGCTTTTTTCTTTGAGTACCAAAAACGTCCGGCCGAAATGAAAATTCTTCTCGAACATATTGATCATAAAGCTATAGAGGGTGCGTGGGTGGATATGTACCATGGGCTGCGGGCTCTCCAAGAAAACCGGTTGAATGCTGCGGGAGAATATTTTGAAGCGATTCCGGCCGGAAATGCCCCATGGCAGGTAACGGCAAACCGTGCCCGGATTTTGGAACAACGGAGTCAGTTTCAGCCGGCCATTGTTCTGTATCAAGATGCGCTTGCTTCCACAAAAAACCCGGCCCAGAGTGCAAAAATATTGATTCGAATCAGCCGGTGTTTTTCTGCGATGGGGTGGGAGGAAGATGCCCGGGTAATGCTGAAACGGGCCCGCGAAACGGATCCGGATTCGCTGATCATCCGGCTGGAAACTCAGCGTTTGATCTCACCTTAATATCTCCAAGGGGGCCGCATGAAGACTATTCTCATCATTGATGATGAACCGGGAATCCGAAATATGCTCGCCTCGATTCTTGAAGATGAACGCTACCGGACTTTTAAGGCGGCTGACGCACCGGATGCTTTTAAAATTATCGAAACAGAGACTATTGATCTTATTTTTCTTGACGTACTGCTCCCAAAAATGGGGGGACTTGAGGCCTTGGAGCAGATCCGCTCGACATGGTCTGATATTGAGGTGGTGATGATCTCAGGTCATGCCAACATCGACATGGCGGTTAAAGCATTGAAACTCGGTGCCTTTGATTTTCTGGAGAAGCCTCTGTCGCTGGATCGGGTACTGACGGTGTGCCGGAACGCCTTGGTCGTGGGGACTCTCCGCAGCGAGAACCGGATTCTCAAGCATTTTCCGACAGATGAAATCATTGGAGAGAGTCCGGAAATACGGTCGATCCGGGAAACTATCCGGCAAGTTGCTGACAGTGATGCCCGGATTCTCATCACCGGAGAGAATGGAACCGGAAAAGAAATCGTTGCGCGGGCGCTGCACCGGGGATCGTCACGGTCGAGCCGGGCCTTTGTTGCGGTCAACTGTGCGGCGATTCCGGAACCGTTGATCGAAAGCGAATTGTTTGGGCATGAAAAAGGGGCTTTTACCGATGCAGTCAGCGCGAGGCGCGGCCGTTTTGAGCAGGCATCCGGCGGGACTCTTTTTCTCGATGAAATTGGGGATATGTCCCTGGCAGCGCAAGCTAAAGTGTTGCGTGCCTTGCAGGAGAGCCGGATCGAGCACCTGGGTGGGGAAAAAACTATCGAAGTCGATGCCCGGGTTATCGCTGCGACCAACAAGGATATTGAGCAGGAATCTGCTGCCGGAAATTTTCGTCAGGATCTTTTTTTTCGGCTCTGTGTGATTCCGATTCATGTGCCGCCGCTCCGGGAACGTGCCGAGGACATTCCGCTCCTTTTGTTTCACTTTCTCAAGGAATTTCATGCAGAACACTTGACTTTTGACGATTCTGCGCTGGAAAATTTGTGTGCGTATCATTGGCCCGGAAATATCCGGGAATTGCGGAACTGTGCGGAACGGATGTCCGTTCTCTGCCGGGGAAACCGGGTGAGCGAAAAGGAAGTCGATTCTTTTTTACAAAAAAATTCGGCTAATCAGCCGGAAGTACTTGTGCAGAATCCGGAATCCCTTTTTAATCTTCGGTATAATGAAGCGAAGGAATCCTTTGAAAAAAATTATCTCCAGTTTTTTATGGAAAAAAATGAAGGAGTCGTGAGCAAAGCGGCAGAAGCTATGGGCTTATACCCAAGTAATTTACACGCAAAATTAAAAAAATTCGGCATCAAGGAGGGAAAATGAAGCGTGTTTTAGGAACACTTTTGATCGGAATTGTGTGTACATCTTGTTCGATCAATAAGTTAGCGATGAATGCAGTGTCGGACGCATTAGCCGGGGACGGCGGTTCAGAAGTATTTACCGGGGATGAAGATCCGGAATTAGTCGCGGGGGCGATTCCCTTTGCAATAAAAATGTACGAAACACTTTTGGCCCAGAATCCCCGGCACCAAGGTCTGATTTTGACCACCGGTTCGTTATTTGTAATGTACGCAAATGCTTTTATACAGGGTCCTGCACAAATGTCTGATGATTTTGAAGAGCAGCAGCGTGAAATGGTCCGGGCAAAAAAACTCTATCTCCGGGGTAGAGGGATTCTTTTGGACGGTCTTGACCAAAAATATGCGGGATTTGCCAATGCTTTTCGTACATTGTCGGTTGATTCCTACCTGCCCCGGTTCAAAAAAGACGATGTTCCGAACTTGTATTGGATGACGGCCGGAACCATGGCGGCCTATTCGCTCAATCCTTTTGATCTGGAGCTTGGTGTGTCGCTGCCGGTGTTGCGGAAATTAATCGACCGGGCCTATCAACTGGATCCGGATTTTAATAACGGTGCGATAGATGATTTTTATGTACTGCTGCTTGCATCTTTGCCTCCGGAAATGGGTGGGGATAAATCCTTAGCTGAAGAGCATTTCCGGCGTGCTGTTGAAAAATCCAAAGGACTCTCCGCGGGTCCTTATATTTCTTATGCGGAGTCTATTTGTATTCCGGCTCAGGATTATGAGCATTTTAAAGAAAATATTGAAAAAGCTCTCGCAGTGGATCCTTCCAAAGATCCGGCGAACCGGCTGGTGAATATTATCAATCAGCGTAAGGCCCAGTATCTCCTTGACAATGCTTCGCATTATTTTATTGATATTGGAGATGACAGCTTTGATTGGGGCGATGACGAAGATTTTGAAGGAGAATGGTGGTGAAAAAGTTTTTTATTGTTGCATTGACAGTGGTGTTTTTTGGAGTACTGATGCCGGAACCGGTTTCCGCGGCAAACAAGGTGGTCATAAAATTGGCTTCGCTGATTCCGGAAAATACGCCGTGGGGGGTGGCGCTCAAACGGATGGCTTCAGAGTGGTCCCGGGCCACGAATGGCGAGGTTGAATTGCAGATTTACCATAATGGTGTGGTCGGCGGCGAGGAAGACTGTCTCCGGAAACTCAAAAGTAACCAGATTCAAGGTGCAGTTTTTACTTCGATGGGTTTGAGCCTGATCACACCGGAAATTATGACGCTGAGCGTCCCTTTTTTGCTCAAAGATGATACTGAATTGGATTTTGTACTCGATGCTATTGGGGCGGATTTGGAGGTAAGAATCATCAAGCAGGGCTTCTTCCCGGTTGCATGGGCAAAATCCGGCTGGGTACAGTTTTTTTCCAAAAGTCCGGTGTGGTCACCGGCCGATCTGCGGAAATTAAAGGTAGCAACCGCTCCTGAGTCGCCTAAACTGACTGATACCTTCAAATCAATGGGCTTTCAATTGGTTCCGGCGAATCAAAACGATATGATGATTTTCCTCAGTTCAAATAAAATAGAGGCTCTGTATAGCAGTCCGATGGCTATGGCCGCGTCTCAACTATTTGCTATGGCTAAAAATATGGCATCGCTGAATATTGCACCGTTTATGGGTGCCGTTATTTTCAACCAACGTGCATGGCGCGCTATTCCGGACCAGTACAAACCCCGGCTTTTGGAAATAGCAGATTCCGTTGAAAAAGAGATTTCTCTGTCTGTAGCTCAACTGGAGGCTGATGCTGTCCGTACCATGGTTTCTTATGGGTTGATTGTGAATCAGGTCAGCCCGGCGCAGGAGCAGCAGTGGATCGATGAAGTTAATCGTGCGATGCCCTCCCTTTTAGGGTCGGTTTTTGACCGGGATCTCTATACAAAGATTACAGCTATATTGCAAAGTTACCGGAAATAAAATGTTAAAACGTATTGAGCAGTACCTCTGTATTTTTTCATTGATTTGTTTGACGCTTCTTCCGGTTGGAGAAATTATCGCCCGGTTTTTTAACACCGGGATTCCAGCGGCTGGAGGGATCACAGCACATCTCCTTTTGATGGTTGGACTTCTTACCGGAATGATCACAACCAGAGAAGGCGAACACCTTTCCATCGCATTGATTCAAAATTTTTCCGGGAAATTGGGCGCTGATTCGGTGAAACGTTCAATCGGATCCTGCATCAATCTTTTATCAGCTTTTATCGTGACTATTGTGGCATGGAGTGCGGTTGCCTTCCTCCGGATCTCCCTTTCGCCGTGGCGCATGATCGGATTCATTCCGGATCAGGTGTTTGCACTGGTGATGCCCATCGGTTATTTTGTCATAGCTCTCCGGTTTGCCCGGATGAGTAATTGTTCCGGAAAATGGCGGATTCTGCCGGTTGCTGCCGTGATCCTTGGTACATTATGTGCATTTCCGGCCATCACAAAAACGGTGTGGGGACTGGATACGCCGGATCCGGTGTTTGATCTGATCCTCCGGTTAGCGGATCTCAGTCTGGCACTGCGCTTTCCGGTTGTGATCATTATGATCATTGCCGCGTTTTGCGGGATGCCGTTGTTTGTGGTATTTGCCGGACTTTCGATTGTGTTGATTCAAGGTGCGGGCGGAGAACTGGATGTTATATCAAATCAAGTGTACACGACACTTATCAACGACAGCTTCATACCGATTCCCCTGTTCACCTTAACCGGATTCTTTCTTTCCGAGAGCAAAGCCGGTGAGCGGCTCGTGAATCTCTTCCGGAGTCTTTTCAGTTGGCTGCCCGGCGGCATGATCATCGCGACTGTTGTTATCTGTGCGTTTTTTACGTCGTTTACCGGAGCATCCGGCGTGACGATTCTGGCATTGGGCGGGATTCTCTACTCGATTCTCCACGAGGTGAAGTACAGCGACAAATTTTCCATCGGGCTTTTGACCTCAGTCGGGAGCATCGGACTCCTGTTCCCGCCGAGTCTGCCGATTATTTTGGTTGGAACGAGTGCGCAAACCAACATTTTACATATGTTTTTGGGTGGAATCATCCCCGGAATCCTCTTGATCAGTGCGATCATCGTGTTTGGAATCATCATTTCAGTTAAAACCAAGATTCCGGTGACTCCCTTTTCTCTCCAAAAAGCGGGCCGGGCATTAAAAGATTCCGCGTTGGAGGTGATCCTCCCTTTTCTGTTGATCGCCGGTTATTTTTCCGGAACCCTTTCGCTCACGGAAACCGGCGCGGCCGCGGCTCTCTATATTTTTATCGTGGAAGTATGTGTGCACCGGGATATTAAATTCCGGGATCTACCGCAGGTGTTTGCGAAGGCGATTCCCATTATCGGCGGCGTACTTTCCATTCTGGCGTTATCCCAAGCTCTTTCCTACTATATTATTGACACACAGGTGCCGGAAAATCTTGCACGGTGGATGCAGGGTGCGATTCAGTCGAAATATGTTTTTTTGCTCCTGCTCAACCTTGTGCTCCTCGTGGTCGGCTGTTTGATGGACATTTTTTCCGCGATTCTCGTTGTGCTGCCGTTGATCGTGCCGTTGGGACTTGTCTACGGAATCGATCCGGTGCACCTTGGAATCATTTTCATCACCAATTTGGAGGTCGGCTTTTTGACACCGCCGGTCGGCATGAATCTCTTTCTCGCGGCGTACCGGTTTGGCAAGCCTTTCGTAGCGGTCTGCCGGTACGTGTTTCCGTTTTTGCTGATTCAACTGATTGTGGTACTGCTGGTGACCTATGTACCGTGGTTTTCAACGTTTTTGCCGAGTCTTTTTCAGTAAAAAATGGAAAAAAATAAAGAATTTGTAAAAGTAAACGCAGAGTCTAAGCACCGGAGGGTTGCAAAATTTCTCATTTTAATCGGCGCTGAGCGTGCATCTGAAATTCTCAAGCAACTGGATCCGGAACAAGTCAAGCTGATTTCCAATGAAATTGCCACGATCCGGGGTGTCAATGCCGCTGACGCGGCTGGAATCATGCAGGAATTTACCGGCATTTTTTCTGAGAGCGCCCGGCTTGAGCAAAATGCCTACGGCGGGGTTGAGACCGCGCGACGGATTCTCCATGGTGCATTCGGTGCCGAGAAGGGCGACGCGCTTCTCCACAAAAGCGTTCCGGCATCGATGGCAAGTCCTTTCAGTTTTTTGGAGGATTATCCGGAAACGGAAATCGCCGGCCTTTTGCAGAATGAGACTCCGGCTCTTGAGGCAATGGTACTCACGAGAATGCGGCCGGAATCTGCTGCAAAGGTGCTTTCTTACACAGATCCGGAACGGAAAGCGGAAATAGCTAAACGGATCGCTCACCGGGGCGAGGTTTCGCCGGAAGTGATCCGGCACGTTGCAGAATCGCTCCAGAAAAAAGCTGAAAAATTGGAAAAAGTTGAGGAGCAAGCAGTTGACGGTGCGAGTACACTCGCTGCGATTCTCCGAGCATCCGGCAGCTCGATTGGTTCAAAGATTCTTGATGATTTGACTGACAAGGATCCGATTCTCAGCGAGCAGATCCGGAGTCAAGTTCATAAGCTCGATGATATTGAAAAAGCTGATGATAAGCCGCTTCAGGACAAACTCCGGGAAATGGACGACAAAGACATTGTTCTGCTGCTGAAGGGAAAATCCCCCGGATTCACCGAAAAAATTTTGTCGAATATTTCGGCCGGCCACCGTTCCCAGATCCGGGAAGAAGAAAATATTATGGGTCCGGTTTCCCAGTGGGATATTGATGTTGCAACGAGTCAATTTTTAATCTGGTTCCGGGAAAAGCGTCAAAAAGGCGAAATTCTTTTGATCGATGATGACGACATTATACGTGATTAAATACAAAAAAAAACTTGTACGGACCGGCTTTCGGCATTAAACTATGATTCTAGTGATTAAAAGGTAGGTTTTATGGTAGCAACATTGATACGCGGTGCGGCTGTTCACAGTACCGGCTGCCCATGCACAGTTATCACAGAAAGGGCCGTAGCACATGAACTTCCGGAATACACACTGAGAATAGCCATTGATCCCGCATTAAAAAACGGCGTTCTCGATGAAGACTCTGCATCTGAACTGATAAAAAAAACATACGCCGGCCAATCATGTGTGTGTATAATAAAGGACGGAAAACCGGATACTATCTATTGGATCGCTTATAATTACGATGCGGCAAAAAAATGGCAGACCGGAAATGAGTCCTATATTCTGGGAAAAAAGTTGGAATCATCCGAAAGAATATGTGCAGAAGGTGCGGGTGCGAGCCTTCGGTCAAGTGTCGTAAAAGATAAAATTGCAGTGGTAACCGGCGGCGCGCAGGGCTTTGGTGAAGAAATTGTACGCGGGTTGGCCGCTTCCGGCGCACAGATCTTCATTGCAGACTTAAATATAGACGGTGCTGAAAAACTCGCTCAAGAGATCAATGCAGCGCAAAAAAGAACGGCAGCTTTTGCTGTCAAGGTTAATGTTGCCGATGAGGAATCGGTTGAGGCGATGTTTAAAACAATCGTTGAAACTACGGGTGGGCTTGATCTCTGCGTCAGTAATGCGGGTGTATTAAAAGCCGCGAGTGTTTTGGAACAGGATTTACATTCGTTTAAATTTGTTACCGATATTAATTATACCGGTTTTTTCCTTATATCAAAACACGCTGCGAGGCTGCTGCGTTTGCAAAACCGGAGCGCGCCTGATTGGAAAACCGACATTATCCAGATTAATTCTAAATCAGGATTTGAAGGATCAAATAAAAATGGTGCATACTCCGGCGGTAAATTCGGCGGAATCGGACTTGTCGAAAGTTTTGCGCTCGAACTTATCGAATACAATATCAAGGTAAATGCCATCTGTCCGGGCAATTTTTTTGACGGCCCGCTCTGGTCAAATCCTGAAAAAGGACTTTTTGCCCAATATCTTCAAACCGGTAAAGTGCCCGGCGCGAAAACAGTGGCTGATGTTAAAGCATATTACGAAAATAAGGTCCCGATGAAACGAGGCTGCACCGGACCGGATGTTATGCGGGCGCTCTATTACATTGTGGAGCAAGAATATGAAACCGGGCAAGCTGTTCCTGTTACCGGTGGACAAGTTATGTTACACTAGGAAAATCCTATGAAATATGCACTAGCAGTTATTGACATTGGGATGACAAATAAAAAAGTGGCCGTCTATGATGATACGCTCCATCAATTAAGCGCGGAATATTGCAATTTTCCGCCGGAATTAATTGACGGACTCGAAACCCACAACCTTGCCGGCATGGAATCATGGTTTATTGAAAAACTCGCTGACGCTGCAAAACATTTCCCGGTAAAGGCCATTACAATTACAACACATGGCGCGACATTTGTGTGCGTGGGGAAAGATGCTAAGCCAGTTGTTCCTTGTGTGTACTATACTTATGAACCGGGTGAGGATTTTCACCGCCGGTTTTATGAACAGTTCGGAGCGCCGGAAGCTTTACAGCAACAGACCGGAACTCCTGCGTTTAAATCTATGATAAATCCGGCACAAGGTATTTTCTTTATAAAAGAAATATATCCGGAATATTTTGCAAAAACCACGCATTTACTCTGGTATCCTCAGTATTGGGGCTTTCGTTTTACTGGAAAAACCGGCTCCGAAGGCACTTATATGGGCTGCCATACCTATATGTGGAATCAACTTGAAAACAAATTATCATCTGTAGCGCATGGGTTGGGAGTTGATACGCTTATTCCGGAACAGCTCGGTAATTCGTGGGATATTCTGGGAACTATTACCGGAGTATTAGCAGAAAAAACTGGCTTATCTCCCGATACCATCGTGACAATGGGGATACATGATTCAAATTCGTCACTGCTCCCCTATTTTGCAAAAAAAGGCGAAATTGGATTTGTACTTAATTCAACCGGAACATGGTGCGTTATTATGAATCCGGTAAAAAAATACGGTTTTTCAGAAAATGAATTGGGTAAAGTCGTATTTTTTAATATTTCAGCTTTCAGAAAACCGGTAAAAACTGCCATATTCCTCGGCGGCCAGGAATTTGAAACATGGTCAAAAGTACTGATGAATATTCACCAGCGCAAGGACATACCGGGTTATAATGCCGCCCTATATTTTGAAATTTTAAAAGAAAGTCAAGCTTTTCTTATGCCGGAATTAACACCTGGTTCCGGGCAATTTCCCTTGTCAAAAGCTAGAATTATTGAAAATGGCCGTAACTATATTTTTGCAGAAATTGCTGATAAAAACAATATTCCGCCGGTATTTAAAGATTACGAAAAAGGTATTGCGCTCTTGCGTATTTCCTTGGTACTGCAAACATTAACTGCACTTGAGAGGGCCGGACTTGAGCGCGGTGCAGAGGTTTTTACCGAAGGCGGATTCCGGAAAGATACTGCGTATAATACACTGCTTTCATCTGCGCTGCCGGATAACCGGGTATTTTTGACTGATATTGCTGAGGCAACTGCATTCGGCGCGGCAATGACCGCGAAAATGGCGATCACCTCAGAAAAACTTTCGGAACTTGCCGGTGATTTTGATATAGAGTATAAAGAAGTTCCCAAAAGTGATGAGAGCCTTTTAGGAAATTACCGGAGTAATTGGCTGAAATATACCGGATAAAGGAAAGGGTTAACATAAAAGCTGCGTATGTGTAAACGATCTCCGGCTTGAGGAGTTTAAGACCTCTCCGGGATGGGATTGGAAACCGAACCGGAAAAAAGGTCTGACCCCAGAATAAATCAGAATCGGTAAAAGGTCTGACCCCTTCCAAAAACTGGAAACTGAATCAACCGGAAAAAAGGTCTGACCCCAGAATAAATCAGAATCGATGGGAAGGGTCAGACTCTTCCCACTAAACTTTAAACCGGGAAATTGATTCTACGAGCACGGATATGAAAAACTGGAAACTGAATCAACCGGAAAAAAGGTCTGACCCCAGAATAAATCAGAATCGATGGGAAGGGTCAGACTCTTCCCACTAAACTTTAAACCGGGAAATTGATTCTACGAGCACGGATATGTGTTCTTTATTCTGAACGCTAATCGTATTAACTCTTCCTACGGCGCCGTTGATATGCTCCGCACCGGTCGATATTTCCTTCATTCCGCCGGTAATTTCCGCAGTTGTAGATTCGAGATTACGGCTTTCTTTTATGACCTGCGATGAGCCTTCACTCATCTCCTGGGAGCTGTCTTTCACTTTCAACGTATAGTTATGCAAGAGGCTAATCGACTCCAAAATTTGCTTCGATCCCGCATTTTGTTCTTCCATAGACGCACGTATCGCATCTTCTTGCTCACGCACCATTTTCACGTTTTTGTCGATAGCTTCGAATTTATTCAAGACGTTTGCTGTGGATTTTGAGATTTTATCCATGGAATCCGTAATTTTCTTTAAAATAGTACCGATAGTTTGAGATTGTGCGCCGGAAGATACCGCAAGTTTTCGAATCTCAGCCGCTACCACTGCAAAACCTTTCCCGGATTCCCCGGCATGTGCCGCCTCTATCGCGGCATTCATCGATAGCAAATTCGTCTGACTGGCAATATTATCCATGACGGCGTTAATTTGAAGCAGTCCTTCACTTTCGCTCAAAATTTCCTGTATATTTTTTGTAACTTCTTTCAAACCTTTCCGCCCGATTTCGCTTGCCTCATCCAAATTTTTGACATTCCCGGCGTTTTTTATCAGCGTTTGTGTTACAGACTCAATATTACTCAGCATTTCCTCGACTGCGGAACTCGATTGATTCACACTTTCCGCCTGCATATCAACATTATTCTGCATTACTTCAATATTTTTCGTTATTTGCTCCATTGTCGCATGAGTCTCTGTTACGGATGTACTCTGATTTATCACTTTTTTCTGAATACCATGAATATTTGCGGCAATTTCGTTTACACTGGATGCTGTTTCATTCATGTTCACCGAAAGTTCTGTACCGGTATCGTATAAAACCGCCGCTTCACTCTTAATTGTAACAACCAAATCCCTGATTTTTGTCAATGTTGCATTAAAATACCGTGCCAAATCACCAATTTCATCGTTAGAATTAATGTTCGCGCTGCGGGTCAGGTCACCCTCGCCTTCGGAAATATCCTTCAGGGTTAACGACAGAGCAACTATAGGTTTAGATATAGTTCCGGCGACAAAAAATACTATAAGAGAAGCCGCTATTACTGAAATTATAACAAAGATTATCGTAAAAATTTTGAGCGTATTTGTTGCAGCAAAAGCAAATTCGCGCGGCGCCATTGCATTAACCATAAAAATTGTTTTTGAATAACCTATGTTAAAAGGATAACTTACCCAAATCATAGTTTTCATTGGATATACGGCCGGCTTCAATGTTTCGGCAGAACTCATCATCGCTTTCAAACCGGCTGCTCCAAAAGTATCAAAGCCTTTCTCCGAAAAATTCGTACCGACAAATTCAGCCCTCGGGTGAGCCACTGTCATTTCATCTGCCGCAATAATCCCAATACGTCCCGAACCATAAGGCCTCAAAGTTAACGCGTACTCTTGAAGCGGTGCAAGATTCACCTGCATACCGATAATACCAATTTTTTCGTTTTTATCAACTATGGGGCAGCGTATATCAATTAAAAGAGCCTGCTTATTCTCTATAGTTGCAAGATAGGGAAAACTCACAAATTGATGATCTGAAAATTGTATGTTTTCATTAACTGTAGTTTCAAGTGTATTTTTGACAGAAACACTATTCATTACCGCATCAGGATTCGGGTAATTTTTCAAGACGTGCTTGCCGGAACTTGTATCAATGTATGGAATAAATTGTCCTGCAGAACTTGAAGCCGGCGTACCAATATATTCGGCGTCGTTCCCTTCAAGAATGTCTTTTTTGAAAACAACATACGCACCGACAATTTCGGATTTTGCCGAAACAGTACTGTTGAGCATTTTCTCAAAAATGATCCTGCGGCGGTTCATCAGAAACGAATTGTAATCGCCCATAACCACAGCAAGTGATTCACACATCTCTATGTAAGGAATATACCTGTTTTTAATTTTTAGCGCCTGATTTTCCGCTATATCCGTCATGTTAGCAATCACGGCGTTTTCCTGCAACTGAACAGCCCGCATAACCAAAACGGTAGAAATAACCGCGACCAAAAGAACCGTAACCGTTGCATTGATAAGCGTCAACTTAAATTTTAATTTCATACTAGACTCCAAATATTATAACATAGCAAAAAAACTGTCAACATTTTTTGCTATACCGGAGACCCCTTCTCTGTGTACTTTAAAATTGGTGATTAATGTATTATACTCTATCGTCGGGAAAGGAAAATTGGAAACCGGAAAAAAGGTCTGACCCCTTCCAAAAACTGGAAACTGAATAACCGGAAAAAGGTCTTGGAAACTGAATCAAAATAATCGCTCCGGACCATATTACATGTAGGAGGATGTAATATGGCTCATCCATTGCGTGGGGACACTTCCCGCGGTGATACTTACCATGTCATTTCCGATTGCAACCGGAAAGCTAAGGAATTGAGAAATAAAAAGACGAAAAATTTATTTCTGCAAGTTCTTTACGAGGCAAAAACGGAAAAAGGTTACCGGTTTGAGATTCATACTTTTTCGATAATGGATACCCATTTCCACTTGGAAATCACGCCGGAAAAAGGACAATCTCTTTCCACGATAATGAAATGGGTGAAGCAAGTTTTTGCTCATCGATGGAATAAAGAGCATCATACAACCGGCCATTTCTGGGGTGACCGATTTTGGAGCCGGAAAATTACTACTGACGTGGATTTTGTGGCTGTATTTGATTATATCAACAATAATGCTGTAAAGGCTGGGTTGGTGAAAAAGCCGGAGGACTGGGAATGGGGCGGTTTGTACCATCTAGTACATAGAATTACCGGAATTGTGACGCCTGTGACAGAGGAATTCTGGAAGCGGTTTACCGGATTTCTAGGGTCAGACCCTTGGTACAATCCGCTCAAACGACCACAGTTCTAGCTGCAATATTTGGCTTTCTAAGTGAATAAAAAGGAGTAATTTGATGAAAACAAAAGCTGTACGTATTTATGGTGTAAATGATCTCCGGCTTGAGGAGTTTGAACTTCCGGCATTAAAGGATGATGAAATTCTCGCTCGTGTGGTATCGGATTCGATCTGTATGTCAACGCATAAACTTGCTATGCAAGGCACAAAACATAAACGGGTGCGCCATGATTTAACAAAAAATCCTATTATTGTCGGTCATGAATTTTGCGGCATTATCGAAAAGGTCGGAGAAAAATGGGCCGGGAAATTTAAAGAAGGTGCAAAATTCGCCATACAACCGGCCCTTAATTATCAAGAAACGCTCTGGGCGCCCGGTTATTCCTACGAATATACCGGTGGCGATGCTACGTATATCATTATTCCGCCGGAAGTTATGGAAATGAATTGTCTCCTTGAATACAATGCGGATAATTTCTTTATGGGTTCTCTATCAGAACCGGTTTCATGCGTCATAGGTGCTTTTCATGCTCAATATCACACTAAAAACGGCTCATATATCCACACTATGGGCATAGCGGAGGGCGCTTCGCTTGCTTTGCTTGCCGGAGTGGGTCCTATGGGGCTTTGTGCCATTGACTATGCAGTTCACAATCCGCACCGGCCTTCCCGGCTTGTTGTTACGGACATTGATGATGCGAGATTAAAACGTGCGGCCTCACTGATAAGCCCGGAAGAAGCGCACGCGCATGGCGTTGAACTTGTTTATGTGAATACAAAAGCAATAGCCGATCCGGCGGCGCATCTGTGCGGTATAAACGGCGGCAGGGGTTATGATGATGTGTTTGTATTTGCGCCGGTGAAGCCGGTACTAGAACTTGGCGATGCACTGCTTGGGAAAGATGGCTGTCTCAATTTTTTTGCCGGTCCCACTGATACAGCATTCTCGGCTGCTTTTAATTTTTACAATGTCCATTACGAATCCCACCACATAGTAGGTACTTCCGGCGGCAATACGGACGATATGAAAGAGTCCCTTGCTATGATGGCAAGCCACGAGCTTAACCCAGCCTTTATGGTAACGCATATCGGCGGAATTAACGCTGTTGCCGAGACAAGCATCAACCTTGATAAAATACCCGGCGGCAAGAAGCTCATTTACACGCATAAAAATCTTGAGCTGACCGCGATAGACAGCTTTGCTGAGAAAGGGAAAAGTGACCCATTTTACGGGAAACTCGCAGAAATCTGTCAGCGCAATCAAGGTTTATGGAGCCGCGAGGCTGAGAACTATGTACTAGAAAACGCTCCGGAGATTTAGAAGAGAGTGAAAGTGAGAGTAGAGGGGCTTATGCGTCCAATAATATTGGGCTATCCGGTACAAAGTGTCCGTCCCTACTAGGGAAAGTGTGAAGTGACAAGAAGTAGCTAGACACTTAACGTGAAAAGTTTACGACGTTTTTGTGCCCCGAATAAGGAAACCGTAGGTTTCCAGGGGCATAAAAACGTGCCGGAGAAAAACCTCACTAAGCCGCTACTACAGCGCAGCCTAAACTGTATGCGATGCGTGGGCATTTTAGAACAAATCTTACTTATATATTTTGTGTTTAGATTTCATATTTAACTTAAAATCCAAATAGATTCCTTGATATCTATTTTACATACAATTCAAAAGGGGTATTTCAAATATCATTTTTGTGTTATAATATAATTCATGATGAATACTCTTTATTTACTTACCGGTGCTACCGGTCTTTTGGGTGGAAATATACTCAAACAATTAACAGTAAACGGGCAAAAAGTCCGCATACTTGTTATGCCGAACGATCCAGCTTTATCTGCAATACCGCATGGGGTGGAAATTATTGAGGGTGATATCCTGGATGAAAATGCACTTGACATCTTCTTTTCTGTTAAGGCCGGTATTGAGGTTGTTGTCATACATTCAGCCAGCATTGTTACGGTTGATCCAAGACCTAATGAAAAAGTACTCGCTGTCAATGTTAATGGTACGAAAAATATCATAAAACAATGCTTGAATCATAAGATAAAAAAATTAGTATACATTAGTTCTACAGGGGCTATTCCAGAACTACCTAATGAGCAGATTATATATGAAGTTAAAAATCACGATCCGAATAAAGTTATCGGGTTTTATTCCAAAACTAAAGCCATAGCTACTGAATTAGTTTTAGAAGCAGTGCGAGAACATGATTTAGATGCATCTGTAGTATATCCAAGCGGAATATTTGGACCAAATGATTATAGTTTTGGTATGGTTACAAGTTTTATAAAGATGGTGGCCAGTGGCAGATCACGTATTGCAATAGGCGGCACTTTCAATTCTGTAGATGCTCGAGATCTTGCTTCCGGAGTTATTGAATGTACAAAAAAAGGTCGTAAGGGAGAGACGTACATTATGGCAAGTGTTTGTTATACATTTATTCAATTAATGAAAATTATATGCGAAGAAGCCGGTGTAAAAAAGCCTTTTTTCACTGTACCATTATGGCTAGTACGTCCCTTTTCCAATATTGGCACCATATATAATAAATTTTTTAAAAAACCTGCATGGTTCAGCCGTTTTACCATTTATAATCTGGAAAAGAATAACAATTTTTCTGCTGAAAAAGCAGAAAAAGAATTGGGATTTCATTGTCGTTCATTAAATGAAACAATTGCAGATACAATAACATGGTTGAAACACGAAGAAAAATTATAAATTAAGAATTTTCTTCTGTTTTTAATTTTTTGTGAACAACTTTTATGTGAAGTATTTTTTACTAAGGTTTGATTTTTATTTTGAATAGTATGTAGACTATTTATTTCCAAATATTTTTTGCCCACGTTTCGTATAACGCGCAGAGTTTTACGACGTTTTGGGCGGGCTAATAAGGGCTTGAGTAGCAAGACCGCCAGCCCAAAATGTGCCGTGGGAATGGCGTAGTTTTATATATTTATTTTTTTATTGTTGATAGCAGTGTTTTCATAGACTTAGTAAACTCCCCCATTCTCCATATCTATCTTTTTCACAAAATCCATGTGGTATAATTTTTCCCAATGGTTTATATTTAACGTTCCTTTTGTGAGGTGAATTGCTAAAATACAGCAATTCTCATCTTTTTCATTGTTTGCGTGGTCGTACCATGGGGCAAAAACTTTACGGAGTTTATTTCTTAAATCAGCATTTTTCGGGTCTAACACCCAACCGAGGTTTTCACCTATTCCACTGGCGCTAAACATTTCGGAGCAAGAAGCAATCGAAACCTCGGGGTTCTTCGCAATTTGCTGTATTTTATTTGATTTACCATGTGTCGTAACATAAAAGGTGCCGTCCTCATAATATGCGTCCACACCACGGACAACAGGGCAGGGGGTTCCTTTAACGTTTTGCTCCCGGGCAATAGTCGCAAGCGCAATAATGTTGTCTTTGCCGTTGCCAAACTTCTCTTCAAGTAACTTTAACCCTTCTTCATATTTATTCATTTTTTCCTCCAAATACTTATATATAATATATCACCTTTTGTCAATCATTCATTAACATTTTTTATTATTTACAAAAAATTTCAGCCCAAATTGCACATAACGTATTATATATTTCTTATCCGTGTTTATTTTCGTGGTTGCCTCTG
>BOBG01000004.1 GCA_026002265.1 Spirochaetia bacterium
GGTTAACTATTCTTCTGGGTATTAGTATCTTTATTGCGTTGATAATATCCGTGGTCAGTGCTGTCTTTTTGGGGCGCTGGATTGCTAAACCCATACAACGTATTGCTAAACATTTTGGTAAACTTTCAGAGGGTAATGCAGATTTAACCAGGCGGATCGATCTGAAACGAGATGACGAAATTGGAGCGTTAGTAACCGGATTCAATGTATTTTTGGAAAAACTTTCCGGAATAATCTCTGAAATGAAAAATGCACAAACTCTAATACGGGACTCAAGCCGGGAGCTGGAAAAAAGTACCGATGCGGAAAATCTTGAAATTACGCAAATAGGAGAGTTGATCAATAAAATTCAGATAGAATTGCATAACCATGATACATTTATGCAAAATTCTTCCGATGCCATTAACAATACGGTACAGCGGCGGTTTACTGCCAATGAACTCATTGCAGTGCAAACGAATGCAATAGAGCAGGCATCATCTTCAATCGAACAAATGGTGGAAAATATCAACTCTGTTTCTGCTTCAATTGAACGGATCGCTAATGAATTTCAAACCTTGCTCACCTCTTCGCAACACGGAGTCAGTACGCAGAATGTTGCCATGGAACGGATTAAAGAAATTTCCGAGCAATCGGTCAGTTTATTGGAGGCTAACACCGCGATTGGAGCGATAGCCGCGCAGACCAATCTTTTGGCGATGAATGCGGCTATCGAAGCTGCTCATGCGGGCGAGACCGGAAAAGGTTTTGCGGTTGTGGCCGATGAGATCCGGCGTTTAGCGGAAACTTCGAGTCTGCAATCCAAAACTATCCGTGGAAAAATGAAAGTGATTCAGGAAAGCATCGAGGCCAATGTTCAAGCCTCACATGAATCCGGAAAATCGTTTGGAGAATTGAACAAACAGATCACCAATGCCGAGCGGTTAATGTCTCAAGTAAAAAATACGATGGAAGAACAAAAAACCGGGTCCAAGCAGCTTCTCGAAGCAATTGAAGCGATGAATGATGCCACTGAAAAAGTACATAAAAGTTCTGTAGTCATAACAGATCTCAATAAAGTTGTGGTGCAGTCAGTGGAGCAGCTACAGGAAACTGCCCAGCAAGTTTCAATAAGTACTAGCGAAATTATCAGTGACATAAAATATGTGGAAGCGCAGGCAAAAGAAATTACCGGCATCGTTGCCAAAAATGATGAAGTCGTACAACACATGGAAGACGCTATCGGCCGGTTTAGAATTTAAGTCCGCCTTACAAAGGGTCGCCGTAAAGCCAAGCCTTTAGTCTTGTGGATATAAGAACCGCTGTAGCAGAAAGTGCAAGCCGTTTGTACTCCAACAAGTTCTATCTATGAAGTAGGAAGCTTTAGCCTTGAGTAGCTCACAACTCTTCTGGCGGAATAGTGATTCCGGTTATTTCAGACATTTTTTGTGCAGTTTCACTGAAAGGAGCTTTTTCGCCGATTTCTTGGATGAGAAAATCTTCAATCGCACTATGCTTTGCGATGGCATCGTCAATCGATTTATTTGCACCCGCATGGTAAGCGCCGACATTGATCAAGTCAGAATTTTCCGCATACACTGCCATAGAACGCCGGATGCTGCCGGCTGCTTTTGTTGTAGCGGGACCGGACACTGCGGGCGCAAGCCGGGAAACACTCGCTAGAACGTCGATGGCCGGATAATGGTATGCGCGTGCCAATGACCGTGAAAGGACAATATGTCCGTCAAGAATCCCCCGTACTGTGTCAGAAACCGGCTCGTCAAGATCATCCCCATCAACCAAAATCGTATAAAAACCGGTGATAGTACCTTTGTCGGAGGTACCGCAACGTTCCAAAAGCCGAGGCATTTGGTCGAATACACTCGGAGTGTAACCGCGCGTGGCCGGCGGTTCACCAGTCGCAAGGCCGATTTCCCGCATAGCCCGTGCGAACCGGGTGATCGAATCAAAGAGCAACATAACATCTTTACCTTGATCCCGGAAATATTCCGCGATAGCAGTTGCGATGTAGGCACCTCTGAGCCGGGACAGAGGTGGCGAATTCGAGGGAGTAACTACAAGAACTGAACGGGCAAGTCCTTCAGGTCCCAAATCGTTTTCAATAAACGAATTCACTTCCCGGCCCCGTTCTCCAATCAATGCCACAACATTAACATCTGCATTAGTATTCCGGGCGATCATACCGAGGAGAGTCGATTTTCCCACGCCGGATCCGGCAAAAATACCGAGGCGCTGCCCCTTACCGGCAGTCAATATTCCATCAATGGCCCGAACTCCGGTGACAATCCGCTCATTTACGGGCCGGCGCTTCAGAGGATCCGGCGCGTGTGCCAACGCGGGGTACCGGATCGATGCTTCGACTTCTCCCTTGTCATCAATCGGTCTGCCGCGGGCATCCAACACCCGTCCCAACAGCTTATCAGATACACCGACATCGAGACGAGAACCGGACGCAACGACCCGGTTTCCCACCTCAATACCGTCAGTTTCTTGATAAGGCATGAGCTGGACTATTTCACTGTTGAGACCAACGACTTCAGCAAAAATCGGTCCGGGGCTTTTTGGAGCTTCGATCCGGCACATTTCACCAATGACTGCAACCGGCCCCCGGCTTTCAATGAGTAAACCTTGAACTCTGGAAATATGGCCGACGCATTTGATCGTATCAACCCGCGCCGCGGTGTCTAAATATTTTTTGACGAGTGTTTCCACTAATTTTTTTGACCTTTTTCCAAAGAGGACTTCGCTATAATCGGCGAAATTTCGAGAATCCGGCTTTCAAGTTCAGCAAGCTGGCTGCTGATCCGGGCATCAACCTCACCGAAGTCAGTTTCAATGACACAGCCGCCCGGATCCATCAAAGAATCTTCCAATACTTGAATATCTTTTAAACCTTCGACCTGGGAAATAAATTCTTTTGTATGTTCAGTCGTCATTTTGAGATCAGCCACATTGACTCTAATTGTAACAGTTCCCCGGCTTTTTACCTTCCGGAGAGCTTCAACCACGTTAGAAATGATAATATCATGCTGATTCTCAGAAATAACCTTGATCACTTTCCGGGAAATTAACAATACCAGATCGATGATCTGCTGTTCAGTTTCTGCAAGAACCGCCTCACGCTGATCCTGAACACGCTCCAGTACGGTGTGCATCCGTGCGATTAAACGATCCGACTCGGCTTTACCCTCCGCGAATCCGGCATCCCGACCTTCTATTGAAGCCTGATTCCGGGTTTCCTTACGCTCCTGCTCAAAAATTGTCTGACTCGATTGAGTTAATTCATCGGCTTTTTTTTGAGCTTCACCCAGAATCCGGGCAGCCTCATCCGCGGCCGCCTGACGGCGCGCCTGAGCCTCGTTAGTTTTCCGTTGAACTTCTTGAAAGGCCGTTTCTTTTGCCTGGTTGATAATGTTATCTGCTTCGGCCTTGGCAGCATTAATCAAAAGTTCTTTTTCAACTTCCCATTGCGCTTGAAAGGCCTCAGCTTCTTTTTTAAGATCAGCAACAGTCGGTCCCTGGTATTCTTCGACTGCCTGCGGATCTTCAGTTTCCTTTTCTTCCTCCAAGAGATAGGCTAATTCCGGAAACGAATAAGGCGAATTAATCACTACAACTGACGGATCCCGTGCAATTTCCTCTGCCCTAAAAAGTGACTTTGCCATTATACCACCAACTCATCTTCACCGGCACGGGCAATAACGATGGTTCCCTGATCCTCCAGTTTCCGGATGATGGATACAATCCGCTGTTGGGCTTCCTCAACATCTTTCAACCGTACCGGACCCATGAACTCCATGTCTTCCTTCAACATTCCGGCCGCACGTTTGGACATATTCCGGAAAATTTTATCTTGTACCTCGGTATCAACCGATTTCAGAGCTTTGGCTAACTCCTGAGTATCAACTTCCCGGAGCACTTTTTGGATTGCCCGGTCGTCAAGCATGACAACATCTTCAAACACGAACATCCGTTTTTTGATCTCTTCGGCGAGTTCCGGATCCTCATCTTCCAACGACTCAATGATTTGTTTCTCCGATGCCCGGTCAACAAGGTTGAGAATTTCAACGATGCTCTCAACGCCGCCGGCAGCAGTATAATCCTCGCTGGAAAGTGTGGACAGTTTCTTCTCCAAAACCCGTTCAACTTCGCGAAGCACTTCCGGACTCGTCCGATCCATAGTCGCAATACGCCGGGCAACATCACTCTGCACTTCAGTGGGAAGATTCTGGAGAATAATCGAAGCTTTATTCGGTTCAAGATATGCCAGAATCAACGCAATCGTTTGGGGATGTTCTTGCTGGATAAAGTTCAAGAGATGTGCCGGATCAGTACGCCGGATAAAATCAAAGGGACGTACCTGCAAACTTGAGGTCAACCGGTTTATCACATCAGTGGCCTTCTGACTACCAAGGGCTTTTTCCAAAAGTTCCCGGGCATAGTCAATACCGCCGGCCGTGATAAATTGATTTGCCATCATCAGTTCCTGAAATTCCTGCAAGATGGCATCTTTCTGTTCCGGATCCACTGTTTCCAGCCGGGCAATTTCAAAGGTAAGGGTCTCTATCTCGTCTTCCCGGAGATATTTAAATATCTCAGCGGAAACCTCGGAACCCATCGTCACCAAAAAAATGGCCGCCTTCTGCCTTCCGGTGTAATTATTTCCACTTTTCTTTTTTTTAGCGCTATGTTCGCTATCAGCGGCCGCTTTTGCCATTTATTCCTCCAAAAGCCATGTCCGGATAAGTTGAGCGACATCATCCGGGTGTTGTTTTGCCATATTGGTAACATTATTTATTAGTTCAAGACGCGCCCGTTCTTCGACAGAGAGTTGAGCTTCAGTACCTTCAGCATCAACTTGCATAAGCGCACTTTCCCGCAGTGCCTGCTCCCGCCGCGCCCGTTCTTCCTCTGCAAGGCGCCGCTTGCGTTCCATTTCCTTGGTGATCAACCGGATAATCACAAATATAATAAGCAAAGCCGCAAGCCCGGCAAGGAGAATCAACAACAGAAGCTGAGTCCGCTGCTGCTTGTGATAGGCACTGTCTTCACTTTGAAACTGCTCGGTCCGGTCAAAGGGAATATTTGTTACCGTGACTGAATCGCCCCGGTTTGCATTATAACCAATAGCATTTTGAATCAAGGATTGAACTTGACGGATAACTTCCGGTGGCACTGGAGTATACTCCCGTTCGAGGGAACCATCATCTGCAATAATCGGCTTTTTATCCTCACCGTACCGGACCTTCCATGTTCCGTCAATATTTGCAGAAATGGTTACCCGGTCTATAGATGGATTCCGTTCTTCAACGGTGGAACGTCTATTCAGTTCCTCATTTTTAACTTCTGTATCCTGAGTAACTTCGCCGTACATATTCGCCATATCCCGGTAAGCCGGAGCAGTTTGCCCCTCAACGCCGGCCGGGCCTTCGGGTGTGTAACCGGTTCCTTTCCATGCGGTCCTGCTAGTTGTCTGGGACCGGGTGACAGAAGACACGATCTGTGAGTCATCGTAGGGTGTGTTTGGATTATCAGCAATAATGGTAAAAGGGAAAAATTCGTCAGTATTAACTGCTTTTTTGGAGAGATCCATGTCAATCTTGATCGAAAGATCCCGGACACGGTCCTTGTTGAAGGTTTGCTGCAGGGAACTGAGGATGAGCGCCCGGTACTGGGTTTCCATTGACCGGATCATCTTGCTCCCTCTTTCAATGAGGCTAAGCCGGTCCGCGTCCGCCAATCCGGCAAAATCGTTGAGTACCAGTCCGTTTTGATTCGCTATAACGATATTGTCGTCAGTGAGTCCCTCAACCGCATATTTCAGGATCTTCTGAATTCCTTCGACTTTTTTCCGGTTTTCTGCTATATCGCTGCCGGGTTTTGGAACAATAATTACACTCGCAGTTGTCGGATTCTGATCCGCACCGAAAAGCGCCCGTTCCGGAGAAACAATGGTAACATTGGCATCATCAACATCTTCAAGCGCTTTAATATGATCAGTGACCATTTGAGTAATGGCCCGCCGGAGGTTGACATTGCGCTCAAAATCCGTGATCGTCCACCGATCCCGGTCAAAAATCGCCCACGGATCCGTCCCGGTGGGGATCAAATCCTCACTCATGAGGATAGAACGCATCCGGCGTGCAGTCGCAGCATTTTCTACCATAATAACGCCGGCCGGCGAAAGTGAGGTTCGGACGCCTTCTTTGTTAATCCGGGTGATAGCCCGGCTCCGGGCATCCTCATCTTGAATCGGTACATCAATAACCGGTGCAAGAGTCGGTGAGGCCGATACCGAAAACAGCACAATGATTCCGGCAACAGCCACCACAATGATACCAATCAGTATCAGTTTTTGTACGAGTGACCATTTTCCCCACAATGTTTTTATCTGATTGCCAAGTTTTTTGAAAAATTCGATCACCTCGTCCCTCCGCGGCCGATCAGTTTATACTATGTTACCGGGTATTGATAATATCCTTCCAGCTCTGTACAACACGATTGAGTACCGTCCGTGTGATAGTCAGTGACATGGTGGCTTTAGCTTGAGCAATTGTCACATCATGGGCATCAACCGAATTCGGATTCACAATCGCAGCCTGCATAAGAGTTTCTGCTGTCTGCTGATCACCGGAAACCTGATCCAGTGCCTTGAGCATTACATCTTCAAAGGTACCAAACCGGGTAACAGCCTCGGTACCAATTTTTTCGCCAAGCTCAGAAATCGCACGGCCGCTCACCGAAACCGGCGACATATGCAGAGGATTGGTGAGATTCAAAGGGAGCGTTTGAGTTATTGAAATCAATTCCGGACGTGGAACAATCATACAGCCTCGCAAATCCGGCAAACCGGAAAATAAATTCTGCACATGGAAACCATGCTTTTGAAAAAAAAGCATAGCACATTATCAGTATTATGGCAAGCCCGGTTTAGAAAAATTCGGCAGGATAAAAAACAGAAGGCACCGGGCGGAATCGAACCGTCGCATAAAGGTTTTGCAGACCTCTCCCTTACCGCTTGGGTACGGTGCCATTTCATGATCAAGTATACAAAAAATGACTTTTTTTGTCTAGCTTTTTTAGGACAGACCTCGCCTTCAAAACGAGGGCTTTTTAGCCCGGATAGAATCCGGCTGGACTGCTTCATCGACATCCTGCTCAGTCGCTTGCGCACAGGAACTTAACTTTTCGCCGGATTGTATACATTAAAAGTCACCCCATCAAAAGCATCCTTCCGTTTCCTCCGAAAAATATATCAAATTATAGACATAATTTCTGGATTCAAGGTCTGTCCTATAAAAAATGAATCAAATTACCACCTTCACACCGTACTCATGTATGGTTGTTTATGCAAATTTTATGGAGGAATTTTTATGACGCATACAGCGAGAGGTGCGACCAATTTAGGTCTGACGTACCATGTTGCTTCAGAGGTTAACCGGCGAGCTTATGAACTGGAGCCGGTGGAAGACAGAAAATTATTTCTTGCAGTTATCAGGGAGGCAAAAACCAAAAAAGGCTTTAAATTTGAACTGTGGAATTTTTGTATTATGTCGAATCATTTTCATTTTCTTATTACGCCTCATGAAGGTCAAAGTCTTTCAGAGATAATGAAATGGATAAAACAAGTCTTTGCAGTTCGGTGGAATACAAAGCACCAGCAAACCGGCCATTTTTGGGGAGACCGGTTTTATTCGCGGGTAATTCAGAACGAACTTGATTTCTGGAATGTGTATAATTACATTGACAAAAATCCAGTTGTTGCTGGACTCGTAGAGAATCCGGAAGACTGGGAATATAGTGGCGCATATCATCTTGAGCATATTATCACCGATATTCTGTCACCGGTAACGGCGGTTATCCTAGAGGTCTTCAAATGGGATGGTAGGTATAGGTCTGACCTATATTCTTTTTAACCATTTTTGCCATCAAATTCAGAGCTAAATAGTCAAAATAGGCTTGGATATTTACACTAATTAACCTCAAAATATTTTTCCCGGTGATGCGCCATGGAAAAGACAGGGAAGCTTAGTGATTTTTTTCAAGAAGGGGGTCCCAAAGGTTGACGGGGGGGGGGCAAGTATGGTAGAGTCCTTGTCAAGATTTGTACGCTAGAAGCGTGCAAGCAGGTATACACCGTCGTCCCAGTGAATTTTGCGGTAGGTGTAACCAAAAAATCATGGAGGTTGTATGAAAACTACACAAAAATGGAATAAGTTGTTTCTGTTGGGAATCATCGGTATGGTGCTGACATTCGGATTGGTTGTTATCAGTTGTGATGAGGTGTACGAATACTCTGAAACAGTAGAGGGTGTAACCTTTAAAGCGACACTCACACTGAAAAGTGACGGCAAATTTGAAATGAAGGAGACTGGTAGTGGTACGGAGATGACCGTAAAAGGTACTTACACAAAGAGCGGTTCAAAGGTTACGTTTAAACCTGATGGTGGTGGAGAATTTACCGGCACATTGGATGGTAATAAACTTACTGTTGGCGGCACAACACTTACAAAGAAATCTGTTGAAGGTGAAGATGATATTTTCTATGAAGGCCAAGTTTTTGACGTTGTATTTGAATAATCCGGAAACGAGACAAACATAATTTTTAGTGATTCCTTAACATCACTGGATTAAGGAATCACTTGTGTAAAAACCGGTTTTCTAATTCTTTAACGCAAGTTCAATGAAGGAAAGTTCATAGGAAATTCCCGGAAAATCTGTTACATAGTGATTTTCACTGTCACTACTACTTACTTTTGTCCATAATACGCCTTGGCCCCGTGTTTACGCTCCCAATGTTTATGAATAATATATTCTGGAAGAGGCTGGGTGCGAGGATTAATGGTAAGCGTCAGGTAGGCCATTTTGCAAATTTCTTCCAATATCGCCGAATGATATACCGCATGCACCGCACTTTCCCCCCATGTGAAAGGACCATGTCCCGCAACTAATACCATTGTTGTAATATCCGGATCCTCTTTACGAGACTGAAAAGTCCGGATGATCAAATTACCGGTTTCCAGTTCATAATCATGTTTTACAGCATCTGCACTCATAAAACCGGTACAGGGGATTTCATGCGTGTTATGATCCGCATGAGTCGTACCCAAAACCGGTACTGAAAGCCGTGATTGGGCCCATGCAACTGCATACGTAGAATGGGTATGGCAAATTCCCCGGATACTGGGAAAACCGAGGTATAAAATCCTGTGTGTTTCAGTGTCGGAAGATGGCCGGAGCGTACTATCAACAGTGTGTCCCGTAAGATCAATCACCACCATAGATTCCGGTTTTAACTCTTCATAAGGGACGCCGGAAGGTTTGATTGCAAAAACACCTTTATCCGGATCAAAAGCTGATGCATTACCCCATGTGTACTTTGCCAATTTTTGGCGCGCAATCTCCATATTAGCTTCAAAAGCTTCTTCCCGTAATGTCTTATATTCCATAAAAAACCCCGCCCTTGGATTAACTCCTTACCATTGATTGGATCGATGATAACGCATACATGATAAAAATACAAGAACAACCTGGAATTAGGTCTGTCCTCTTATAATTATATATGTTAAAAAAAGATACTGGAGGTCTGTCCCCGCGTTGGATAGGCTACATTCCACAAAAAAAGTCCGGTCGGAGGCAGTGTCGGTCCCGCGTCTGAACGAAAACCAGCAGTGAGAATATCAGCAAAATGACTGGTGGAACACTGCCGTTCTTCATAAAAAAGTAATGTACCCACGATAGATCGCACCATGTTCCATAAAAATGCATTTGCTGTGATCTCAAATACAAGTATATCACGATCAATGAAAAAATACGCGTTGTTGATATACCGGAACCGGGAACGACTTGGGTCGCGGGCAGCGGCAAATAACGTACAATCCATTTCACCATGCAGCAGCCGGGCATAACTGTTGAGAATGTCAATCCGGGGAACATGCCGCAGGTGATGCGCGTAACGTCCTTCATGGGGAAGCGGGTCCCGGCCCCCAATCAGGTGATACTGGTAGGTGCGGGAACGGGCATCAAACCGGGCATGAAAACCGGGATCAACTGCATGGGATTCAAGGATTCGCAGGTCCGGAGCGAGGAATCCATTGAGCGCCGGCACAAAACGCTCCGGCTCAATCCGGGCAATATCCGTGTAAAAATTCGCCATTTGTCCAGCCGCATGAACACCCGCATCGGTCCGTCCAGCCCCGGTGAGCGGAACCGGATGGTGGTGCATCTTTTCCAGTGCATTCTCCAGAACACCTTGAACCGTACGCCGGCCGTCTTGGCGCTGCCAGCCGGAAAAATCAGTCCCATCATAGGCAATCCGGAGCCGGATATTCCGTTTTTCATTGGTACCGGCTGGAATCATTGGTTAATCATCTTCGTTCAGAATTTTTGCAAGTTTTTCGTACAAATTCCGAGCGTGTTCCAAAAGTGGACCCGGTTTTTCCTTGGAAGATTTGCCGATTCCGAAAATCTTCGCAATAGTCCGTTTTGAGTCGCTTAATCGTGCTACTCTCTGCTCACGATCTTCAGTTTGTCCGTATTTAAATTCCAACAGTCCAATCAGATAGAGCGCACCCTCATAACCGTAATTTTTGTCAGTATCGGGACCAAGAAAGGACATTCCGGAGAGTGTTTCCTTTCCGGATTGCTCCTTAGCGATAGCTTGAGTGTAAAGAAAAAGGGACTTTTGCTTGAAAAGCAGCGCAAGCCAATCGTAATTTTCAGCCGGCTTGGTTTTATGCAATTCCTCAAAGAGCCATGCGGTCCGGATCGCACTGACAGCTTGTTTAATGGTCGGCGAAGTTTCCTTATTATAAAAGTCATAACACCGGAGCGCAAGATATAACGAAGCAGTTCCGGAACGTAAATCCCGGTAATCCTCAAAATCAACATTTGAAAAAATCTTGTTAAAATCTTCAAAACGCTGATCTTCATCCTCCCGCACCGCGCCAATATTTCCGACCGGCAGATTCTCAAAATCCTTATCTAAAGAAGCAAACAGACATTCCGGACAAACCGTTGCCACATAAGCAAGTGGATACACATTTCCATATTTTACGGAAGGCTCGTAAAGCCGGTGCAGCTCATCAGTGATAGCCCCAGCGATAAGCCGCCCGCTTCCGGAAAGCAATTCTTCCCGATAAAAAAATGCCCCGCACGCCGGACACACCGTTTTATCTTTCGACATATAAGAAATCTTTACATCTCTTTCTTCTAATTTTGCCATACAACCATTTTTACCGCTAAACCGGCATCGGTCAAGTTAGCTCCGAAGGGAGATCGAGGTCTGTCCTATAATTTTGAGAGTTTTGCCTTTAAAGCGTTAAGTTCCGCTGCACTCAAGCCGACAGCTCCTTGGAGGTATTGTTCCACAGCTTTTTGGACATTTGCATCAGTTACCGGAATATTTGCATTGAGCAGCGTTAAATTATCCACAATAATATGTGAAATAAGATCGTAACGGGCTTCATTTTTCTGAACGCCGTAGTAATTTTCAAAACTGAGCATATAATCTGCCTTAATGTCAGCAATATTCGCCCCCATTAAAGCCTCCAAAAGTGCGCTTAGGATTCCGGCCCGATCCTTGCCTTCGTTGCAATGAATCAGATAGGGGCCGGGACGGGCTGCCATGAATTGCAATCCTTTCAACAATTTTCCGGGAAAGTCCGGACTCTTAATATCAACACCCATATTGAGATTCACCACATTGCCAGAATCAACCATTTCTTGATACCACAGAGAGGTCGCGGCATTGTTCAGTAATTCCTCGTCAGAATCTGCAAGATTGATGATCGTATTGATTCCGGCCGCTTCGGCAAGCTTTGCACTAAAAGGCGCACGGGCATCACCGAGTGCCGGATGACTGCTCCGGTACACAATATTAGGGGCAATACCGGCAGAATGTACATTCCGGAAATTGCCAAAAATTGCATCGCTCGCATAATCGGTCCGGTTTTCAGATTTCACCAGATGCCGGATCTCGAATTCCGCACGGTAAGCTCCCACCTCCGACATAGTGATGCGGATTGGAGTCCCTTCCACGATTCCGGTCCGTTCGCTCATGTTTCCATGGTTGATCGCCAACGCAACGGCCTCTTCATTCAAACGCACCAGAGCATTTCCATTATCAACATCGCTGTATGTGTTTACAATGGGGGCTTCAGCACGGTAGTTTCCAGCCGAGATTGACACAATGTCCCCCAACGCATAACCGAAGCTTTTCAACTCATCAGGCCGGATACTCGTGGTGATATTTCCATACTTGTCAACTGAAAGAGCAGTTACATACAAATCCAGAAAAACCGGAGTACTTGGGAGCCGGTTTTTTTCAAGGATCGGTGCGGCCGTCAGCGCAGTGCCGGCAAAAAATCCAAACATCAGCAGAAAAAAAGTTGCAACAGTGTTTTTCATGATTCCTCCAACCGAAGTATACAATAGAAAAGAGTGAAAAGGAAAGAGGAAAAAATAGTTAAAAACTAGCAGTTAGTAGTTATGAACTAGAAAAAGCTAGTTGAAAACTAGCGGCTATTAGTTGGAAAGTGGCAGTTAGAAAATAATAGATAGCAATTAGCTTCTATTTTCTATCTCTTCAAAGGTTTGGATTAAAAACCGGTTTAAAAAAAGGAGTCCCTCCGGAGTCAGCGCATTCTTTCCCGGTTGAATCATGCCTTTATGTTTCCATGAATCAAGTGTTTCCGGTATATATGATTCCAGATTGATACCGAACCGGTTCTTAAAAAGTCCTTCGTCAGGACCTTCGATGTACCGGAAACCCATCAAGAGCATTTCTTGTACCAGCGTCAGTTGATCCAATGATTCTTCCACTGCATCATGCCGGAAATAGTTCTCTATATCCGGATTATAGGTTCGACGGGTCCCGGTTCCCTTTTTTTCATCAATAATTGTCCCGGATGCAGCCGCGCCCGCTCCAAGCCACGATTGCATACGCCAATACCGGATATTGTGCTGACAGCGTTTACCAGGGCGTGCAAAATTTGAAACTTCATACTGCATATACGAATATTGTTCCAGCAGATCGCGCCCGAAGCAGTACAGTGCATCAGCTTGATCCGGCAGAGGCAGCAAGTGAAAAAAAGGCACAGAAGGCTCTACCGTCAATGAATACAAGGAAATATGCCCAGGTGAACATGAACATACCCGGTTAATATCCTCACGGAGCTGGGCTTCAGTTTGAAAGGGGAGTCCGGTCATCAGATCAACCGAAAAAGATTCCGGAAAGAAGCGTGTAATGAGTTCAAGTTTTTCCATGATCGCATGGGGATCTCCGGCACGGTTTAGTGCCTGCCGGGATTTTTCATAAAATGTTTGTATACCAATACTTAACCGAGTGGCTCCGCCGGACAGACAGGCATCAAGAAAATCCTCATTAACCGATTCTGGATTGGCTTCCACCGTTATTTCCGGAATATATCCGGGAAAAATACCATGAATCCGTTTAAACAACCATTCGATCCTGCGCGCTCCAAGCACCGAAGGTGTTCCCCCGCCAATATATAGGCTGGGAATTTCGTTTATGTTATATTGTTGAATTTGCTGCTCAATATCGGTACACAGCATTTCAAGGTAAAATTGAACGTCAGTTTTCGGCACTTCAACCGAATAAAAATCACAGTAATCGCACAAGCTCGCGCAGAACGGAATATGAAGATAGAGGGACGCTGTCACGGAATTCCAAACCGGTTAAGGGGCCAGTACCGGAACAGTAGTCGCCCGGATAGAGATTCAACCGGAATCGGTCCCCATGTGCGGGCATCATTAGTATTGCTCCTGTCGTCAGATAGTACAAAATATTCGTCTTCACCCACCACAGTTGAAGAATATATTCCGGAAAAAGGCAGACTCTGATCCCAGAGCGCCGGAATCTGGGGAATGTTGACGGTGTAAGGTTTTGTAGTCAATTCAAATTCAGTGACTGGGTACAGTGCATCACGGGGTTTGACTCGGCAGATAAAACCGGCTATAGAAATTTCGTCACCGGGCAGAGCCACGACTCGTTTTATGAAAAAATCTTCGTCTGTACTGAGTATAGAGATCCGTTGTGCAGTAAAAAACCGGACGATTCCATCTGCAAAAATGAGAAAAATATTCGGCTGTTTCGTGATTCCATGGTGCACGAGAACAATATCGCCCCGGTGCAAAGAAGGATTTCTTTTCATTAAACCAAGATCCGAGAATAATGACCGGATCGTAAATGATGAAACGATAAACCGGTCCCCGGTCCGCAACTGGGGTTCCATGCTGTTCGTTTCCAGATTCCGGGTAGAAAATATCAATGTGGTCACGGCAATATAACCGAGGAGTACAAGCAGCGCGATTCCGATAAGCCGGATCGTTCGGTACTGTTTACGCTTATGGTCAATGTAATTACTCCGGTACCGGGCACTCATTGAATCGATCCTATCCGCCGGAGCGGCCAGTAGATCAGTTGGCCCTGACCAAGTATCTTTGTTATTCGCACGGGCCCGAAATACCGGCCGTCACGGGAATTATCCCGGTTATCGCCGAGCGGCATGATTCTCCCGTCCGGTACATACCAGCCTTGTGAGAGTTGTGCAAGCCGGATCCGGTACCGGTTGTCATGAGGATTTGCGCTCCGGAGCATTGTCAGCCGCGACTTTTCGTACGCAAAATAATCCGCGTACTGCTGAATACGCGAAGCCGGTTCGGCTGCGGAAATGAGAGATTGCGGAGGATTCAGCCACATATCCTGATACGCGGAAATGGTTCCTGCCGCCTCAAGGGAGGGGTACCGGGAACCTTCCATTAACCGGCTGATACGGTGGTTATAGCCCCGGTCCTTGTTAAAATCCCGTTCACGAACCACATGATCCTCACCTGCAAACCGGATCCGAATCTCCCCCCGGTCAAGAGTCAAAATGTCGCCGGGCATTCCAACCGCCCGTTTGATCAGAAAATGAGCTTCCGGCTGTCCGGATGCGTCCCGGTCAATATCAACCAGTGAGAGAGTGAGCATATACAAAACCCGCTGTACAATATCAAAAACCGGCCCTCGGGAAATGTAGGAAGGATTTTCAAAAATAATGACATCATTCCGGTGCGGCTTGATGGGGCTGGGCAGCTTTGCGACTCCGGGGAGGAGTTCAGGTCCAAAAATGATTTTATTAACAAAAATATGATCGCCGATGAGAAGAGTGTCGATCATGGATCCGGAAGGAATCCGGTACGCTTGAAACAGGTACTGATTTATGAGCAGCACCATACCGGCCGCCCATACAAAAGCCTCAAGCCAATCCACGATGACATTTTTTTGTTTTTGTTTCTCTTTTTTTATCCGTATTTTTTTTCGCCGGCGTGTGAGCACACGCTCGGTCACTAGGGCGACTCGATCAAAAAAATCATCTTTTGGCATACTGGAATATGCTACTTTAAAATGACAATCCTTGACAAGATACCGGGACAAGCCCATAATCCGGTACAATGTTTGGAAAAAAGAATCCGCCGCGGATTAGCATAGAAACGCTGCCGGAAGATATTGTACATCTTAAAACGATTCTCGGTGTAAAACCCGGAGTCTACCTTTCGATTCTCTATGCGTGTGTACTTTTTTTGATTCTGTTTTTTTTCCTCATCTTTCCCGGAATCTCCAAGCCCGGAACTGTTCTCTCCCTGTCCAGCGATCCGGCCGGTGCAGCCGTCCGGGTTGACGACATCTACTATGGAACCACTCCCTGCGATATTTTTGTCAGCCGGGGCGAACACCGGATTCAGGTACTTTTACCGGATTTTACTCCTTATGAAGAAACACGTAACGTCAGCAGCCGGCTCTTCGGTTCGCTTTTTGTACCAAAGCGCATTTCTTTTATGGTGAATCTTGAAACAAAGAATCCGGATGCAGTTTTGAGCCGCGGTGCGGCCGAATACGCGGCATGGTCATTCACCGGTGAATCAACCTCAGCCTACCAGATTCCTCAGGTTTTATCTGAAACGGTTTACCGCGCCCGTGCAACTGACCCGGAAACGCTCAACTCTTTGATCAAAGGTTCAGCCCGGTACGCCGGAACAAAGACAACGTTCCGGGATATGGTCAGAGCAAAGGTCCTCGGCGATAATGCTGGAAACGCTCCTTCACCGGTGAGTCTCCTCCGGTCAGCCTCCGATGTGCTCGCATACCTTTCTGAATACCCGGAATCTGCGGCATGGCTTGCGGGAATGCTTCCACGGGAAGAGACGAATCATGCATGGTTTCAAAAAAAAGCTGATCCGCCGGCAACACCTCAATTAAGCGGCCGGCAAATTGTAATTGAGGGAATTGTATTTCATGAAATTGGTGATTTTTGGATCGCCCATGCAGAAGTAAACACTGATTCATGGGATTTATTCCTGTCCGCTCATCCGGAATGGAAAGTTGATGATACTGGTTATTGGACTGATACGATTGAAATTGTGGGAGTTTCGTGGTATGCGGCTCGTGCCTACTGTGAATGGCTCACTGGTTTTCTCCCGCCGGAGTTGAACGGCTATCAGATCCGGCTTCCCTCAGAATCTGAGTGGGAACAGAGCGCTCGTGCGGACGATTCCTTGCCGGTACTTGAGAATATGCTCGGAGGTCTGTGGGAATGGTGTTCTGATTATTTCGTTCCGGTGCATAGCCTTCCAGACGCTTTTCCGATTGAGGGTCCGGAACGGAGTATACGTGGCGGCTCATGGGTGAACACGCCGGCCACACTGTCAATAGACACCCGCGGCTCACTTCCGCCGGATTGGTCGTCTCCTTTTGTTTCCTTCCGGCCCGTGATTGCACCCGTCAGCCGGTGATTTTCTCCGTTAGTTACACCAAGATATGCCGCGCTTTAGAACTCAGCCTATCGTGTTAATGATAGTAAAAATTACCATGTTTTTTTTGGGCGGAGCGAGCTTTGCCACTTTTCTTGTGTATGAAATCGGAATCCTCTACGATTTTCCAGAATTTATGGAAGTGATACTTCTCCGGGGACTGACGATTGAGGGGGTTTGTTTGGGAATCGGCTCCTGCTACGGATTGCTCCTCAACGCTTTCCTCTTATTCCGCCGGAAAATACGGCAGTATATAGCAGGAATCATTGGTTATATTTTTTTAGGAGCATTTGGATTCACGCTAGCAGCCCTTTCCGCATTTTTCCGGATAATTACTGATATGTGATTTTTCCTTCAAACTATTTCTTTTTAAAACGTATTGAAAAATTTTTAAGTTGGCAGTTGCATATTTCATACCAGTACAGTAAACTGCCGGAATGTCGATTCATATTGAAGCGCAGCCGGGCGATATTGCCGAAGCTGTTTTGCTGCCGGGCGACCCGCTCCGTGCCCAGTTTATTGCAGAAACCTTTTTGGAGAAACCGGTTCGTTACACCGCGGTCCGGAATATGTTTGGATTCACCGGAACATTCCGGGGAAAACCGGTGTCAGTGCAGGGAACCGGCATGGGAATCCCTTCGATTTCAATTTATGTCAACGAATTATTCCGGGATTACGGCGTCAAAAGGGCAATCCGGGTCGGCACTGCGGGGAGCATTCAGGCCGATCTAAAAATCCGGGACACCGTGCTTGCCATTGCCGCATCAACTGATTCCGGTGTCAACCATATCCGGTTTCAAGGGAAAAGTTTTGCACCGGCCGCCTCATTTCCATTGCTCAAAAAAGCTTACGATGTTGCAGAATCCAAGGGCATTGCCCCCAAAGTCAGTACCGTTGTTTCCGCTGACCGGTTTTACACCGAGGATCCGGAAGAATGGAAACTGTGGGCACGCTACGGGTGCGCTGCCGTTGAAATGGAATGTGCCGAGTTGTACACATTGGCCGCAGAATACAGCCGTGACGCGCTTGCGCTGTTGACCATTTCCGACAGTTTGATCACCGGCGAAGTGACGACCGCGGAAGAACGCCAAAAAACGTTTAATACCATGATCGAAATTGCGCTCGAAACCGCGATTTCCTGATGATCCGGGTTGGACTCGGCCGGGACATACACAGACTGGTTCCGGGCAGGAGATTCCTCGCCGGCGGAGTTGCGATTCCGGCAGAGTCAGGAGAAGCAGGACATTCAGACGCTGATGTTTTGATCCATGCGATAATTGACGCGCTGCTCGGTGCGGCAGGAATCGGCGATTGTGGGGAATTCTTTCCTTCAAATGATCCGGACTATCTTGATGCTGACTCGAAAATGCTCCTCGGCATTGCATGGAACCGGATTCAGGAATCCGGCTGGAATCTGGTCAATCTCGATTGTGTGATCACCTGCGAAGAGCCGAAAATTCTTCCGTACCGGGAAGCAATCCGGGAGTCATTGGCAACACTTTTAGGGGTGGATACATCAGCGATTTTTGTCAAGGGGAAAACTAACGAAGGCTGTGATTCAACTGGCGCGGGAACTGCCGTCGAAGCGCTGGCGCTTTGTTTGCTGGAAAATCATGAACATTGAATGGGACTCTATTTTTAGCGCGCTCGAATCATGGTACGCCATTCAGAATGGCGAGCCGGCCGTCACCATGGTTGCAAGTACCACGGGACGGGATCCGTGGGCAATATTACTCTCAACGATTGTGAGTCTCCGGACAAAAGATGCGGTGACAATGGTTGCGTCCCGGAAGCTCCTCGCGGAAGCACCGGATCCCATGAAAATGGACGAATTACCGGAGGAACGAGCCGCAGCATTGGTCTATCCGGCCGGATTCTACCGGACCAAAGCCAAGAATCTCAAGAAGATAGCCAGAATTCTTTTGGATCGCTATAATGGACAGGTTCCGGCTGACATGAATGCACTTCTTGCACTGCCCGGTGTGGGACGGAAAACAGCCAATTTAGTGTTGATCGAAGCATTCGATATGGATGGTATTTGTGTTGACACGCATGTGCACCGGATTTCCAACCGCACCGGTTGGGTTTGCACTCCGGAGCCGGATAAAACGGAAAGCGCGCTCCGGCACATTCTGCCCATACAGTACTGGAAACGAATCAATACGCTTCTCGTTCTCTACGGTCAAAACGTCTGCACACCCCGCTGGGCAAAGTGTGAAATATGTACCATCGCACAGTACTGCAACACCGGAATCAAAGTGCTTTCACTTCAATAATTTATCCATCGCAGTCTGCAAGTTAGTCTGAATATACTTGTGAATCTTTATCAATTCGCTGCTACTAGTTCTAGGGCTGAAAAGAAGCACGTATATTTTTTCGGCTGTCTCGTCGTCAATACGAGATCCAAAAACAATGGCGTCAGCTTTAATCAAAATGCCATGCAGTTTTATTTGTATATCCGGGATATGATCGTCACGTTCTAGCGAAGGATCTGTGTCAAAAACACAAGAAAATCCAACAATACTAATGTCTTTGATAGTTCCCTTGATGAATCGCCCGTTAAAAGGAATATTGAGCGAGGTCATCGATTCATTATCTGCGCCCATATTCGCCCGTAAATAGCGCCGTTTGCCTTTTGCATCCGCTGCCTTGAGAATATCCATTATTTGGATTGATGTTCGCCTCAAGTCAGAATGTATGATGACAAATCCGCAGGAAACTTTGAGGGTATTGAGATATTTTTGACGCAAATCCGGATTGTTACTCGTGGAAAGAACACCAATATCAAGCTTATCACCGAATGGTTCAGCAAGGATATTCCGGATCAAGGTTTCCCACTGATTATCTGACAATTGCTCATCAATATCGGCAAATACAATAGATTCCGGAAACTGTCTCAAAACGCTGATAAAACGCTGATGATTCCGGACTACATATACTTCAAATTCCTGCTGTGCTAATTTATCAACAACCTCAGCTTGAATAATACCTGAAGGGTACAAAAAAAATATTTTTTTTCCTACTCCTGAGACATTGGCAGTCGCATCCATGCCTATACAATACACTGAAAAAACTTTTTGTTCAAGCTTGAAGCCGCAGAAAATAGAAAAATGACCGGGTTCGACAGGCGGCTGAACCGTTCAGCGAAGAGTATCGAAACATCGAAGGTGTTTCTGAGCCGGTCAGAACCATAAGAAACAAAAAAGATACAAAGATGAAGAGAGTCTTTCCCAAAATGTATGATGAATGTTCCAAGATAGCTGGAATTTGTTCTCATGCTGCTGAAATATACTTTAAAAGCTCTAGGGAATGTTCTAATATATCTGGAACATAGCCCAACACCTCTGGAATGTATCCCAATATTTCTAGAATGTGTTCTAAAACTCTTGGGGAATGTTCCACTACTTCTGGGATTAATCTATCCGTAGCAAACACCGGGTATGATAAGCTGGATTGATAGTGTCCATAGGCTTAGAAACTCTGCAATCAAAAATTCATATATATTCCTACATTGAATACTACATTACTATATTTAATATTATTGAGTACAAGACGCAGATTAAGCCCTGCGTACGCAGAAATATTGTGCGTAAGTGCGTAGTATAATTCCGGATTAAAAAGCAGGTTGGCTGTTTTTATACCGCTAAAAAACCAGTTAGAATCGCTTTGAACCGTACTTGCAACCGGATCCCCCGGTAAAATATTGCTGATCGTATAATCATTGTCCGTATAATAACGTACCATGTTATCGTGTCCCAGTAGAAGCAGTGTCAAGCCGCCCCGTGCTAAAAACTTTGTACTATTCCATGTGGCAGATGCTTTTGCCATAAGTACATCATTTCCATACGGAAAACCGATATAATTTTCGATTATACCATTGGGTACGCGCCGGTGCATGGTAAATGTACCAAGGGGGTGCGAAGTATTACGCCAATAGACATAGCGGGTCGTTAAAGCAGCTTGAAATGACAGTACAAAACCGTCAGTAAATGCAAAATTATCTTCTGCCTTTAGGCTTTCATAATTATCGTAACTAATTCCGGTAAAAGAAGGTGTATCAAAAAGCCGTACGTCCGCACCAAGATAAAAACCCCATGCATTAGGATTACCGCCGTTGACTTCATGGGGCAAAGTGAAATCATCCATCAGAATATCGCCGTACATCCGTATATGCTCAAAGCGTTTCTCAAAGCTTAAATCAAAACTGTCGTTCAGTTGCTGTAAAGAAAGATTGTGCCAAATCGGCATAAAAAGCATGGTGCCGAGATCCAGCTCTGCAATCATCATATTCTCAGAAAGTCCTATGCGCCAGCTCTTTCCTTCATAACCGATTTTGTGTACCGCAAACCACCGCGTAGCACTCATATCCCCTAACGTATTCTCGCGGATAAGCTTTTCAACAATTTTTCCCTCATCGCCTGCAAGCAGAAAATCATAGTGCCACCGGCCGCCCTGTGCAGTTTCAGGATGCAGCGAAAACCAGAAGCCATCATTGTAAAGCCCCTGGCGACTCAACGCCATGTTGTACTCGCCGTAGCCCAATGCCCAACGCCGCCGCCCAGCGGAAATATCAAAGTTATCGTTGCGGTATTCCACAAAGCCCTCTGCCGGCGTGTCAGGAAAAATATCAGCTATATCAAATGTACCTGAGACAAAAAAAGGAAGGTTGGATAACCCGGTATTATCGGCGTAGCCGAGAGGCGACTGAAAAAGATTGATCGCCGTAAAGAATTCAAAACCTTTCAGCTTAAAGCCAAATTCTATGGCCATGAATTTATTATGCTGTACATAATCATTGAGTGTAATAGAATCAATGTCCCGCTCCTGCCCGATAACGAACACCGGGAACAGCTCCAGTTCAATCCACCGCTGGTTATCAACCGCATTAACGGCACTGAGGCCAAGAAGAAATAAGACAATTCTATAGAAATTACTCACTGCTGATAATTCCTACAGCTTGAATAAAACGCCGGTTTCAAATAAAAACCGGTTATCATAATTGGTTATATTCGTAAGTTGAGTTTGAAGCCGGGCGTACGCTGAAAGATTCTTGCGAAGCGCATACCAGCCCTCGACAGTAGCAACAAACTGCACACCTGCAAGGGTGTCGCTGAAAAACCAATCACTTGCACCGCCGTCTTGTTTAGTAAAACCGGTCCAACTTCTAGCCTCAGCTTGCTTTTGATCATTTACGCCGAATTCACCGCGGAGCATAAATGCCAGATTTCCGGTTACAAAAAACGATTTATTCTCCCATTTCGCAGATAGAGCAGTCAGGAAAGTATCCGGTCCATACTCAAAGCCTATATAGTGTTCATACAAAAAGAAATCACCGGCTCCGACATTCTTGGTCATAGTAAAGCGTTCAATTGCTTCATCATCTGCCCGGCTGTACACATACCTTGAAGTGAGAACAAACTGAGCAGAAAGCACCAATCCGCCGGAAAAGCGCAGATTATCTTCACGTTTGATATTGTAAAGGGGATTTTGTACCGGACCTGTATAGCGTTCTGTTCCGGGAAAGAGCTGGTAATCCGCACCGAGGGTAAAAGCGCCCGACAACGGATTAGTTAGCCCGCCCTCAAGGGGAAGATCATCGAGCAACAGCTCCGAATACACACGCCACTGTTCGGCAATCCGTTTTTCAAAGGCAAGTTGTATTTCTATATTGACATGGCCGAGGAAAACTGAATGCCATATACTTGTTGGATTGCCTGTATACAGGTCAAGATTACCGACCACCAGCGCGGTTTCACCTATGCTGAACTTCCATGTATTTCCCCATATAGAAGTATTGTGCATAAGGAAATAGCGTCCAGCCCAACTATTAAGCAGCGGCTTATCAGCATCCGTATCCCAATAATATGAACTGTGCGCTGAATTTCCCTCATTCCACGTTGAAATAAAAATAGGTGTATCTGCCGCAACTAAAAAAGTCCAATCAAACCGGTGTCCTGATAGCGTAGGATGCAGATTAAACCACATACCGTCAAACCACGGCGCATGGGAACCGACTGACAAACTATAATCGCCCGCACCCATAGCCCACCTGCGCCGCCCGACAGAAAGATCAATTAAATCGCCTTCATACGCGACATAGGACTCAAACGGCGTATGGGTATCAATAAAACCGGTTAAACCAATACCTGGTGCAAAAGGGATATTCAAAAAAAGCGGATTCTTTTTATTCGCTGTTATCCCTTGAGTTATATCGAGATTGAGATTAACTTCCAGCCCAAAGTCAGTAGTAAATTCAAACCCGAGTCGCAAAAACCGTTTGCTGTCATGGAATTGCTGAAAGTCAGCATTTTGAGCTGAATCTCCCGTCACATTCACCCGGGCAACAGGGAATGTCTCGATGTTAATAAGGTCAAATAGAGAATTGCTTTTTGCCTCTTGTGCGAAAACCGGGCTGGCGACAAGCATTGCCCACAATAGTACAATGATAAATTTCACAAAATTTCTCCTAATAATAAAAAATACAACATTTATGAAAAAAAACACCCGGCATTACTACCGGGAAACAGTATCGAGAAGATTCTCCACAAGATGTTGATGACAAAGGGGAAAAGTGAGTGTTTTGAACCGTGATGCTGCACCGGAATGAAGCGAAATATCTTTTTTTGGGCAATCAAGCAGACGCGACATAAAAGCACAGAGCATACTATTTGCCTTGCCGTTTTCCGGAACTGCGGCAATTTTTACCCGGAGTCTACCATTTTGCACCGCAATAAGTTGTGATCGGGATGCACCCGGCGTTACCTTTAGGTCAAGGTATACAATATTGTCAACAATACGCAAGCAATCGTACATATTTTCCTATTCTATAAACAAAAAATCTTCGAAATAAAGCGTTTCTATCCGGCCAAGCCGCAGTAAAGCATTATACCGGGAAAGAAGATCCGTCTTTATTGATTCCTCGGAACGATTCCGTATCTGAAAAGCCGGCAGAGAATGAAAATATTCCTGAGTGGCGCTACGGAAAGCTGGAATCGTGTGACGCACTTCTTCAGTAAAATTTTGATCCGAAAAAATATGCGGAAAAACCGGTGTGACAATAATACTAACCGGCGTAGAATCAGCAGTTTGTGCCCGGATCCGGCCGATTTCAGTAAAAAAGGGAACCGAATAATCGGGAGTAGACTCCGGTTGAGTTCCACTCCGGACAAAAGGTTTTTGCGCTGTACTCCGGAAAAAAAATGCGTAAACCGTTCCGGCAGCAAGTATGAGAATCAAAATGATTATGATTCCGGATAAAAACCGGTATAAAAGCGTCTGGCTATTCATCATTATGCCAAGGAGATACCTTGTTCCTCAAAACGTTTAAGTACTTCAGCATTTACTTTATTAACTGTGTTTAAATAATCTGAACCCTTTGCAACATAAAAAACAAAAGTCACTTGGCACGCATTTCCGGTGATGCCGGTAATAGCAGCCTGCGGCGTTCCACCGGTTCCGGGCACTGAAGATGCAATATCAATTAAAATTTTTAATGCGGATTCAACTATTTCCCGGCCTTTATCACGTTTTATATTAAAGATTTGACTCACTTTAGTGTTCGGTTCTACGCTTATATTTTCGATTGGGTTTGCAGCAAAAAGGCTGTTGGGAATAACGACTGTGTGGTTGTCCAATGTGCGGATCCGGGCGGTACGGATGCCGATGTCGGTGATGAATCCCTCAAAGCCGTTGATTTTTATTCGGTCATTGATCCTGAACGGACGATCCACAAAAACGGTGATCGAGCCGAAAAAGTTTGCCAATGTGTCTTTTGAGGCAAGCGCGACGGCTGCACCGCCGAGACCTAAGCCGGCCATGAGTCCGCTGACATTGTAGCCAAGGTTCCGGAGAAAAAGGACGATACCCAGTACCCATATAAGCATTTTAAAAAATTTCCGGAGAATCGGCTGAATATCAACTTCTCGTTTTGAAAGAAACGAAGTTCCTTTTGGTGGAACGATATGTATGATGATAATGTCGAGAATCCTGACCAATGCCCATGCGAGTACCAAAATAACGCCGGAACTCAAAACACGCTGAATGAGTTCTGCGGCTGGTTCTCTGAATGTGAGCAGCCGGACTCCCAACGCTATACCGCCGATGCAAAAAAGTACCGTAAAAGGATTTTTCAGCGCGATAATGAGGGCATCGTCAAGGGAATTTTTTGTTTTTTTAGCAATACGTTTTGCTATTGTCGTAAGGATAATGGAGCAGAGTGTGCCTGCGATAAATCCTCCCGCGATGCAGGCGAGCGCAAAAAGCCAACTCCGTACAGTATTTCCCCAAAAAACAACCGACAGAATATTTTGAATTTTTTCCATGATAAATCCTTTTCCTATCATTAGAACCGGCATCCGGACTCCGGTTCTCCCCACATTCCGGAAAAACAGATTAGTCTATCATTGTAACGGATTTTTGTTAATCCGCTGTAGAGAATTAATTCTTAAATCTCTACAGTACCATCAATTTTCCTACCGGGATCCTCCAACTGATGCCGTTTACCTCTTCGTAAAAAAGTTTCTTGTATGGCAATAATTTTATCAGCAAAGGAAATAATCCAACCTTCCTTGTATAACGGCGGGTGAAATAATGTCCATGGCCACATATGAGTTTTTATGCAGGAATATTCTTTATCGGATATATTAAACATTTCCCTTGCATTTTTCGCTGCAATAGCCGGATGTACCCATCCATGGACTAAGTATCTTTTACCGGGAATATGCCATTCATACAGAAAAAAATCATGTAAAAGCGCGGCTCTGACCACGCATTTCTTGTCAAGCCGGCTTTTTTCGATCATCGAGAAACTTAACTCCGCTACCGCAAGACTATGTTCATAAATACTGATAGTACCGTGAGAAAAAGTGTTTTTACACATATCAAAAATATTACTCGTTAGTATTTCTTCGGCATATTCGTTGAACAGTTCTTTATTTTTCATTCTACTCTCCGGCATCTGAAAATACAGCCCAGCCTTTTATTTTTATTCCGGCTTTTTTATACCGGAGCAATTTAGTACAAGTATAGATAACATCTGCCAAAAAGATTGCGATCAGGATACCGTTTAGCAGCCACATATAATTTCCAAAAAAATGGATAATGCCCTGTGCAGCATCCCATAAAACATATACCACGCAAAGTGTTATAATACCAAAAAAGAGCGATATTGTTAAGGCTATGCGGCCCTTATAATGACACCATTTAGTATGAGGGTATGTTGAATAATCCCAGCATTTTACCTTGAAGCATTTTTCCAAAAATACCGCCGTGATATATTCAATGGCTGTACATACGACAATGCCGGTAAAAAATACTGCTACCGGATATGCTTTGAGCGAAAAGCTCAATGCATAAACGCACAGTCCGCCGATACCTTGGCATGGAACAATCGGACCCTTGAAAAAGCCCTTGCTTACCAATTTCTGTCTAATTATCGATTCTTGTATACTTTCGCAAACCCAACCTAAAAAGCTGAAGAAGAAAAATGTAAAAATTATGCTTTCAATGCTGAATTGTTCCACTTCTTTATTCGCCATCTAAACTTATTTAGAAAAAATAACACTTCCGCAGATATCATTCAAAGGGACATACGGAATATTAAATTCTTTGGAAAATTTTTGCACAGCTTCTTTTGCCGCATAGGTTTTTCCATTGTAATCATGTACAAAAATATACCCGCCCTTTTGCAGCAATGGATAAAAAAACATTAGTCCTGCATAAATTGGTTCAAACAGATCAGCATCAATACTCACAAACGAAAATCTCTCATCAATACCCTCTGCTGTTTCCGGAAACCAGCCTTTTTTCACAATACAGTTTTCACGATATTTCATTTTTTTTAACACTAATTCAATATTAGAATTAGAAAAATCGCCGGTCTTCGTAATATTATAACCCATTTTTAATTCTGTTTTTACGTCGCGCTCATCAAATCCGGAAAAAGTATCAAATAAAAATAATTTTTTGTCAGGAAAGTGTGCATTGATTTTTTTTGCAAAATCACCTTTGTAAACACCTAATTCTGCTGTATCACCCAGAATTTTTTTTTGTTTTATCTCTTCTATGACTAATTTTAATGTTTCATAACGAACAACATCGTTTGAAGTGAATAATTTTATTATCCACCCGATTACTATTTCTCTTGCAACTCTTATAACCGGGTTCATATTTCCACCTTAATGATCCAAATTTTACGTGGCCGTTTATGGCAATTCCGCAATCATACTCGCCGGTTTTCAGTGTGTCAAGCATGGGGAATCGGCTGCTTCATGCAGTTCAGACTGGATCGCGCTTTTTTTTGAGATATTGTTAGTATTTTCAACACTCCGCGCATTCATAATTAACATTTGGAGCCGGTTTTCAATATTCGCAAAACTAGTGTCCGGATCGTAATCCAATGGAAGAATCTGAATATCCGGGTACTCTTCTTTAATGCGTTTAATAAGGCCGCGCCCGCAAATATGGTTCGGCAGACAGCCGAAGGGCTGTAGAATAACGAATGATTTCACTCCACCTGCCGCACGGTGTAAAATATCAGCCACCATCATAAAGCCTTCCCCGGATTGAATAGAGTGATGGATAATATGATCACTTATTTTTGCCGCTTCCGGGAGACGCAGACACGGTTCGTACAAAGGATGTTTTTTTGCAATTTTTTCCATAATACCAATGGTAATATCACAGTATTTATCCCCGCCAAATGCATACAACATATCCGGTAACGGATGGTACACATTAAAATCTTTTATTTCGGAAACAGTATGGAGCAGCATTAAATTCCGGTACACATCGTACATCCGCGGTAACTCTACTTCCATATTATTTTTCTCAAGATATTCTTCAATGTGAAAATTGGATCCCTGATGAAAAGTCAAAAGATATTCGCCGGTAATAAAAACCAGCGGTTTAGGCTTTTTCCGGTCATAGCGTATTGCACATAGTGCATCAACGGCTTTTTTATACGAATCCAATGCGCCCATCATTCCTTTTTGGAAAAGCGACTCACTAATTTCGTCACTCGATTTTTCAAATATACAGTCAGTTTCACCTTTATTAATCTCGTAGGGACGTATTTTCCGGCGGAGCGCATCGAGAACATCCACCATAATTAGACACCACATTGTCCGTGCATAGGTTAATTTAGTAAACCGGAACGCGGGGTGAAGATTTTTCATATCAAGAAAATCAGTCGAAAGAATAGGTACATTGGGAAAACCGGCACCATCAAGCGCATTACGTGTCAACACCATATAATTCGTTAGCCGGCAATCACATAAAGTTTTACCGGTACCGATAACCACGCTGTCCGGATCGTATTTCCCGCTCTGTAGTGCAGCGAGCGCTTCGCCGATTATCATCTGCGCCGGAAAACATATATCGTTATGTACATACTTTTTACCAAGCTGCATCGCCTCCTTGCCGCCCACCGGCAAGGGTTCAGCTTTTAAGCCTTCTTGCCGGAGCGCAGCGGACATAATCTTGCAAAAATAATGCGTTACATTCGGCACTAAAATCGTTTTTAATTTTTTATCTGCTTTCGTAAACTTTATGACATAAGGATCGCTCAATTCTTTTACTGCCACGCTACCGGTTTCCTGCTGACGTCTCGCTTTTACCGTTTCAATAAATGAGCGTATACGGATCCGAAGAGGACCGGCCACATCACTTTCATCAAGCTTTAATATAAGCGGCGATTTACCGGAAATTTCCTGCATAATTCGAGTGACCTCATCGGTATATAACGCATCATGGCCGCACCCAAAACTGAAAATCTCAACATATTCAAGCGCCGGATGCTGCGCCGTAAGTATTGCACCGGAAAGGAGCCGCGCATGATTATTGTTATTAATATCAAGCATAGTTTTTGCGAGCTCCACCTCCTGCACTCCCGGAAGCGAGTCCACCGTTACGACCGGTATTCCTAATCCGGTAAAATACCTCGATAAATTATGATTAACTAATTGATCAAATTGATAATGACGGCCTGCAATAACAACCGCAAATATTCCCCGCTTTTCCGCTTCATCTATTATCCGGCTCCCCTCTTTCACCACTGTTTCCATAAAAGAATTTTGTGCAGTATCGCCTTGGGCAATTGCTTGCCGGATATCATCTTCTGCAACACCGAATGTTTCCGTCATATACCGGCATAATTGATTATCCCGGTCCCGCTCAGAAAACCAATGAAATACCGGTGCATCCAAAGGAATATTCCATCTTTTTTCCGGATTATCAGAGTATTTTACCACCAGTCCGTAGCCTTTTAATACCGGGCATGTAAATACACTTGTTTTTTCTGGATTATCGCTCGGAAGCTGATTCAATAAAGGCATAAATATCCGGTCCACATTACTCTTCGCTAAATCCCTAATATGCCCATGGACAAGTTTTGCCGGGAAGCATACAGTATCAGAAGTTACAAAGGGCAGACCCTCTTCAAATAATGTCCGGGAACTGGCGCGTGAAATCTTTGTTTTAAATCCAAGCGCATGAAAAAAGACAGTCCAAAACGGTATATTCCGCCAAAAATCAAGGACACGCGGAATTCCTATGGTGATATTCCGGTCAGGACAAACCGGTGTAAAAGGATATTCTTGAAATAATAATTTTTCCCGGAATTGTATCATATCCGGTACCGAATTCATTTCCGCACTTATTTTTTTTACTTTTTCTTTCAGCGCTGCATCTTCCGGATTTCCGATAATTTCACCGCGTTCACACCGATTTCCGGTTACCCATGCCGTTCCATTAGAAAATTTTAACACGGTCCGTGAACAGTTATTTGTACAAAAACGGCATGTTATATTTGACTCTTGTGTATAATTAAAGTGAGGCAGCGCATCAAAACCAATAAACCGAGTCCGGAAACTAGTTTTAGAAATATGTTTTTTTGTCAAAAGTGCAATGCCTATCGCACCCATCAGCCCCGGATATGGAGCGCGGGTTACCGGCTTTTCGATATACTGCTCAAAAGCCCGCAGCACCGCATCATTCTTAAAAGTACCGCCCTGTACGACAATTCTATCCCCCATTCCGGAAAAATTTGAAGAACGGATCACTTTGGTAAAAACATTTTCAATAATTGACCGGCATAAACCAGCCATAATATCGTCCGCCTGCTTGCCGTTTTTTTGCTCCGTAATTATCGTACTATTCATAAATACGGTACACCGGCTCCCTAATTCAGCCGGATTCTTCGCATTAAATGCAGTCTGGGCAATCTGTTCTACTGGAATATTAAGCGTAGTTGCAAAATTTTCCAAAAAAGAACCGCAACCGGCTGAACAAGCTTCGTTTACTGTAATATTCGTCACAATACCGCCGGAAATATTAATTGCCTTCATATCTTGACCGCCGATGTCAAGAATAAAGGTCACATCCGGCACGTATTTTTGTGCGGCCGCCGCATGAGCAACTGTTTCTACTGTATGAAAATCTGCACCAAAAGCTTTATCAAACAGTAATTCGCCGTAGCCGGTTGTTCCCAATGCAATAATTTCAAGCTTTATACCGGAATCATCGTACTTTTTTTTCAGTACAAGGAGTGCCTGCCGGATAACCAGCAGGGGTTCGCCTTTATTTCCAGCATAAAAAGAGTCAATAATATTTTCATGTTCATCAATTAAAACGAATTTGGAGGTCGTTGAACCGACATCTATTCCCACATACACCTTGAGCGTATCACCCCTTTTTGCATCCGGCTTTTTTTGCGTAGGAAGTTGGTGCCGTTCATCAAAAGCGTTATGTTCTTCTGTTGAAATGAAATAAAGTTTTCCGGATTCCGCATGGACAGCATTGCGCCGGTACGAGGCGAGTGCCGGCATAATTTGTTCTGGCACCAATGATTCACGGTGATCAGAAAACATTTCCTGCACTGCCAGCGCAGTACCATAAGCTACAAGTGTTTCCGGATTTTTCGGCCGGATAATATCCGGTTCTGACAGATTCAGCCATTCGGCAAAAACCCGAATTAACGTTGGATTAAAGGTAAGAGGTCCGCCTTCAAATATAACCGGTGGCTTGAGTTCGAGTCCCTGTGCCAGCCCGCCTATGGTCTGTTTCGCAATCGCATGAAAAGCGGAAAGGGCAATATCCTCCCGCCGGATTCCCTGGTTGAGCAGGGGCTGGATGTCAGTTTTGGCAAAAACCCCGCACCGGCCGGAAATATCATAGACAAAAGTCCCTTTCGCGGCAAAAGATTCGAATTCTTCAGCCGGAATCTTCAAAAGCGTTGCAATTTCATCAATAAATGCACCGGTCCCGCCTGCACAGCTCCCGTTCATCCGCATATCCGAAGCGATAAGCCGTCCGGTCTTTTCATCACGGTAAAAAAAGACGATCTTCGCATCCTGCCCGCCAAGCTCTATTGCAACCCTTGCTTCCGGGTAAAAAATCCGGACAGCGATAGAATTGGCAACAACTTCCTGAATATAAGGCGCATGAATCAAATCGGCGATAGGCTTTCCGCCGGAACCGCAGACCGCTGCCCGGAACGCCCTATTAGGAAACTGGGCAAACATTTCTGAAAGAAGGCTTTGTACCGTCTCTGCTTGATACGCATTATGCCGGATATACCGGGAAAAGAGCAGTTTTTTTGTCTCCGGATTGATAACAACGATTTTTACCGTTGTTGATCCGATATCGATCCCAAGGTGTAGTATAGCTTTCATTGAACCTTCGTCATGTATAATTTCATGTCTAATGCACCGCATGCGATTCGAGCCGCTTCCTGCTCCGCATTTTTTTTATTTTTTCCAATGCCGGGACCAAAGATCCGGCCATCTACTTCCACTTCTACCTGAAATGTTCGCTCATGATCAGGGCCGGATTGAGACACAAGTCTATACCATGGATAGCTATGATTTTTCCCTTGGGTCCATTCTTGGAGGAGTGATTTGTAATCCTGAATATGACGGCTGTCAACGACATGGCTCATTTCCGGCTCGAGGAGCCGTCCGACCAATGTAGATGCTGTTTCATAGCCGGAATCAAGGTACACCGCGCCGAAAAGCGCCTCAAGCGCATCCGCAAGAATGGCATCTTTGGATCTTCCGCCGGAATGTTCTTCGCCTTGACCGAGGAGCAAAATCTCGTTTAGAGCTATACTCCGGGCAATAGCCGCAAGAGTCCGTTCAGAAACGAGTATGGACTTAAGTTTTGCCAATTCACCCTCCGGTTTTTCGGTAAAACGCTCGTACAGCAACGCGGCTGTGACCAATCCTAGAACAGAATCCCCTAAAAATTCCATGCGTTCATTATCGAGCTTGGTTCCGGATTCATTGGAACAGGACCGGTGAGTCACTGCTTGATCAAGAAGACTCAAATCCCGGAACTGCAATTCCAATGAACTTTGGAAATTGTAAAGTATGGTGTACCGCGCGGGATTCACTTTTGTTGAGATTTTATAAACTCGTAAGCATCACCGACCGTTTCGAATTCGTTTGCTTTTTCGTCCGGAATTTGGATTCCCATCTCTTCTTCAATCGCATAGACTAATTCGTAGGTGTCTAAACTATCCGCTCCGAGATCCTGCCGGAACGAAGCATCCAACGTGATCTTCGCTTCATCAATTTCCAGTTTAGAAGCGATCAGCTTCTTCATTTTTATAAACAATTCATCCATAATATTAGACCTTTGATGCGGGAATAATAACCTGTTTGCCGCGGTAAAAACCGCATTTTGGACAAACATGGTGCAATAAAACCTGATTGCCGCAGGTGTTGCACTCCACTAAATGCGGCGCCTCCAATTTCATGTTAATCGATTGGCGCCGGCGCGTCCGTGCTTTCGAAGTTTTGTAACGGGGAACTGCCATGATGACTCCTTCTAAAATTTTTCAAATCTATTCTAACAAAAACGGTCAAAAGTGTCAAGCTTGATCCGGTACTATTCCTTTTTTTTATCCCGGAATGAAGGACAGTGGATGCCGGTTGCACGAAATACTTCTATCGAAGGAAGGTTCCGGCTCCTTAAGCCGAACATTCTACAGGATCGGGGAAGATGAGGATCCCCGGTGATGAAAAAATAGATACAATCTAAGCAGTACGGCGGCCGTTCCATTTTTAATCCAAGCCGGCAGTTCCGGTGTTCATAGAACGCAAAAAGGCCTCGTTGTTTTTTGATTTTTTCATCCGGTCGATCAAAAGTTCGATGATTTCAACGTCATCCATGGGGTTGATTACCTTCCGGAGAATCCACATTTTTTGCATTTCTTCTTCAGTGAGGAGCAATTCCTCTTTGCGGGTGCCGGATTTTTTGATGTTGATGGCCGGAAAAAGCCGCCGGTCCGAGATACGCCGGTCAAGGTTGATCTCCATGTTGCCGGTTCCTTTGAATTCTTCAAAAATCACTTCGTCCATCCGGCTGCCGGTTTCCACGAGAGCTGTTGAAATAATCGTCAGACTGCCGCCTTCTTCGATATTCCGGGCAGCGCCGAAAAAGCGTTTTGGTTTGTGCAGTGCGTTTGAATCAACGCCGCCGGAGAGAATTTTTCCGGATGTCGGCACTGTTTGATTATACGCACGAGCGAGTCGAGTGATCGAATCGAGGAGAATCACTACATCTTTTTTATGCTCGACCAGGCGTTTTGCCTTTTCCAAAACCATTTCAGTAACCTGCACATGCCGGCTTGACTGTTCATCAAAAGTCGAAGAAATCACCTCAGCCCGGACAGTCCGCTCCATGTCAGTCACTTCTTCCGGCCGTTCATCGATCAGCAGCACAATGAGATAGACTTCCGGATGATTCTTGGTGATGGCATTGGCAATCCGCTGCATCATGATCGTTTTTCCGGTCCGCGGAGGCGCAACGATGATCGCACGCTGACCTTTTCCAATGGGGCAAAAGAGATTGATGATCCGGGCAGACACATCCTCGGAAGTCGTTTCCAGATCAAGCTTTTCATCCGGATAGAGTGGAGTCAAGTTGTCAAAAGGCACCCGGTTCTGCGCCACCGTGGGGTCGTCATAATTAACCGTTTCAATCCGGAGCATCGCAAAAAACCGCTCGCCTTCCTTGGGACTCCGAATCTGCCCGTAGACCGTGTCGCCGGTTTTTAACGCAAAAAGCCGGATTTGGCTGGGGCTGATGTAAATGTCGTCCTGACCGGGCAGGTAGGAATTCTGCGGACTCCGGAGAAAACCATAACCATCCGGCAGAATTTCCAGAGATCCGTACGCATAGATGATGCCGCCGCGCTCGGTGTGCGTCTTCAAAATGGAAAAAATGATCTCCTGTTTCCGCAGCGCCATCATATCTTCATGGGGAATTTGATAACAATCAGCCAGGCGCCGGAGATCAACCATACTCAGCCGCGTCAGCTCATTGATCGAAAGCCGGGTTTTTCGTGACTCCGGGTCCAAATGGGGTTCCGGTTTACCGTAAATATCCGGCATAGAAGGCAGTTCCGGCACATCCGGTAGGGTTCCGGCCGGTTCATTTCCCTCAGACCCGGCATGATTCGTCATAATGCGTCCGCGTGTATCGTGGGGACTATGCCGCGCCTTACGGATAACAACAGCACGAGGATGTTCGGATCCAGTACTTTCCTCCCATTCCTCGCCTCCAGCTTCGGTATGCACTGGTGATTCCGGTGCAAATTCCTCGGAAACACCCTCTTCCGGCAGAAGAGCTTCCAGACTCAGACTTCCACCAGCTTGTTCCGGATCTGATGTTTTTCGAATTCTTTTAACTATTGCCATAACAATCCTACAATTCCATGAATTTTTCTATCGATAAGCAAAGGAATTAAGTGGATTCTGTATCCAGCCTACGTCCTGTAATTTGAAGTTATGATAAAGGACAATGTACTAAAAAAGATGTTGAAATTACCGTAGTCGGCGTAAAGCCCAAGTCTTTAGCCTTGGGTAGTTCACAACTACTGACCGGCATTAATTATCTACATACTAACCTATGCACCATTTTTCGTCAAGATCATATTTGACCGCTCGCCCGCACCAATGTTTCAAGGGCTTTTTCAGCGGCTTTGTCCCGGATTTCGTTACGGGATCCGGTAAAAAGAAAATGCTGTGCTTCTGTCCGTTGATCTGCATTTTTAACCGCGATCCAGACCGTTCCAACCGGTGTATTCCGGTCGTCTCCCCCGGGACCGGCCAATCCAGTGACCGAGAGCGCAAGTACTGCCCTGCTTTTTTTCTGGGCAGCCTCGGCCATGGCGCACGCGCATTCACAGCTCACCATACCATGATTTCGGAGCATTGATTCATCGAGTCCAAGCATAGCTATTTTAGCTTCTATTGTATAACAGACAAAGGAACCCCATAAAACTTTTGACGCGCCCGGTTCTTGAGCGAACCTGTCCGCAACGAGTCCGGCTGTACAGGATTCTGCGAGTACAGCCATGGCTCCGGCATTGATTAGATGTTCAATCAAGAATTGTACGCTGTTCATAATTCCGTTGTAATTCTGCTTTTATCTCTTCAGTCGGCCGTGAAAAAATTTCAACTGCCCGGTCAACAGTCGTCATGGTGCATCGCCCCTCAAAGAGTACACCATCGGCAATCCGGAGCCGCGTCGCGGTCAGATCGCCTTGTAACTCTGATCCCGCAAAGAGATCCACTTTATCTTTTGCAAAGACCGGCGCTGTTACTTTCCCGGAAACACTTAAAGAATGTACATTGATTCTATCAGCTTCGACAACTGCCTCTTCGTCAACGAACAAATCCCCCTGGGCTTCGATAGTACCTTTAAATTTGCCCTGAATACGGACCGTTTCTTTGAACCGGAGAATCCCATCAAAACTCGTTGTTTTACTCAGTACCACCTGAGGACTGTCTCTTCTTCTTTCATTTGCCATAAAAACCCCGGATTTATGTCCGCTTAATCTTTTTCCAGCCGGAACGTAGAATCGCCGCGGCTATCATCACAGCCGCAATCGCCATACAGATACGCGGCAAAAAATCTCCATACGCAGTGTATACAGAATTCCCGGTCATCAGCGGAACCGTCACCACAATCTGCGTTTCTGCAAAAGGCTCGGCCATTGCCAAAATCTTCCCATTCGGATCTATCGCACAGGTCTGCCCGGATGCAGTTGATCGCACAAGCGCACGCCGGTTTTCAACTGCCCGGAACACCGCCATCGAAAGGTGCTGCATCTGCGCGGGAAGGCTGTTGGACCATGCATCATTCGTTACATTGATCAAAAGTTCCGCACCATTCCTCACAAAATTCCGCGAAAGATCCCCAAAGGTATCCTCAAAACAGATCGGCGTGGAAAATTTGATGCCATTAACCGAAAAAACCGTTTCCTCGGTTCCCTGTTCCCAGAAGTGAGTATCGGCATTTTTCAGAGTCTTGTACACAAAAGGAAATTGTTTTTCATAAGGAAAGTACTCCGTAAACGGCACAAGGTGAATTTTCCGGTATACTTCAAGAATCTCACCCCGGTTAAATAACATAACTGCGTTGTAATCAACCCGCTGATCCGGTTCCCGGCTCTTTGCAGGATCTTTCCGGGCATCATCGTTACCAATGACAAAGGGGACAGTCTGTCCGGATACATATTCCCGGAGTTTTTTTACCAAGTCCCATGATTCCGGATCGTCCCGGTAATGATCATGCCAATAGATCCGAGGAACGAAGGCAGTCTCTGACCATACCACCATATCCGGTTTCTCTTTAAGAGATTCATCGGAAAGCCGGATCAAAACCTCAAGATTCCGGCGGTACTCGGCGATGCCCCCGCGCCATGGATCCGTATTATGTTGAATAAGCGCGATCCGCCGGGACGGTGCAGATGAATAATCAACTGGAGAAAGGGAACCGTACACGAGCGTCCCAATAAACGCAGCAATCCACACTGCACCCGGAATTTTTTCCCGGTTCCAAAAGGCCTTCCAATCGTTCCGGAGGATTCCGGCCGCGAGAAAAACCGAAGGAAATACCACTAGTGCGGAAACACCCCAGACTCCAAAAATGGCTGCGATCTGCCGCACCGGTGCCACTTGCCACTGAGAATAACCGGTAATGCCGTACGGATAGCCGAGAAAACCAAGAGTACGGAGATATTCAAAACTAATCCATAATAACCATTGCAGTACATACCCACGTTTCGGAAAAAGGAGAATCGCAGCTTTCAGCAGCGGAAAAAGCAGTACAAAATAAAAGAGATATATACCATCAACAATTAAACCGGCTAAAGGATGAAATACACTAAGCCAATAATTAAATAAACTGTAGGCACCATATCCATACAAAGCACCGTACACAAAAGACGTACGGAAGCGTATTCTACCGATGAGCCAGAAAACCGGAATATAGGCAATCCATGCCAAAAAAGGCAAGCCATTCTCGAAAAGAATACAAGGAAATGATCCGGCGAATAACACAATACCGGCACATAATGCACCGGCATTGATCGCCAGATCAACGCCTTTCCGGTGTGTATTCATGGGAATCATTTATCGGCTTGAGTACCATCCAGATTCCACACAGCTCCTTTTAAAGCTTTTCCCGGTTTAAATACAGCAACACGATGCGGTTCAATGGAAACCACCTCTCCGGTTTTGGGGTTACGCGCCTTGTCTTTACCTTTTCTGGTTCTCACTTCAAAAGTACCGAAACCGCGCAGTTCGATTGCATCGCCCCGGGTTAGAATACCTTTTACTGCTTCAAAAAAAAGGTTAATAACTGTTTTAACATCTTCAGCATTCACCCCGGATCGTTCGGCCACCCAATCAACGATGGCACCCTTGGTGACTTTTTTTTCGGTCATTAAAATTCCCGCCGTAACCTTCATTAATAAAGAAGGAGAAACGGCAGCGAGCGTTAGCCCGCCCTCCTCTAAAAAAGATAGCCGTCTATCCGAGCAGTCAAGCGTCTTTCCACTTTGTCTTTATTATCAATAACCTAGTGCACAGCTTTAAGCGTATTGAACAATTTTTGCATACGGGACTTTTTGCGCGACACAGCATTTTTTTTTAGAATACCTTTTTGGGCCGCGGTATCAATTTTTTTTATCATATCTCGCAAAGCATATTCCGCAGCATCAACATCTTTTTTCTGAGCTAATGTCACAAATTTCTTTACACTCGTCTTTACCGAGCTTTTCACCGACTTATTCCGGAGCCGATGCTCCTCGCTACGGCGGTGCCGTTTTTCTGCTGAACTGATTTTTCCTGCCAAAAGGAACTCCTATTTCAAAATATTCAATCTCTTTATGGAAGTGTACTACTTAAGCAAAATCCGAAGGACGGCGCTCTGTCCTCTTGCATTTTTCACACTCTGCAACATTCCGGACCTTGTCATTTTCAAACATAGTCTTCATTTTAATTTCACCGCCGCATGAACAGTAAAATCTCTGTGTAGTGCTGGCAGTACGTGAGTTTTTACTCTGAGCTGATTGTGCCATTTTTCCCCCTTCTTAAATTCCGTCAACTAATCCTGTACTATACAATAACATACTCATTATTTTTTGTCAACTAGTACGTTAAACTTTTTGTAGTAAACGCATCAATTTTCAATTGATTCAGATTTACGTTCAAAAAATGGGTTTGTCTTCCATAAAAATATGTACGGATCCGGCAGTTCCGGGAATTCAGCAGCAGCTCTCTAAAAATTTTTATTGCCGTTAGGTCTAACTTTTATTATTTTTTCTTAAAACAATCAAGTTAGAGAGGTTTTTATGGCAAAGCAGTTACTATTTGATGAAGAAGCCCGGCGGAAACTACTGTCCGGGGTCGAGCAAATTTCCAAAGCGGTAAAGGTGACATTGGGTCCGAAGGGACGTAATGTTCTTTTGGATAAGAAATTCGGTGCGCCGACTGTGACAAAAGACGGTGTTTCAGTTGCAAAAGAGGTGGAGCTCGAAGACCCCTTTGAGAATATGGGCGCCCAGCTACTCAAGGAAGTTGCAACAAAGACCAACGATGTGGCCGGCGATGGAACTACAACCGCAACGGTTCTCGCGTACTCTTTGGTAAAAGAAGGGCTAAAGTCGGTGGCGGCCGGCATGACACCGATAGAACTCAAGCGCGGAATCGACAAAGCTGTTGAATCTGCGGTCGCGGAGATCAAGAAAAATTCCAAAGAAATCAAGGATAAGGAAGAAATCTCTCATGTTGCCTCGGTTTCTGCAAATAACGACAGTATTATCGGCAATACCATCGCGGATGCCATGGAAAAAGTGGGCAAAGACGGTGTCATCACGGTCGAAGAATCCAAAACGATGGACACTTCCATTGAATTTGTCGAGGGAATGCAGTTTGATCGCGGCTACATTAGCGCCTATTTTGTGACTGACCGTGACACGATGGCTGCGATTTACGATGATGTCTATATACTCATTCATGATAAGAAAATTTCTTCCATGAAAGATTTGCTGCCGGTTTTGGAAAAAGTGGCGCAGACCGGAAAACCGCTCCTGCTCATTGCAGAAGATGTTGATGGTGAAGCTCTTTCCACTTTGGTTTTGAACAGTCTCCGCGGTACGCTCAAAACAGTTGCTGTGAAAGCTCCCGGATTCGGCGACCGGCGCAAGGAAATGCTTAAAGATATTGCGACTCTCACCGGCGGTGAATTTATCACCGAAGAATTGGGACTCAAGCTGGAAAATACCGAACTGAGTCAACTCGGCAAGGCACGCACCGTCAAGATCGACAAAGACAACACCACGATCATCAACGGCGCGGGTAAGTCAAACGAGATCAAAGAACGGATCGCACAGATCAAATCCCAGATTGAGGACACAACCTCTGACTATGACCGGGAAAAATTGCAGGAACGCCTCGCAAAATTGGCCGGCGGCGTTGCAGTGATCAATGTCGGGGCAACGACTGAAGTAGAACTGAAAGAAAAGAAACACCGGGTTGAAGATGCACTTTCAGCGACTCGTGCGGCTATCGCCGAGGGAATCGTTTCCGGCGGCGGCTTGGCACTGATTCAGGCTGTTATCGCGCTGGAAAAAGTTGATATTTCCGGCTGCACCGATGATGAAAAAGTCGGTTTCAAAATTGTTAAACGTGCGCTTGAGGAGCCGATCCGGCAGATCGCAGAAAATGCCGGCGTAGACGGTTCTCTGGTGGCTGATCAGGCCAAGCATGAAAAAGCCGGTGTTGGTTTTGACGCTGCGAAGATGCAGTGGGTTGACATGGTAAAAGAAGGAATCATCGATCCGGCAAAAGTGACCCGGTCCGCGTTGCAGAATGCGGCATCTATCGCCAGCCTGCTTCTCACGACTGAATGTGCAATCACGGACATTCCGGAAAAGAAAGACTCAGCGCCGATGCCCGGTGGCGGAATGGGCGGTATGGACTACTAAAAAAAAGATCCGCAGATTACACGAATTTTCACGGATTAATAAGACTATAAATCCGTGTTAATCTGTGGATAAGAAAGCCTCCCGGATCATCTGGGAGGAAATTTTTTACCGGTATTCCGCTAAGGGGATGTTGTTAAGCAGAAAGATCTCAGGCCGGTATTCAAAGTGCATCGTGTCGTACAATGCCCACTTGCCGCCCCAGATGAATCCGTACTGTTCAAAGGCGTGAATCACCGGTTCCGGCGGGTGGAAACGTTTTTCGTAGGGGACTGCCCACCACTCCGGCGTACTTTCCGCGGTCCACAGCCAGTACGTAGCGAGTCCGTTGAGAGATTTTGGGAGAATATCTATAGCCGTACCGTAAGAATGGAAACTCCGGCTCGAAGTGTTTGCAATGTCGCGCCAGTTCCATGCCGAAGCTGAATTGATATTGTTAATCCACGCAGTTACAGCACGATCAGTCTTGGCAATTTCTTGAATACGCTCCTCGACTAAAGCCAGTTCCTCCAAAATCGTGTAATGAACCATCACATTCCAACCCAAAAACTTGATTGATTTGAGGCGCGAGTAAGATTCGTCCCGGTTATGTGCGCGAAAAACTGCGTCCCAAAAGGCCGGCGAGCGTTTGAGCGGCGTAGTAGTTCGTTGTGTAGACGACTGCCGCATCCGTGCGGATTGTTCCGGTGAAAAATCCTGCCATACCGGCAAACCCGCAGAGTACCGGTAAAAACTCTGAGCAGCGTAGTCCGCAGCCTGCTCATGCAAATTTTCCGGAAGTAATCGCCCCTGTGCATAGTAAAAAAGCTCGCCCCGGACCGTCACAGTCCAATCCCCGTCATGATACTCGGCAGGACCGATGATTCCCGGATAGGATCCGGACAATGCCTTCATGACCTGCTCACCCCGGTCCACTGGAGCATTTTGACTCGAAGAATCCGGGACTTCCACCTCAGTGAGTACTGAAGTTTGTGCAACAGCCGGAAAAGGTTTGCACGCGGCCATACATAATAGTACAGAGACGATCAACAGTTTCACTTAATTTTCCCTTTCAAGCGGTGCAATCAGCAATTTATCAATCCGGTTTCCATCCATATCAACAATGGTCCACCGGTAGCCGCCATAGTCAAAGTAATTCCCGGTTTGAGGAATTTCCCCGGATAATTCCAGAATAAAACCGGCCACAGTATGGTAATTCCGGTGTTCACCGCCCAGAGATTCAATATTCAACCCTACAGCAAGTGCATCAATATTAAGAGTCCCATCTACCAAAAAAGAGCCGTTTTCTTGCCGGACAATCGCTTCTTGCGCCGGTATGGAAAGCTCTCCGACAATCCTTTCAACCAGATTTTGTACAGAAAGTACGCCCGCAAAGCCGCCGTACTCATCCATCACCACCAAAAAATCAGCATCTTCCTGTTTAAATGCCTCAAAAGCCTTGAGCGCTGACATCGTTTCCGGTACAAAGCATGGCGCTTTCATAAGCTGTGCGAGCCCCTGCCATTTCTGATCCGCCAACGTACATAAAATATCGTAGGTACTGACGATTCCAACCACAGAATCCAAGGTTCCATGGGCAACCGGAAAATAACGCTGATGCTGATATTCAACCGCGACATGTTTCGCCTCGTCAGCGTCTGCGTTGATATCAAGCCATTGAATCTCAGAACGATGCGTCATAAAAGTTCCGGCTTCACGGTCACCCAGGTAAAAAACCCCTTCAACCATATCCCGCTCCTTTTTTTCAAAAGTCCCGGAACGCTCGCCTTCCATAAGCGCGATTCTGAATTCATCATGGGTCGTCTCCGGATTCACAGCTTGAGGAGTGACTCTATCCCGGAACAGCTTAATAAAAGGAAGAAAGACCCTCACAATTTTTTCCGGCGTCCACCGCGCAATAATACTGGATCCAATAGTTCCAGCGAGGAGACTCGAAGCAGCTATCACAACGATGACCACACACAGTTCCAGAATCGCTACGTTAAGACTCATAATCAAAAAAGCACCGGCCGCACCGACACACATATCTGCCGCGGTCAGGAGGCACCGGAACCGGGAACTCAGGCGGACCGGATCTTCGATTCCTTGAATGAGAAGCCATGTTTTCCGGGAACGGAGAATGGCCGAATCACAGAGTAAAAAAAAGACCTTGCAAACAAGGATCGCGAAGGCAAAAAGAACATAAGATAAAGGAGGCTCCATGGTTAATGTAGTGGTCCATCGTGAAAAAATTACTCATTTCAACAAAAATGAGTGTAAAAATTAATAATAGTCAAGATTCAGGCACCTGTCTAGAGCAAATTTTTTTCGATTCTGGGGACAGACCTCCATATTTCTTTACAACATAATGAGATAATCAGGGTCAGACCTCGATCTGAATTTTTTATGAACAGGATCCACGGATGTACACGAATAAGAAAAATAAGTAGTAAGAAGTATTCATTCGTGGGTATTCGTGGACCTCTTCCGGGGACAAAGAAATTCGTAAAAATTCCACCGGAATTTTTACCAGAGCAACCCCCGTTGGGAGGAGACCCCCTTTTGTACTATAAAAAAGAACGGGCTTAAAGCCGGAACGAAAATCCAATATCGAGCGCGTATGTCGTAAATGAACCGGGTTCATTACCCAACTCAGTGCCGTGGAATGCAGCATCAAATTGAAATATACCATATTCAACGCCAAGCCCCACCGAAAGGAGCATATCCTGTATGCCAGCCCGGAGAAAAAGAGTATCCCAAAATTTTAATTCTATACCTGCATTAAGATTAAGAATAGGATTCTTTGTGATATAATCGTTGTAAAATAGATTATTGAAATCATAGTAGGTGAGCATAAGGGTAAGATCGAGAAAGTTAAAAACCGGAACCTGCCATGCAGCTCCGATATTGAGCACCGGTATAGCGTACTGAGTTATTGCAGGATTTTCTTCTAAATAAGAAAGGCCGGCTGCAAAATCATTTGCCGTCAGTGCAAAGGAAAGACCATAGGCCGGAAGCCGGTACAAAAAGCCTAGATTAAAACCTCCGCCTATGAAAACATTCGACTTCAATCCGCTGATATACGTGCCGAAATCAAAATTGTCGTCAGCAATGTCAAATACCGACAATGGATTATCATTATTATGGTACCATAATCGCGTAAGCGCTTTCACACTAAACCCGAAATCTACTGTGTAATTCGGCATATCCGCGAGCCGGGCCGACATACCAAAAGGAATAACAAAATCCATAGCTATTTTTACATTTACTTGAGTGGTGCCGAGGATACGAATATCTGCGCTTACATAATCAAAAATGCCCCACCCAAACCCATTATAGTCGTTATGATTCCGGTCCAGTACTTCGGCAGATCCGGGTGGAATTAATCCCCTCCGGTCATTTCTGTCTAGGTTCGGGCTGTTGTTAGGATTCACCATGGCGAAGGAAAGAGGCCCTTGAATATTGATCCCCAATGGAATTTTCCCGCCGGCTTTTTGGGCAATGCCGCCCATAGCCCCCAAAATATTAGCCGAACCGACTATGTCAAAAATAGGGCCAATTGTTTCTATGGAGAGAGATGCAAATTGTGTAGTGCTTTTAGAAATGTGGAGCGCGGCCGGATTGATGAGCAATGCATCGACTCCGGATACTGCAGCGATATGATTTCCACCCATGCCATCTGTCCGGGGCGAAGATCGAATAAATGGATCAATCATACGCATTTGCTTTGCTCCAAAAGCAAAAACCGGAAGAGCACACACGATCAAAAAATAAACAACAACTATTTTTTTCATCATTACACGTTACTCCATTATCTCTTTTAATCCCCACTAGGTGGAGAATGAATGCATCAAGATAAACAATTTAAAATCAAGCGATTCAAGGAATTATTCCCAAAAATTTAGTTTAGATCCCTAAAGATTCTGGTCATATTCCTAAGAGTTCCGGTTATTCACTTGGGAATTTATATCATTCGCTCAAGAATATTATCTAATTCACTTGGGAATTCCGGTCATTCACTTAGAAATTTCTATCATTTGTTCAGGAATTCAAATCATTCATGTAGGAATTCTTATCATATTTTTAAGAATTCCGGTTGTATCCCTAACAATGTAATACATATCTTCAGGGATTTTTGGCATATTCGGCTGAGAATATACCAGAACCCTCTGTTTTCATGATACTTCAAAATACTTATTACTAATCAATTCTAAAACTGTAGCAATTAAAAGCGTACACTACCGCCTATATTGATATTAAACACAAATGGATTAAACGAAGAAAACTGAAATTTAAATCCGGCGTAAGCACTTAACCAGTTAAAAAATCCATATTCTGCTTGAGCTTGTATCTGGAATTGAGGTTTTATATTTCCGGAAGAAAACCAATTTATCGAGTAGAGCGGGCTATCCGGATCATCAGAAAGTTCAGCTTCTCCCATATAATCAAGATTTGCCGCAGTTTCCCGGCCCTCCCAGCCTTGCAACACAACGTTAAAAGCACCATCTATTGTGAGTTTCTGGCTTGTATAGTGTGCAGAAAGAGCAATAAGCTGAGAATCACCGCCGTACTTTAATCCATAGGGAACTGCGTACCAATCCTCACCGGCAAAAAGATTAGGCGTATAAAAATAATTATAAAAACCTAATTGTCCCCGGAAATCCCCGTAAGCCGTATGACTACTCGATTTTTTGTACATCCATCTCGTTGCAACGATATAATCAAATCCTAGTACTAATCCGGTGTCAGTTAATCCAAAGTTTATGTTTTTCCGGATGCCTTTATCCGGATCAAACGAAGGATATTCAAACGTTTCACCTTCAAGAAGATGATAGCGGACGCCTAATCCAAACGCTATTGCATCAGGATGATCCACTTTACCGGCTGCATCGGTTCCGGTACTTGAGGCGGGAGTCGGTACATCGTCAATACCCAGTTCACCGTAAATCATTAGCTTGTCAAAAAATATTTTAGCCCCTTGAATTTCTAATGCGACATTTACCCGGCTGGAATGCTCATTATGAGCACTGCCGAAGACGTTAAAATCCGACAAACTCGCTGGATTTGCTATCGAAGAAGCTTCGCCAATCATTAAAAACCATGTAGGTCCGACATAAGCTAAATCGTGGTACATGAAATATTTACTGTGGAGAACACCGGAATGTTCCCAGCCGGAATCACCTTTAATTTCATTAGGTATATACCGGGTTAAATTGGCCCATGACACCAAACTGTCAAATCTGAAACCGATTTCTTTTCCAATTGATATATTAATTCCATCATAAAATGGCATATCTCTATTTACAAAAAGGTTGTAACCGGCCGCGCCTATGCTCTGCTTACGTCTGCCCACGCTAAAATACAAAAAATCACCGGTATATTCGAGATAAGCGCGCCGGACCATATTGGTAAAAAGGGAATTAAAATCAAGAATAATGGGAGCGCGTAGCGATAAAATAGTTGCCTCGGTATAAAAATTCCACCGGCCACCGTGTAAAGCTAAACTTATATCCAGAAGGGGCCGGTTGTTAAATCCATCTATAAATTCAAGATCGGATAATGTTCCGGAATGTTCGATATTATTGAAATTAAAATCTGCATTAGCGTTAATGCCGATGTCAAAAATATCATTGCCGATGCCGTAACTATTTGCAGAGATTAGCATAATAAAAACAGCGTAAATTTTTATTGACGCATATTTAATTGTAGTCATATTACCACCGAAAAAAGCTCGTACAAAAGCTAAGCCCTTTCCCCCAATGGGGGGAATAAAGGGCTTCTTTGTTAAATACCGATGCCGTCTATTAAAGAGCCGATGATTCCGGTTGGTTTACTATCAACGGTAATCATCAGAAGCATATAGGCTTCGGCAAGTCTTTCTCCGATAGATGCTTTCAAAACAGAGGGAATAATTTCGCCGTTTGCAATATCCCAGTTGGAATTATTATCTAACACTGCTTCGAGCGCAGCGCCTTTGGCTTGGCCGGCAGCGGTTGCTTTGGCAGTGACTGCTGTTTCAGCGGCGTTTTCACCGGCACTTTCCGCAGCATCAATAAGCGTATTTTTGATGGAGGTTCCGGCCGCGGTCACGCCTACCGGAAGTGCGGCTGCAACTGTTTTAAACAAGTCAATACCATCATTTTTTGGTGGGGTGCCCGTTATCTTAGAGCCTAGTACCTTGATTGCCTCTGTTGCATTGCCAAATGTTGCCGTAATGACTGCTGCAAAAAGAGCCGCTTCGTCATCACCGTCGGCTGCGGTAACTTTTGCCGGAATCAAGGCTTTAGCTGCGTCAGCGGCTTTGTATGCGGCAAGCGCGGCGGCTTCCAGTGGATTCTTTAAGTGGGCATCGTCGGTGTCGGTAATTAACCATCCGGCGGCTTCGACTACCTCAGCCAGTGCACTAATTTTACTCAAACCACTACTATTATTATACTTATTCAGCCTCTGTCTAAAGGTGCCGTAATCACCACTGCGATCACCATCGTTATTGTAATAACCAATTTTGTTGTACGCGTTCCTCGCAGTTTGCGCTTTAGCTTGTGCATCAATAATTACTGCTGAATTTGAAGGAACTCCGGCCGCTATGGCCGCATTAATGGTTGTATCAATATCGTTAATCGCGGCAAGAAGAGCCGGAAGCGCCAAGTCTGCCGGAGTGGTAACGACACTAATGTCTGTACTAGTAGGCTTATTTTTAAATGTGGTTATTCCAGTATTTACCTGGGCTGCCTCAGTCTCCGCCGTACTAATATTTGAAGCCATGTCGTAGAATTTTTTGAACGCATCTGTTGTCTTGCTGATGGTAGCATTCAGTGCATCGACTGCCGGATTGTTCCCGTTTAACTGTTTGATGGCTTCTGCAATGGCACTCACCACGACAAGCTCGGCCGGAATTTCCTTTGCCAGATTTCCGGCTACCGTATCATCGAGTTTAGTGACATTAGCGGAAGTGGTCTGCAGCCCACCGGCCTGTTGTACCGCCACGGTGTATGCGTTGACATAATTGCCCGCACTGGCGGTTGCATACGCGGTTTTTGCTGCTGCGAGGTTCCCGGAAGGTACACCGGAATTATCCAGCGCAGTGTTGACCGGAAGATTGATGCTAGAATCCTGCGCTACGAGGATTGCCACAGCCGCGGCCGCGGCATTTTTGGCATTGGGGTCGCTTGCCGCATTCCGGGCAGCAGCAGCAGCGTCTTGAATTGCCTTGACTTTCGTATTCTCTGAATCCAAGGCTTTTGTTAGGGCCGTGACCACCGCGTCAGCCATTGTCTGGGCAATGGACCGGGCAAATTCTTGGTTTGCCGGGAATTGCTGGACAACTGAATTCACCAGAGCCGGTAGTTGAGCGGTCAATGAATTAATATTAGTATTGGTCATAGTACTTGCGAGCGCAGTTAATTTATCGGCAAATGCCTGGGCAACGACCTCGCCTTGGGCCCCGACACTTTCTCCGATAGAAGTTGCATACGCGGTCACTACTTCTGTAATATACGGTTTATTTGTGCTTCGGAACGATTCCACATCCGGCCGGGACAGCCCCAAACTAACCAGTTGATCAACGCTCGAAGCTTTCAATTTTTTGGCAACTTCGTCTGCTTCCGGTGCTTTAAACTTATCACGCAAAACATTTGCAACTTCTTTTAGATCAATGGTACTCCGGCTTGTGTCATAGATATAATGCGTACCGGAAGCCGGATCTTTCACATCGGCAAGAATAAGCGCGATGGTTGCAAGAAAGAGATCCTCGTTTTTTGCCTGACCTGCATTCAACAGATTGGCCAAGGTTGGATAATCCGGCGCATCTATCAACTTCGCAAAGTACGGGACAACTTGATCAAGATAACCGGAATCATTTGCGACATTGTACATAAGCTGGCTCACCGCGCGGTCATTAATATCCCCTCCGTAGAGCAAAGATCCGGAATTTGCCAACAATGCAGTGCTGACGCCGGATGCTTCATTAGCCGCCTGGATAGCAAGTACCCGGTACTGGTCCCTGTCGGCCGGATCCGCGCTCGGCATCACGGACACGATTTTTTCCAGAGCTGCAAGCGAAAGTTTTGGATCAGCTTTTGCAGCCGCAACTAAAGCCCTCGCAGCCGGCACATCAAATACTGCCGGAATCGTTGATGACGGATCGCGTCCTGCTGATTCGGCTATCGAAGTTGTGAACATATCACACGATACCAACAGCAAAACTACAGCCATTTCGTACAAAATTTTCTTCATTGGATTATCCTCCTCCTGGTGGTCCCTCTTACCCCTCCTCC
>BOBG01000005.1 GCA_026002265.1 Spirochaetia bacterium
GGGAAATATAACAAAGTATCTGTTCAATGGTCCACAGAATATCCGTTTTTTTCTGTGCCATTATCGCCTCGCTGACCGGTGATTTTTGAGAATCGTTTCAATTCTTCCATATATCGTCCGGTCAAGAGTTGTACCAAAAAGCGAAGGAACGATGCGGTTCACATCATCATACCAGAGTTGCTCCTGTGCCGGCGTGAGTTGATTGATCACCAGTCCGTACTGACGCATGGTTTCGATGACATCTGCTTCAAGCTTTTGAATCGAAGAATCAAGATCAGTCTCCAATTTTTTGGTAATCCGGAGCAGTTCCGGTTTATATTTATCCGGAATCGCCCGATATGCAGTCTGATTCATGACGATTCCCCCCAGAAATGGAGCTATATTGATACTGGCCATATTCTTCGCCATGCCGAATATTTGCAAGCCCCCTACACTGGTCGGACTCAAATAGACTGCGTCAATCATTCCGCCGTTAAGGTACACCAACGCCTGATTCATCGCCACCGGAACCATTTGGTAACCCATAGCTTTGAACGCGTCCATCAGCGCAGGCTCAGTTTCACTCGTTCCCAATTTTTGCCGTTTCAGATCGGCCGGAGTAAAAACCGGCGCTTTGGAGAAAAATTTGACCCAGCCGACCTTTGACCACGCCAGAAAATAAAAGCCCTTTTCGTTGATCTGCCGTTCCAGTGCCGGCTTGAGATCGTTCAACACCAGATCCAGTTCCGTATTATCCCGGATAAGAAAAGGTGCACTCAGCGTCATGATTCCCGGTGTAATGGTATTGAGGCCAAAAGTAGTTAAAATTGCCGCCTGAATCTGATTCATCTTGAGCTTCCGAAGCACATCGGCTTCACTTCCTGCGATCCCGTTATGGTATATCACCAACGACACTTCTCCGTTGGTGGCCGCGGACCATTCCGCTGCCATCTGATTCAGGGCCGCACCCCACGGGGTATTTTCGGGAACCAGAGATGCCAATTTGATAGTAACCCGCCGTTGGGCAAAAACAGAGTTAGTACCGACTGTAAAACAAATAAGGCAAAACGCCGCTGTATACCAGAATTTTTTCACTTCTGCTACTCCTTATGTACCAAAAATATAGCCAGTTCAGTATTCTAGAAAGTATGAACAATGTATAGAAATAAAACCTACTATTACTGTCGCAATACAAATATATCCAAAAATAACAAAAAATACAATCACACTCAAAATTATTTCACATCTTATCGGTGTAAAACCTAATGTTGGATTCGGGGACAGACCTCAATATTTCTTTATACTATAATAAAATAAATGGGGTCAGACCTCTACCGGTTTTTTCCACTGGATCCGGGAGTTAAAAAATACTATTGCATTTGATTGAAAGCTGTAGTACTTTTAAGATAAAAAGAGGACTTATGACAGAAGAAGTGCAGGATATTATTCAAAGGGTAAAGGTGCTCAGGGAAATTGCAGATATTTCCGGTGAGACATTGTCGCAAAAGTTGGGATTTAGTACACTAGAATACCGGCAATGGGAATCAGGCGAGAGTGATTTTCCGGTTGGTGCGCTTATAAAAATTGCAGAATTTTTTCAGGTCGATCTTGCGGAGCTGATAAAAGGCGAGCCATCGCGTCTCAAAACCTACTGTCTTACCCGTGCGGGCGAGGCGCCGGAGGTGAGCCGCCGTCCAATGTACCGGTACTGGAATCTTGCGTACACATTTCACCGGAAAAAAGCCGAACCGTTTTTGGTCGAGGCAAAGGCTGATACCTCGGATACTATTGCCTTGAATACCCATCCGGGACAAGAATTTGATTATGTTATAGAGGGTACACTCCAAATTTCGGTGGGCGGCCACGTCCTGGATTTGAATCCGGGCGACTCGATTTACTATGATTCGCAGGAACCCCATGGAATGCGTGCCATTGGCGGAACGAGTGCTCGATTTTTGGCGCTGGTTTTTTAAAGCACAAGACCGCGATCAGCCGGAATGACTGCACCGTTAATGGACGGATTTTCAAGAACAGCACACGCGACTCGGGCTATGTCTTCCGGATACAGCGGAAGATGGTCCGGATTTTTTTTATGGTTGTAGCAAATCGCGGCCGGATCGCTGTACTCGGTGTCAACAAGTCCCGGGCAGAGAACATTGCAGGTTATGCTGTATGCAGATGCAGTCCGGGCAACTGATTTTGCAAGAACACCGAGACCGGTTTTTGCCGCGGAGTACAGGGCAGTCGTGCTGAATCCCCGAATTGTGTCCGTGCCGGTGCCTCCAAACAATAAAATTCGGCCCCACTGTTTGGCGATCATGGCCGGAAGAACCCCTGAAACCAGGGAACCGGGGAAAGCAAGATTCAGGTTGACCATAGTTGACCAGTCGGATCCGGTCATCGTTTCGAGTGCGCCGCGTAAAAATGGTCCCCATGCACACACGAGAATATCAGGATCCGGTACTTTTGTGAGAATGTACTCGCTTGCCTCTGGATTTTCTACCGGGAAGAGAAAGCCATCGGCATCTCCCCCGGCGTTCCGGATCGATTCAAGGGTTGATTCCAGCCGTTCCGGCGAAAAACCTCCATGTACCGTGACAAAAGCCCCGCGTGATCCCAATTCTTCCGCACATTTCCGGCCGATTCCTCCGGTACCCCCGATGACAAGGGCGGAGCGTCCGGAAAATAGCTTCACAGAAGCAATTCCCAATAGCCGACATCGAGCCACTGATTCAATTTAAAACCCACTTTTTTAAAGTGGCCGACTTTTGTGAATCCGAATTTTTCGTGAAGGGCAATACTCCGGTCATTCGGCAAGGTGATAACAGACATAATCCGCCGCGGCGAATCCGTCTGTATCAACAGACTCGCGAGCAACTGTGTACCAATACCTTTCCCCTCGGCACCGGGCGCGAGATAAATGGAATCTTCAACCGTAAACCGGTACGCACTGCGTTCATGCCATTGGTGAATGTATGCGTAGCCCTGCACCCCGGCATCTCCTTCCCACACAAGCCACGGAAATCGGGATATAATCGTACGAATCCGGTTTTCCATTATTTCGGCCGGAACCGGCTCTTCTTCAAAGGTAATGCATGTCTTTTCAATATAATGATTATATAGAGTACAAAATGCGGGTGCATCTTGTGCATTTGCATTTCTTATCATAGGGACTCCGTTAAAACACCGGTGTATGAGCGCAACAGACAGCGACTCCCAAAGCATCAGCAGCATGATCCGGCTTTGGTATGCTGTTGAGACCAAGAAGAATCCGGACGAGTTCCTGCACCTGGGATTTTCCGGCCATGCCCCGCCCCACAACGGCCTGTTTTATGGCATTGGGTGAAAATTCACGCACCGGAATGCCATATTGAGCCAATGTCATACACAAAACTCCCCGCGCTTCTGCAACCGGAATGGCGCTCGATACATTTTTGGCAAAGTACAACGTTTCAATTGCGGATTCCGCGGGTTGATATTCCTGCAAAACAGACCAAAAAGCTTTATAAATAGAAAAAAGCCGCTCAGCACGAGGGACATCAGCCTTGGTTTCAACACAATTATAAGACACACACCGGATCTGCTGACCTTGAACCTCGATCACCCCCCAGCCGGTTGCGGCAAGACCCGGATCCACACCGATGATCCGGTAACTGCTTGCGTCACGAGCCGGCACCGGTTATTCCCCGTCTTCAAATCCCTCAGGAATATCGAGATTTGAATACACATTCTGGACATCTTCATCGTCTTCGAGACGTTCAATGAGTTTTAACACTTTAGCTGTGTCGCTGTTGTCAAGCAGAACCGGCGCTTCCGGTATCATACTGATTTCAGCACTGGTCGTTTCAAAACTTTTTGCCTCAAGGACCTTGATCACCGCCTCAAAATCTTCCGGCGCGGTCGTTATCTCGACGACTCCTTCAGATGTTGAAACATCTTCTGCACCCGCATCAAGCACAACTTCCATGATCTGATCTTCGGTGTACTTTTCACTATCCAGATCGATGATGCCTTTACGGGTGAGGAGCCGGCTCACTGATCCGGATTTTGCAAGTTCCGCACCGGCACGCGTGAGAATGTTCCGGATATTAGCCGCCGCACGGTTCCGGTTATCCGTCAAGACTTCAATGAGGATTGCAGCTTCACCGAGCCGCGCTTCGTAAGACAATTCTTCATAACTGACGCCCTCAAGGTCACCGGTCCCCTTTTTGATGGCATTGTCAATATTAGTCTTGGGCATATTTGCGCCCCGGGCCTTGAGAACCGCGGTCCGCAGACGCGGATTCGCCTCCGGATCCCCTCCTCCCATACGAGCTGCAATTGTTATTTCTTTGATCAGTTTTGTAAATATCTGTCCGCGCTTTGCGTCAGCAGCACCCTTTTTGTGCTTAATAGTCGCCCATTTGCTGTGGCCCGACATAAGGTCTCCTTGTATATATGATAATGTAGCATAACTACTCTTTTACATTCATTCAAGCCGAAATTTAAAAAACAGTTCGAGGTCTGACCCCGAATATTTCATTGTATCATAAAGAGATACTGAAGGTCTGACCCCATTTTCGTTGTTTCAGCTATTTTTTTCGACAGCTTCCCATAAACCATTCAAGTAGGCCGCGCCTAATGCCCGGTCGTAAAGTCCGTAGCCGGGCATTCCTTTTTCGCCCCAAATATTCCGGCCATGATCCGGCCGGATCGGCCCTTCAAAACCAATATCGTGCAGGGCTTTGACAATTGCAAATATATCCATGGATCCGTCACTGCTCAAGTGTGCAGATTCCTCGAATTTTCCGGGCGCAGTGTGAAGGAGATTCCGTATATGGGCAAAGTGAATCCGGCCGTTCAATGACCCTATAATATCCGGAATATCGTTTTTAGGATTCGTGCCGAGACTACCGGTACAAAGAGTTACACCATTATGAGGATTCTTTACACCTTCCATTAAATGGAGCAAATCCTTTTTTCCGGTGACAATCCGGGGCAGACCAAAGACCGGCCACGCGGGATCATCCGGATGAATCGCCATGTTGATGTCGTAGGTATCGCACACCGGCATGATACAATTTAAAAAATAGCATAAATTTTCAAACAATTTTTTTTCATCAACATCCCGGTACAGGGCAAAAAGTTCCCCCAATTTTGCCAAACGTTCCGGCTCCCACCCCGCAAGCATAAATCCATTGGACTGCCGCTCAATCAATGCCTGCATATTGTCAGGATCAATCGTGTCAATGATCGATTGATCGTAAGCCATTGTGGTACTGCCATCCGGCCGGACCTTGGCAAGCTCGGTGCGAGTCCAATCAAAAACCGGCATAAAATTATAACAAACGAGGTGAATTCCGGCCTGACCGAGGCGTTCTAGAGTCGTAATATACGTTGCAATATAACGATCACGGTCCGGAGATGCTGTTTTAATTGCATCATGAATATTGACGCTTTCTATGCCGGAAAGCTGCAAATCAGCCTTTTCCACAGCATTTTTAAGCGCGGTAATTTCCTCGCTTTTCCACTCTTCGCCCGGCTGTTTGTTGTACAGTGTTGAAATGACACCGGTCACACCTGGCACCTGCCGAATCTGTTCAAGAGTCACCGGGTCAAAACCGGGACCGAACCACCGCATAGTCATAACCATAAAAATCCCTCCTCAACGGTCAATGCAATTAATACTATCAAAAAAATCAAAACTTGGACAGAGGTAGAGGTCTGACCCCAGTTAATTTTATATGTTGAATAAGACACTGGAGGTCTGACCCCAAAATTCGTAAAAAAATGCTGGACAATAGAATCAAAACCACTAGCTCGATCCGTACTTACTTTGATCGCCGTGTACTGCTGGCGATCAAGGAGGAATCTATGTCGCGCCCAGAACGTGGGGATACAAGCAAGGGAAAAACCTATCATGTGGCTTCAGAAGTTAACCGGAAAGCATTCGATTTGCAGGATGACGAGGATAAGGAAATGTTCTTAAAAGTGATCGAGGAGGCAAAAACAAAGAAAAATTACAAGTTTGAACTTCACAATTTTTGTATTATGGACAACCATTTTCATTTTTTAATTACGCCGGAATTGGGGCAAAGTCTTTCAGTAATAATGAAATGGATCAAAATGGTCCTTGCAATCCGGTGGAATCATAAGTACGGGAAAACTGGCCATTTGTGGGGTGACAGGTTTTTCTCGCGGGAGATCATTGACGATGAAGATTTCATCACAGTGTACAACTATATCGATCAGAATCCGGTAAAGGCCGGTATGGTCGAGAATCCGGAGGATTGGCCGTGGGGTGGATTGCATCATCACCAGGCTGGGATTACCCGGATAGTGAGTGCGGCACCGGAGTGGGTACTGGAGCGGCTGCCGTGGCACCGGGCACTGGGGACAGACCCCCGTCCCTAATCCCCGGCATCCTACTCCTACTTCCGGCACTGTATCAGTAAAATCAACTACATTCCGGCGCATTTTTCGCAAAAAATAATCCGGCAGCCTCAAAAGTATTCTTCCGGTGTTGCACCATAAAGAAGATTAGGATCATACTGACTTTTTTCTAAAAGATTCACTTTTTAAAATATCGTCCAAAGTTAAAAATAAAAATTGGTTGCGTAAATAAACAGTAACCGGTAACATTATCATTATGAAACTCTCGCTGCGAATCATGTCGGTCCTGACGGGAATCGGGGCTGCGCTTGTTTTTTCCCTGCTCTATGCAACTGATTTTTTCCAAGGTCTTGAGAATCAAATATATGATATATTTCTTGGATTCCGGAATAACCATGGAAATATTGACAATATTGTTTTTGTTGATGTTGATGATCCAGCAATCGCTCATATTGGTGTGTTTCCGTGGCCCCGGTCCGTCGTTGCCGAGGGACTCATCAAACTCAAGGAATATGGTGCCCGGACTGTAATTTTTGATATTGAATATGTGGATAATAGTCCGACCGATGTCGATGAAGTGTACCTTAAACAAGGGCTTCAGACGGATTTTGAACAAAGTTTTACCGAGGTGAGTTCCAGTGTTTCGGAATTGCTTGGTGCAATCGCCGGAGGACAGATACCTGCGAGCGATGCGAATTCGTTTTCCCGGGATCTCGCGGACCTCATCCGGGCTGAACGGGATTCCTTGTACCAAAAAACGATGGCTATCAGCCGGGATAATGATGGATACTTGGCACAGGCTGTGGCGCTTTTTGGAAATACATGGGGAACGGTTAATTTGCAGACAGATAAGCTCATCGGTGAGCAATCCGAGCGCCGGCCCTTTGCCGAGGAAAAATTTTCTTATCCTATTATAGTAAATGGAAATATACCGTATGGAGATGAAATTGATGTGTTGGCGCCGCTGCCGGTTCTTGGGCGCGCCTACCGGGGTGCGGGTTATACCAACGTGAAAGTGGATACTGATGGTATCCGCCGGCGGATTTTTCTTGCTAAAAAAGTAGAAGATCACTGGTATTTACAGCTCGCCTTTGCACCGTTGATAAACCGGCTTGGACGGCCGGATATAGAGATCAGTCCCGGATACATGACTCTTAAAAATGTCACGCTCCCCGGTTCCGGTCCAAAAGATGTTAAGATTCCTCTGGATAAAGATGGGGCAATGCTGATCAACTGGCCCGTAACTGACTATTTTGATAGTTTTACGCATCTGTCTTTTTCCCAACTTTCTTACCACGCCCAGTATGAATCTGAACTGAGAAAATACATGAGCGCACTGCATACAGTCGATCCGAATATTTTTCCGGATTTTATAGTATTATCGACACAAGCCATGGAGTTTTTTGAACAATCGGATCTGGCCAAAGAGCAGGCGATGGCTGAAAATTCTGATGAAGCCTTTGCACACTATCTCGCTCTCCGGCGGCAGGCTTTTGATCTTATCGCACTGGTGTTGGATTCGAGTACAGAGGCGCTTGCAGAAACCCGGAATCTCGCGACAGAGTATACGGAAGAAGCTGCATGGATTCGCGAAAGTGTGGCCGGCGTTGATCCGGAGGATCCGGATCGTGCGGATGCCTTGAATCAAGCGGAGCAATATGCGAACACAGCCACCTGGATTCTTGACGAGTCCGGTTATTTTGAAACAGTAGCCGGCTATTTAAAAGAAGTACATACACTTTTTGAAGATACGGACCGGACATTGAGGGAAACCTTACCGGATAAAATATGCATCATCGGCCGCGTTGACACCGGCACCACGGACCTCGGCTCCAACCCATTTTTTGGAACCTACATAAATGTTGGTACTCACGGCGCACTCCTTGACACAATTCTTTCAGAATCCTTCATTACCCCGCTTTCCCCTCTGTGGAGCGCGCTCGTGGCTTTCCTTTTTACACCGCTCATCATCTTAGCGATCAGCCGTTTCAAACCCGGAATCCGGGTTCTCATGGGATTTACCGGGGTGCTTGTACTGCTTGTACTCTCGCTCGGACTCTTTTTGACCAAAGGAATTTTTTTGGGACCCTTGGGACCAGTCCTAGCCATTCTCGCCACACTCATTATCCGGGAATCAATTGCATTCGCCGGCACAGAACAAGAAAAACAATTCATCCGTACTGCATTTTCCCGGTATCTATCCCCGCAAGTCATCGAAGAGATCATTAAAGATCCGACAAAACTCAACCTCGGCGGCGAAACCCGGGAATTAACCGCGGTTTTTACTGATGTCCGGTCATTTTCAACCATTTCTCAAGCGTTGAAGGATCCGGAAACGAATCAACCGGATCCCCGGAAGTTGGTCAATTTACTCAACCATTACCTCACGAGGATGAGTGATATTGTTATGGTAAATGGCGGTACCATAGATAAATACGAGGGCGATGCGATCATTGCATTTTTTGGTGCGCCGTTGGAAATGGAAAACAATGCAGTCGCTGCCTGCAAATCCGTTATCGAAATGAAAAAAGCTGAAATTGAATTGAATAAAGAAGTTATCGCGAATGGGTTGGTTAATCAAGATGTGATCGATGCGCTGCTCTTCAAAAAGATCATCAAAAGTCCGGATGAACCCCCGATTTTTACACGGCTCGGCGTCAACACCGGAAACATGACGGTCGGCAACATGGGCACACCGCAAAAAATGGACTACACGATCATGGGAAATGCGGTCAACCTCGCGGCGCGGCTGGAAGGTGTCAACAAACAATATGATACAGCCGGAATCCTGATCAGCGGAGAGACTAGATCAAAAATTGGTGAGAGCTTCATTACGAGAATGCTCGATCAAGTACGGGTTGTCGGATTTATCGAGCCGGTTCGTTTGTACGAATTAATGGATACGGTTGAAAATGTTAGTCCGGAAATCGCGAGAAAAGTGGAATTGTTTCACCACGCTTTGAATCTTTTTGAAAACCGGAAATGGCTCGAAGCTCAAAATGCCTTTGAAGCCGTGCTCCAGCATGATCCGGATGATGGACCCACAAAGATTTACCTCAAACGCTGCAAAGATTATCAGGAAAATCCGCCTGCTGAAGAGTGGGACGGTGTGTACAATCTGGATCAAAAATAATCCCGGAATGAGAGGGTGTCCCCCAACGGAGGGTTGCTCTGGTAACAATTCTATGAGGGGGTGTCTTCCCCCTGCCTCTATCTCGACAGTCTCGATACCCGGGCATCGAGCCTGTCGTGATGCCGGCACCCCCCTCGTGGTCGAAAGCGTTCCCTGAGCCTGCCGCACCGGAAGAGGTCCACGAATACACACTAATATTCACGAATGAATACTTCTTACTAATTATTTCTCTTATTCGTGTACATTTGTGCCATTCGTGGATCCTATTCACAAATTCAGATCGAGGTCTGACCCCGTGTAAATATATATACTGTAAAAAAATACAAGAGGTCTGTCCCCAAAATAAAATTAAAAATTGACCTGCGGCACCTGCCGGGCGCTTTCATTTATTTCAAAGTAGGGCCGGGTACGCAACCCCATGCTTGATGCAAAAAGAGAACCGGGAAAAACCCGGATCCGGGAATTAAAATCAGTAACCGTCGTATTATAACGCTGCCGGGCAACCGCGATTCGGTTTTCCGTTCCGGCCAATTCGTCCTGTAATGCAATAAAATTCTGGTTAGCTTTAAGTTCCGGATATTGTTCTGTTATCACCAAAAGCCGGGAAAGAGCGCTTTCCATTTCATTATAGGAAGAAGCTTTATCTTCAACAGTAGTCGCGCCGGCCATTTTCGAGCGTGCGTTTGCGATTCCGGCAAAAATTGCTTCTTCGTGAGATGCATAGCCGCGGACTGTATTTACAAAATTGGGAATCAGATCCGACCGGCGCTGCAGTTGATTATCAATTTCTGCCCATGCATTGTTCACCTGTTCGTCAACCACAACGAGTGCATTTCTGGTATTTATGTACCAAAAAAGAAACGCAATAACGAGTACGCCGAGACAGACAAAAATGCCGCTGTTATTTTTTTCTGCCATAATTTTCCCTTAAATTAAAATGTACGATTCGCACCGCCGCCGCCTGACCGGCCGAACACTTTTTTCCCCGGATTTTTTTCTTTTGATCCGGATTTTTCTTTTTTTCCGTCAGAATCCGGCAGCACAACACCCGATTTCCGGTTGATAACTCTAAAATAATTCTTCATAATGACTCCTTATTTATGTTTGTTCCGGCGAATATGAAACACAACAATGCCCGCCAGCATAAGCACGGTTAATAACAGCTTTAGACTACTTGGGACTGCATGCGAAAATGCAATAGAAAAAATAACCACGATAAATATGAGACAAATACATCCTTTAATAATTTCTTTTTTATTAATTAGCACTCTTACCTCCATTTATCACCTTTCATGCACAAGTTTTAAAAATGTCGTGAAGCACCGCCGCCGCCAGAGTGTCCGCCGGAATGACTACTGCTAGAATGGTGGCTACTAGAATGGCTGCCGCTGGAGTGACTCCCGCCACCGGAACTTCGATAAGTTCCCCCACCGCTGTGGCCTTTTTTTGCACCTTCCTTTCTGGCAGCGAATATGAACACGGTGAATACGATACCGCACCACACAACAAGTCCAATCCATTCTGAAGATTTTGGCCGCGAAGATTCTGACACGACAGCCGGCAGTGCGAGGGAATCCCTATCTATTCCGTTTTCTGCGGCGATGATTGACGCAATCGCCTGAGCGCCTTTTAACAACCCCGCGCTGAAATTATTTTCCCGGAAATCCGGAATTACAGCATTATCAAGAATCCGCCCCGCTACAGAATCCGGAAGCACTCCTTCCAGACCATAACCGACCTCGATCCGGACATCGCGATCCTCAACCGCAAGCACCACAAGGACTCCGTCATCTTTACCGCTACGGCCGATGCCCCATTCATTAAATAATGCTACCGCAAATTCATCTATTGAACCATAGCCATAAAATCCAAAGCTTTTGATCGTCACAACATCAATTTCCGCACCGGTTTTTTCTTGTAGTATTCCGGTAAGTTCTTCCAATGCAAGCCGGTCATCTGCAGTCAGCACCGCAGCAAAATCATTTATAAAACCATCCGGACGCGGCAACGTTTGGGCTGACATATTCAACGCACTTATGAAAAAAAATGCACCCCACAATAAACGTTTCATGACATCCACCTTGAATACAGTATACATCGAATGAATGGATCCGGCAAGGGCAGCATACCTTGACAAAAACCGGAATATACTATAAATATAGCAATAAACAGGGGAAAAATGCATAAAAGGATTCTCTTTCAAAGAGATAATGTACTGATTCCGGAATCAGATGCCGCGGCTTTTCCATTTGACAAAGCAATTTGTACGGATATACTTGATATTCATTATGCGGAACTCCCGGCCGAGTTAGCTATTCCGGCGCAATGGCGTGCGCTTCCGGTACGTGAGACTAATGATCCGGCGATTCTCCGTGCATTTCATCTAGTGCATTGGAGAGCTGAATCAGTGTTTTGCGGATCGTGCGGGTGCCGGAATAACGATTCTATGGAAGAAATTGCCCGGATCTGTCCGCAATGCGGCCGGATAGAATATCCGCGGATTAGTCCGGCAATTCTCGCCTGTATTATCAACGATAAAGATCAAATTTTGCTTGCCCATAATACAAAATTTCCGGCCGGCCGTTACAGTCTAGTAGCCGGATTCATCGAACCGGGTGAAACAGTGGAAGAAACAGTGAGCCGGGAGGTGCGCGAGGAAGTTGCTGTTACCATTGATACTATTCGTTATGTCGGCTCTCAGCCCTGGCCCTTTCCGTCCGGACTTATGATCGGTTTCAGGGCGCGTTATGTGTCCGGGGAGATCAAAGTCGATGGGATAGAAATCGAGGATGCACAATGGTTCAGCCGGAATTCGCTTCCGGATCTGCCGCCAAATGGTTCTCTTTCCCGGACATTGATCGATGCATGGTGTGCTGAAGTCTAAAATTTTTGTACATACAGCTTGACACAAATGAGTAAATAAATGGATAATGGAAAATGTAGAGAGGTTGCTTCGGCGGGACCGGGCAAGGAGCCTGTCGAGCGGACATCACCATAGCCTGTGGGCTTATGGTATAAGTATTAAGGAGGATATATGAAACTTAAGAATTCGGCGCAGGTATTGTTTGGGTTAATCCTGCTATCCAGTTTGGCTGTAGTGGCTTGTAAGACGGTTCCAGTCGATAAAAAGGTACCGACAACAATTACAAACAATTCTACTTATGATGTTACTGTAAAAGTAAATGGAACATGGGAAGAAAAAGATGCATCCGGTGAGACTGTAAAGATCAAAAATCCGGAACAGAGATTGGCACCGGGTGAAAGTTGGATTCTATCCACACCGGTGGACCCTTATCAATTAAGATTTTATGGCCCTGACGGACTAGAATTCTCACAAATAGAATCACCGACCTCACCGGTTAAAGTTTCAGAAACGAGGACCAAGGTCGATATTCTTCTTGTTGATGATGATGGAGGATACCCCACTGATCTTTCGAGAGAGGGTGTCTATATTGGTATTATATCATTTGCAGATGAGGTTAAAGTTCTCACCCCAAGACCGATTCTTTTAAATGATGCCGGCTACAGAGCCATTCAGGACATTCTTAGAAGAGAAAATAGATCGGAACTCAGTTATCAGTTGGCAACAAACCAGGGTACATCTCTGTACTACGCGGTTCATACTGCACTGGCAACGCTCAGTACCTATGGAGATGAATTTAAGAAACTAAAATCTGTAAATATTGTCACATTCACTGACGGTCTTGATAACACCTCGACAAGTCTGGGATTTACTCCATTGGAAGACAAAGATTTCCGTGGAGGATCTGACATAGAATATAGAGATTATGATCGTACACAGATTGCTGCACGGAAAATTGGAGGGAATGATATTCATGCATTTGTTCTCCCTGAGCTGGGTAGTGATATTGCCGATGTAAGTAAATTTAATTCCTCAGTGGAAGCCCTCGGCACAGTGGTAACTGGTCAGACTCTGAAAGACCAATTTGGTCAGGTAGTCGGTAACCTCAATTTTACACAAACTGGTACTCTTTTAACCATAAGGACACCGTCATATCCGAAAGAGACTCAGATCCGGATCACATTTGATGTACCTACGGAACAAAAAGATGGTGCTGCTGCTACGAATTCCCGGCGTTATGTTGAAGGTGTTATTGGTCTTAATAATGGAGAGTACACATTTACACCGACTAGCGTTGCAGGTGTTAGCGTTGCTAGGGATTCAGTACATGGTACTATAGTTAATCAGACTGAGGTAGTATACGAGTTGAGAGAAGCTGAAGGTTTCCAAGCTACCGATACATCGAGCCAATGGACCAGAGCTAACACAAGAGATCAATGGCAGAGAAACAGTGAGGCGGATCAACAGGATGAGTCTGCGAGAAGAGTAGATAGATATTCTACTGTAATATATTTAGTGCTTGATAATAGTACTTCTTTAGGTGCTGAAGGTATAGAAAGAGTACGTAGTGAAGTACTGCAATTCCTCTCAGATATTAAAACCACGTATGATGCTGGTAACTAATTGTTAGTGTGATCTTTTTAGACGCCCATGCAAAAGCATGGGCTTTTTTGTTAGAAATCGCCGTAACCAGCGATCAGATCCCGGAAAAAATAAGCACTGTCTTTTGGAGTACGTTTTTGGTTAAAGTAATCAACATGAATGATACCAAAACGTTTGGTAAATCCTTGGGCCCATTCAAAATTATCCAGCAGGGACCATATAAAGTAACCTTTTAAATTGATTCCCTTTTTGATTAAATCAGAACATACCTTAAGGTGTTTTTGAAGGTAATCGATCCGTTCCCGGTCATGAACTCTTCCATCCGGCTCTACAACATCGGGCCGCGCAAATCCATTTTCAGTAATGTAAATCGGCAAGCCGCCGGAAACTTCATGCACCCACGAGAGTTGCCGCCCCAAACCGGTCGGGACAATAGGCCAGCCCATATCAGTTCGCTCCTGCCAGAAAGGAGCAGTCTGATAACGTCTTTCCCCGGTTGGATCCGCAGCCACTGCATGCTCAAAATAGTAATTGATTCCCACAAAATCTATTTTCTGGGCAATGAGATCAAGATCTCCAGCTTCTGCCGGTGACTTTAGTCCAAAAAAACTCAGATCCGGATATCCTTTTCCAATAAGGGGATAGAGAAAAACTTCCGCCTCAAATCTCCGGGCGTATTCCGCAGCCTCGACATCCTCCGGTTTTGAAGTAGCCGGTCTGGGCGTGCTTATGTTCAACACCGGACCAATAGGCGCCTTCAAACCGGTTTCCCGGTAACTTTTGACAGCCGCACCATGGGCAAGATTCACATGGTGAGCGACTTTAAGGCCAAGTTCCAAGCCGCCTTTCACTCCGGGTGCATGAACGCCGGCAAGATATGAAACGTAACTGACACACTGCGGCTCGTTAATGGTGAACCACTGATCTACACAATCGCCGAGTTCCTTAAAACAAAGTTCCGCATAGTTCCGGAACAAATCGACAATGGTCCGGCTTGCCCAGCCATGAGTTTTATCCTCGATGCACTGCGGCAGATCCCAATGGTATAGTGTAGCGCATGCCTGAATCCCGTATTTGTGCAGCTCCGCGCAGAGATTCCGGTAGTAGGCAATTCCTTCCGGATTCACCGCCCCCTCACCCTGCGGCAAAATCCGAGGCCACGCAAGGGAAAATCGGTAACTTTTGAAGCCGAGATCGGCAAGAATCTTGACATCCTCCTTATACCGGTGATACTGATCACAGCTAACATCAGCATTTTCTCCCGCGTAAGTCGCTCCGACACGGCGCGGGAATGTGTCCCAAATACTTTCACTCCGCCCGCCTTCATGGGTTGCCCCCTCTACCTGATAACTCGCGGTAGCGCTTCCCCACAAAAAATCCCTCGGAAAATCCAGCATACAGACTCCTCATTTGAATAATTTCTCTACCTTACATTTTTAATAATATTTAGAATATTTTAACATAGAAAAACAGAAAAGAAAAGTATAAAAATACCGGTAAATGTATCCAGATCCGGTTGGCATACATTTTTTTGAAACCGGATTCGAGGTCTGACCCCAAATATCTCGTTATAACATAAATAAATACAGAGGTCTGACCCCCTATTGGAAAAATTTCATACAATTTTAACAAACAGATTGGCTGTTGTATAATAATTGTTAAAATGAGAAGAAAGGCGGAGAACAAAATGGGATTGTTTGATAAGCTGTTCGACAAAAAAGGTGGCGGAGATAACTCCCTTGTCTGATGTGGACGGCGATATACAAAGGATCAGGCAAAAAGCTCAGGTGAACGCTGTCGAGTTAAACCTGGTTGTATCAATAGAGCTAATCCGTATGTTTGAGCGGCAAAGTGGCATTGTTTTCCCGGAAGAATTGACGCGCTTTTATACAGAGGTCGGCAATGGGTGCAAAATGATTGACGGCTTTTACTTGCGGAAATTCGAGGAGTTGGAGATTGATATAAGGCAAACTAAAGAAGAATTTCCTTTTACGCATTATTGGATATGGGAAGATAACCCTGACGGTGGGCACATCGCCGACACCTACAAAGGGAACATTGAGGTCATTGACATCGGCTGCGGGCAGACGTGGAATATAATTATGACAGGTAAAGAGCGCGGGCAGATGTGGTGGTTTTGCGGTGAAGGCATTCAGCCCTGCGCGCCAAGACGCGCTTTCCTATCTTGGTTTGAATATTGGTTAGATGGAAATGGCGATTACTTTTCGGAATTTAAGATGTAACAGAGACTGCATATGCCCACTTTTAGGATTATTAAGCCCGTGACCTACACATAACACGAGCTTGACAATGACCACACTATCAGCGTTAGCGGTGTGTTAGGCGATTCAAAACCGGATTCGAGGTCTGACCCCAAGTATCTCGTTATGACATAAATAAATACAGAGGTCTGACCCCACGATCGGAATTTACTATCTTTTCTTAGGTGAAATTGTATGCTATCATATTAGCATGATTCCTGATTATCCTGATTTTGTACCGATGTCTCTCGATCTCAAGCCGGATATGCATCCTCAACTCGCACTTACGCCGGATGGTGTTTCTGAATTCACTTTTTCAAATCTTTATTTGTTCCGGAAACGCTACAGTTACCGGGTTTCTCATGCAAAAGGGCACGTACAGACCTTTATCATTTCAGGTGAACGCGATGCTAAAAAATTTTTTATGACTCCATGTGCGGTGCCGGATCAAGAAATTCTCAATGGACTCTTTGAAAGTCATGATTATTGGAAAGGAATTTCCGACTCAGTGCTGGATCCGAACCGGGTCAATTTGGAACGATGGGGAATTTCAATTGCGGAGGACCGGGATAATTTTGATTATCTCTACCGGCGGGCAGATCTTGCAGAACTTTCTGGAAAAAAGTACCACAAAAAACGGAATCTGGTAAATACATTTATCAATTCATATCGGTATGAGCAGATTCTTTTGAATCCGGAATCCATTGATCCGGCTTTTAAGGTGCTGGAACGGTGGAGGCAGGATAAGGGCGAAGATGGCGATTATGTTGCAGCACAAGAAGCTCTGGAGCATCTTGGGGACCTTAACATGAAAGGCGCACTCTATTATGTTGACGGTGAACCGGCCGGTTTTTGTCTGGGGGAGAGTCTCGCGAAAGGGCGGAGTTTTGCGATTCATTTTGAAAAAGCAATTGACGCATACAAAGGTATTTACCAATTTATCAATCAGGCTTTTGCGTCAACATTGCCCCGGTATTTTACCTATCTCAATCGAGAACAAGATTTAGGGGACGAAGGGCTGCGACAGGCAAAGATGACCTACCGGCCCTCGGGATTTGTGCGAAAATATATTGGGAGACGAGTATGATTTTAGTAGTTTTAGCGGCCGGCATGGGAAGCCGGTACGGCGGATTGAAGCAGATGGAAGCCTTTGGTGCCGGTGGCGAGGCCCTCCTCGACTATTCGGTGTACGATGCCCGCCGGGCTGGCTTTGACAAAGTTGTTTTTGTGATCCGGCATGATTTCGAGGATGATTTCCGGAATATTGTACTCGCCCGGATTGGGAAAAAAATTGAATGTAACTTGGCCTTTCAGTCCCTTGATGCACTGATTCCGGCTGACATTCTTGAAAACGCGCAGAAAGCCGGGCGCACCACGCCGTGGGGAACCGTGCATGCACTTCTTTCCGGCGAATCAGCTATTGACGGTCCGTTTACCGTGATCAATGCTGATGATTTTTATGGACGCGAAGCTTTTTTGGCAATGGGGCGTTTTTTTGCAACGAATCCGCACGAAGGCGCGCTCGTGCCTTATACCCTTACAAAAATTTTGAGTCCCCAGGGCGCGGTAACCCGGGGAATATGTACTATTATTGACGGCTACCTTAGCTCAATTCACGAAATGTTCGGCATTATCCGTGACGGTGATGCGATTTTAAGTGCGAATCTCGATGGAACAAAGACAGAACTTGCTCCGGATTCACCGGTTTCGATGAATTTTTGGGGCTTTCCCGCGGATATTTTCGGAGATCTCCATGTATATTTTGACGATTTTCTCCGGAAACTCACAGATCCGGTTAAATCAGAATGTTATCTTCCGTTATTTGCCGATTGGCTCGTACAGACCAAACGCTGTGCGATTCGGTCCCTTTCGGCTGATTCGGAGTGGTTCGGTGTGACGTACCAAGGTGACCGGGAAAGAACCACAGCGAGAATCGCGGAATTGATCGCAGAGGGAGTCTATCCGGATTCGCTGTGGAAAGCATAATGCAATTAAGTGAATCATTTGTAGGTGCATTAAGGACATTTTCATATTTTATGGCAAGTGGTACTCATTATCAATTAAATGGAATTAATTATTTAGAACTTTATGGTAATGAGCCAAGTGCAATAGAGCAAGCGTATGCAATATACGCAAATGTGATACGAATGAACAAAAATGGAACAGTAATTAACGCGAAATATGCAGAAAAAAGAGCCACGGATTATATAAAAAATTATTGTGATAAAACATATAAAATAGATCCACCATTTGAAGAATGGGAAGTCGAATTACACGATCCTCCCCCATTAAAAGATATTGAAAAAACCTAAGTTAGCCGGAAGGAAGATAGTTCTCACCCTCCGGTAAATTTAACCTTGCTTTTCAGCGGTGCCTTTCGTACATTTTGCGACAATCATCATCATTACAGCAATAGCTCCGCAGATTATAAAAAGTCCCAACATTCCTTTCCACATAATATCCAGAGAACCTAATACATTTTTCAAAACTTCCTCGCTCATTTTATTCATCTCCATTATTTGTCTACAAATGACTTATTATTAAGCTTATCACCAAACCGCTTGCCACGACAGAGGCAATCTGTCCGGAAACATTTGCACTTACCGCGTGCATTAAGAATATGTTAGACGGATCTTCTTTTAATGCAAGTTTTTGAATCACACGCGCCGACATAGGAAAGGCGGAAATTCCAGCAGCACCTATCATTGGATTTATTTTTTTCTTTAAAAATATATTAAGAAATTTGGTAAAAAGCACGCCACCTACTGTGTCAAAAATAAATGCAATAAGACCTAATACGAGTATTTTAAGTGTATCGAGTGTAATAAATTCTTCGGCTTGAAGCGTAAAGGCAATGGTGATTCCTAAAAGTAATGTTATTAAATTAGAAAGAGTTTGTTGTGCGGTTTGGGAAAGTGATTCCAGTACTCCGCATTCCCGGATAAGATTACCGAACATTAAAAATCCTATAAGGGCAACTGCGGCCGGGGAAATAAAGCCCACGACAATCGTTACGGCTATCGGAAAAATTATTTTTAATATACGCGGAATCGAGGCGCTCGCAATTGGATCCATTTTTATCATACGTTCTTTTTTTGTAGTAACAAGTTTTATGGCAAAAGGCTGAATGATAGGTACTAACGACATATAGGAATAGGCCGCTACTGCTATAGGTCCTAAATAGGTCGAATGTAATACTTGAGACACTAATATCGTGGTAGGCCCGTCAGCCGCGCCTATAATGCCGATAGCTGCTGCATCTTTTAAAGAAAACCCTAAAAGGCAGGATAATGTTATTGTTGCGAATATACCGAAGTGGGCCGACGCGCCGAACAGAAAATAAACCGGACGCGAGAGCAGCGGAGAAAAATCTATCATAGCTCCTATGCCTATAAACAAAAGTAGAGGCAGTACTTCCGAGGCGCTTATTCCAGTTTCAAAAAGCCACTGTATTACACCGTGCGTCTCGCCTACGCCGGGCATGATCTGATTAAGAACGCCGCTTAACGGCAAGTTTACGAGTATTGCACCAAAGCCCATAGGCAGCAGCAGCGCCGGCTCATATTCTTTTGCTATAGCCAAATAGATAAGAACGGCACCTACCACGAACATTATTGCTTGTTTCCAGCCAAACGCAAGAAAGCCATCTAACAAAAATTCCATAATTCCTCCAAATATTTTTTTGATCCAAGGCAGAATCGAACTGCCGACCTGCCGCTTAGGAGGCGGCCGCTCTATCCCCTGAGCTATTGGACCGATCAAATCAACTGGTTAATCAGTTGACCGCATACGGATAGCCATTTTCCCGGAGCATTAGATAAAATTCATGGAGAGGCAACCCTACAATGGCACTGTAGGAACCGGTAATTTTACTGATATAACAACTAGCGAGTCCTTGAATCCGGTAGGAACCAGCAACACCCTGCCATTCACCGGTATTCAAGTACCATTCGATTTCATCGTCACTGAGAGCCGCAAAAGACACCGTACTCACCACTGACCGGCAGTCAGTCAACCGTGTGGTTCCATTGAACAATGCCACTGCGGTGATGACTTTATGGTCACACCCCTGAAGACGCATAATGGTTTGTTTCGCATCCTCCCGATCCCGGGGTTTGCCGATTATGTCATGATCCACAGCAAGAAGTGTATCGGCTCCGCAAATCCATGGAGGCACCCGATCTTTTAACTGATCGAGAATTTGTGCAACTTTACGAGTGGCCAACGTTTCTGCAACAGCGCGAGGTTCCATTCTATTATCGTAATTTTCGTCTATTGATGCCGGCATGATGCTGAAGGGAAGATTGAGTAGTTTAAAATATTCCTGCCGGCGCAAGGAACCGGAAGCTAAAATAATGGGTTCCATTAGCTATTTACCCGCTCGACATAATCGTTTGTTTCAGTGTTGACCATGATTTTTTCACCCTGTTTGATGAACAGCGGTACCCGCACCGTGAGTCCGGTTTCAGTTACAATCGGCTTGGTCGCACCGGAAACGGTGTCGCCTTTAACATAATTTTCGCTCTCAGCTACCGTAAAAACCACTTTATACGGAATTTTAATATCTATGGCTCTGCCTTCCCAAATGGTCACTTCATAGATCTCATTTTCTTGAAGATAGAATTTCTTGTCCGGCATATCCACAACCGGTACTTCGTACTGATCGAATGTGTCGTTGTCCATAAAATGGTAGGAATCAGCATCTGCATATTGATACTGACAATTATGTACATCAACCGTAGCATCTTCTACTTCTGATTGCGTCATAATGGTTTGCGTGAGAACGGTACCATCTTTAATACTTTTCATTTTGACCCGGGCAAAAGCTCCGCCTTTTCCCGGATTGACAAATTCCCGTTCCACCACAATGTACGGCTGCCCCTTCTGTAACAGGCACGTTCCTTTGTTAATATCGCCGCCTCGAATCATAAAAACCTCATATTTTATTTTTGTTAGTATAACAAGCACAGCTTTTTTTATCAAGGAGGACTCAACATCCCGGCGATCACATTTTGAATCCGATTAATCAATACTTGACGGCGTTCAGGAACAGGAATCCCGGCTGTGGCAATCGGCTCCCCAAATTGAACCCGGACCGGAAAAGCTTGAACCCGGTACTCTTTTTCAAACACATTATAGGTTCCGGAAAGTGCAACCGGAATGATGGTGGCCTCTGATTGCGTTGCAAGTTTTATGGAACCGGGCCGGAAGGGGAGGAGTCCCCGTCCCCGGCTCCGGGTACCTTCTGGAAAAATGATCATCGAGCCTCCGGCTTTGATCCGGTTGATGCCGATGCTAATGGTTTTCAGCGCTTTTCTAGGATTTACCCGGTCGATAAAGAGTCCGCCCAAAAACAAAATCCACAGATCAATAAAAGGAATCCACGCCAATTCTTTTTTTGCGATAAATCCGAAGGGGCGGTCCGCAAAAGCCAGCATGAGCATAATATCAAAAATACTGTCATGGTTACTGACAAAGCAGAGGTGGCCGGTGTGGGGAATATTCTCGCGGCCGATGACAGTTAAATGACAGCCGGTAAAGAAGATAATCACCCGCGCCCATAGTTGGGCTAATTTATAGATGAATAACGACATTGGTTCTTTCATTCCGATAAAGCCTAATAAAAAAGCTACAAGGGCAAACGGAAAGAGAAGTATCATGAAAATACCGGTAAATGCAAAGACAACGACCGTTTTTATGATAGCCATAGAAAAATGTTACTGGAAAAAATATTCTTTTTCAACCGAATGTAAAAGAATCCTCTGTCTTTAAAAACGCACACATCCGAATATTTGTAAAAAATGGGGTCAGACCTCCGGTATTTTTTTACAATACAATAAGATAGCAAAAAATTTGAACACCCCGTTGGGGGTAAATTAGGAAGTGGTAGTTGAAGAATCGGCAGTCAAGTTACAAACCTACCGGAAATTTAACGGGACGCACGGGCGCGCAGACTCGCGATCAATTTATCCGTGATGTCAACAGTGGGACTGTACCAAATGATGCCGGTTATCTCTTTTATGTTAAACACCATGGTATAGCCTTCGCTTTCCGCGATGAGCCGGATCTCGTTGTACACTTGTTCTAAAAAGGTTCCGGATTGAATCAATTTACTCTTTTGATCTTCAAGTTCTGCTGTTTTAATCCGGAAATATTCTTTTAAAAATCCTGATTTTTGATATATTTCATTTTCAAGCCGGAGCGATTGTTCACGGTCCCCTTGACGGTCAGCACTCAATTTAAGGCTCGTCAAATCCTGAATTTCTTTTGTCATTTGATCAATATCGGCCTGTACCCGTGCGCTACGCTCCTCAAATTCCCGGACCGCACGGGAATCCCGGAAAAAAGTGACGTATACACGAGGCAGATCAACGATTGCAAACCGGGTCAACTGCTGCGATTCCGCATAAAACCCGGCTCCGCATAGAATCAAGGCACATAAAAGAAGCTTTTTCATAATTTCTCCTTTTTTCCCCCTTCACATAGCCCAGCCCCTGAAAGAATCCGCCGGTGGATTCCGGTACCGGTGCGAAACAAACGCACCATGCCGCGCTCCGGCACACCCGGATTCAATACGATGATAGGGAGAAAGAGAGAACAAAATCCATACCGGTGGCTGGGTTATCCCCGATTGCACCGATTCCGCCTTTTTGCCATACTACTTTTCCCTCTTGGATTTGGAAACGTTTTGCAATCGATAATCGGAAGGGAAGTTGCGGAATTGTAAAGCGCAAACCGCCTCCATAGCTGAAAAACATATTATTCGGAAATACACTGAAAAGAGAATCCGGAGGGTTGCTGATACCGGCCATGTCAAAGAAAAAATCCCACGCAAGCATATTTCGTACCAGCGGAATCCGGAGTTCGATCCAATTTTCCCACAGAGCAAGTCCTTTCTGGTGATAAACATTTGACCAGCCGCGCGCATTAAACATACCGTCCACAGCAAGCCGGTTCGAATTTTCCACCATGAGATCGCGGCCGGCTTGAGGAAAAATAAAGGAAAAGCCGGTATGCAGCCCAAGTACTAACCGGAAGCTATAGGTATCACTGAGCTGCGCTTCAAAAAGATTCCAAAAAATTTCTGCCTTTGTGTCAGACCGGGCATAATGCTCGATTTCACTATTAAACACACCGTACAAACCGAGCCGGGTCATCGCGTAGTAACCCTTTGTAGGATCGTAAAATATATCCCGCTGATCCAGCGCCACACTCGTCCAGAGCGAGTTAGCCGGTCTCCACTGTGCATTACTATCCCGTAGTACCGGATCAAAAGGTCTCAGAATATTTTCATTAAAACTATTCAGTACAAAGCCGGTACGGATTCCGCCGCTTACCGTTAAATTACCGACCGGAGTATAAAATTGATAACCGGTGGACAGCCCTAACGACATATACCACTGATCATATTTCATAAGATAGGCATCCGGTGGCACTTTGTTGGCGCCGATATATTCCTCATAGGAAGTAAATCCATCCGGATATGCTTTCGACTCATCTCCGTTAAAAAACGGCGCAACATTGTCAAGAGCAGCGTTCCGGAAGGTATGCTGAAAATTGATGCCGGCACTCACCGAAAGGGGAATTCCAAAAAGCCAGCGCTGTGTGTATTCAACTGAAGCAGTTTGAGTATCGTTGGCAACATTTGCCGCAACACTCATGATATTACCAGTCCGAAGGAAATTCCGGTCAGTGTACTGGAGCATACCGGATATTGGAAAGGTATCCGGGTCCGATACTCCGGAAAAAGTCAGCCCAAAGGACAATTCAATGGTTTGCTGTTCCTCCACGCTGAAAATAAGATCGACGAGGTTGTCAGCGCTTCCCTCCTGAGTATCCGGAAGAATATTGGAAAAATATTGGAGATTATAGAGATTCCGCAGCCCGTTGTAAATCTTTGCCTGAGAAAAAATTTCACCCGGTTCCAGGGGAATTTCCCGGAGAATGACGTTGTCCCGTACTTTGCTGTTGCCCCGTATGATGATGTGTTCGATGTGAGATCGCCCCTGCCCGCGCTCGTTGATGAAAAGCCGGAACGAAATGGTCCCGTTTTCCCGATCCCGGATTCCCTGTGACCATATATCGCTCATACCTGATGACTGGTTGCCGTTTGCATCGGTGAATCCTGCCATAATATTGAGGTAACCGCTTTCGTAGTAACGGCCTATGATTCGCTGTATGTCTGTTTCGATACGTTGTGCGTTGATGGTTTCACCCACTTTTGAGTACACAAGTGCAGAAAGCTCCGCATTTGAAAAAATTTGATTCCCGTCAAAGGTGATTCCGCCGAATTTGTACTGCCGGCCCTCCTCTAATTTGAAAATAATCGTCAGCAGTTTGTTGCCCTTTGAATCGGTACTCGTCTGCTGCTGCGTGTCAACGAGCCGGACATCAACATAACCCCGGTCCCGGTAGTATTGAACGATTGCATACTGGTCAGCTAACAATTTTGACTCTTCAAACGCGCCGTCATTCAAAAGCCCTTTTGTTTTAAGCGAAAGCTGCTTTTTAAGGGTATTATCGTTAAAAATAGTGTTGCCTTCGAATTCAAAAGCGCCGATGACAACTTTTTGACCCTCGTTAATCGTAAAAGTGACCGTACAGTTCCGGTTTTGACCCTCTGCAACAGTACTTTTAACTTGAATATCGCTAAAACCTTTTTCCCGGTACTTCCGGATAATGGCAGCTTCGTCGCCGGCCAGGACCCGGCTGCTTGCAACGCTATTTTCTTTTGTATAAATTAATTCCATCAATTCGGTCCGGCGTATATTTGAATTACCGGAAAAGATGATCCGGGAGACAGTCGGCAGTTCAGTCACGATAAACCGGATCCGGACATCAGAACCGTCACGCTCGATACTGCTTTGAATATTTTCAAAATAATCTAAATCGTACAATTTACTCAGCAATTCTGCGTACAAACTATCGCTAAATTCTTTTTCAATATAGAAATCCGTTATTGCCTGCAATTCGGAACGTTCCACATGGATCAACCCGTTAAACGAAATGTTCCGAATCGGCCGATTCACGTACCATCTATCAGAGCTTTGTGCAAAACTCGAAAACACGACAGTCAGCAACAATATAACGATCAATTTTAAACGCATAATTTCCCTATTAAAACGATTTTCTCCATATAAATGAAAGAGAAAAATCATCAACAAACAAATGATTCAAATGTTTCGGAGTAATACTTATATTGCTCCGTATATCAAACGAAAATCCAAAAGGCATATCCGGACCGTGTATATCCACAGTAAATTCCGGCTCAAACACAATCCCGCCGAAGCTGCGCTGGGTTCTATCGTAACGTATCTGCCCAAGCGCTTGCACAAACATATCCCGTCCGAGGGATTTACCTATAAAAACAGTAGTATTATCAAAATAGTTACCAATTTGTGTTCTGTCAACCGGTTCCGCGTCAAAATCATCTTCCAGCCGGTTCGTTTGTACTAACATAAGATTTTGGAGAATTTGAGTCCGGATGCTGAACATATCCAGGTGAAAGAAATCCCGGACTCCGCGTTCAAGATACCGGATCACTTGAGTTTGGGCAAGTATATCCGCGGTTGAAGCGATTAGCGTACTCTGTGCAGATGAATCCCCAGCCCGCCCGGCAAAACTCTGCCCAAGGAGTGAAAGAATTTCAGCTTGAGAGAGAATCGGAGTCGATTCAAAGCGTGCTGTAAACGAAGAAAGCGGAGCATTGTCAACGAGCAGCCGGATCGTTACCGGCTCCTGACCAAGCCGGTCCCGGGCTTCCGCGCGCACGGTTATTTTCGGATCCATAATGACTTCGTTCTCATTAAACGAAAGCGAGCCTTGCTGAACATAAAAACTCCGCTCAAAATAAAATATCTGTCCGCCTTGAATCCCGACATCTCCGGTGATGGAAAAATGTCCGTTCAGTGTATCGTTTTTTATTGCAAGAAGTGCGCCCTGTACCGCAGTTGCCTGCAAAATGGGAAATTCCGCGCTCGGCCACAAAAATACCACTTTCGGACCTGTGCGAAGCCGAATATCAGTGACTAGTCCCATCATCTCGGCATCGTTCACCACGGCGCCGGACTTGAAATTCATGGTAATTTCCGCATCGCTCGCATTAATATCCCCGGTGATTCCAAAAATTCCCTGAGACATAGACAAACGTGCAGATCCGGAGATATGCCCCAGCACATTCAACTCCTGTAGTTTAAGACTGAATGGAACCGGACTCGGATCCGAGACACTAATGTCAAGGAAAAAAGTTCTTGGATTCCATTGTTCAAAAAAGAACGAGCCGGAAATCATGCCCATGCCGGATTCCGCGCTAAAAGGAACCTCTTCAAAAGAAAGGGTATTTCCTTCTGCCGTAAGTACAAATGGAACCGGGCGCATATCAGTCGTCACATACTGGGGAACTTGAATACGGACGCTGTGGGCCACAGCACGCCCAAAAAATTCCGGATCCCTCATATCGCCGACAATGCGGAGATTACCAGTCACAAAACCGCCGGGCATCCGGAAGACCTTCTGATTTTCAGCCGGAATAAGCTGATAGAGACCGTCAAGATCAGTGTAGACGTTACTTGCCAACACATCCATGTAATTTCCGTGTATCCGGCCCGTAATGGAACCGCGGATTGGAAAGGGTGCGGCAACTCCCGCATAGAGATCGCCATTTTTATTGATCTTGAGCCGGAGGAAATTCCGCGGGCCGCCGGATAGGGAAAAACCGGAATCATCGTTCACAAAAACGAATTGAAACGGTTGTGATGCCCGGACCGTGTGAAATGCGGCGTTGTTCATGCTGATGATTCCGGAGCAATTTTTCAAAGCTTCGCCGACATGCAGCCATGTTTCAACCGGGTTAAAATTGATCTTCACTGATGTTTGCATGCTCATAGCTCCGTTGATAAAGGAACCCCGGACATCGGCAGTACCCTCCACTCGTGCATCCGGCCGATTCGCAGTTAGATCCGGAATCTGAACATCAAAACCCATGTAATTGACAGAAGCATCAGCAATAGAAACAAGATCCGGAGTGATCAAAACCCCGGCATGGGCATTTATCCGGGACCCGCCTACCGCGCCGGAAAGAGAATCAAGCCGGACATTTATAGTGTATGAATCCGGCGAATCCAGTACCGCATTAAGATTCCCGGAAATTTCCATGGCGCCGGCACCGGGAACCCACCGTCCCAACTGCATGGCATTTCCGGTTAGATAGATTTCAGTGTGTTCGTCACGCGCCCATGAACCGTCCAGCGCATAACGCTCCGTTCCAGTGTTATCGCTCATACTGAGCGTACCGGAAATTACAGAAAAATCCGGTTTCCATTCAAGCGCCACCATTCCATTGAGCGGTCCCCGGCCGTCATCGACAAACAACTGACTGAGGGTCAGACCCCTGTCGCCAACGCTGCCGGACAGACCAACCGTAGTATGCAGCGAAACCGGCGTGGGCAGATTTTCACACTCAAAATTTTCAAAATCAATGCCCCAAGATCGTGGATTTTGGTACCGAATCATAGCTTCAGTCGTTAGCGTCACATACTGACCTTTGTATGGAACCGGAATATTATTCGCGAGCATAAAACCGGAAAAACCGCCCTCCGGAGAAAATCCAAGCTGAATATTCAAGCCGTAACCATTTACACTCAAAAGGTGTTGATCCAAAAAGGTTCCGGAAAAATCATAGGCAATATCTTCGTTTTCAGCGTGAGCCATAAAAAAGAATTCATGAGGATCTGCCCAATCAACAGAACCGGAAAGCAAGAAATCTATACCAGCCGTCGTGATAGTACCTTCATGAAGTGTAAAATGCCTATCCGAACCGGACATCGTGGTACTGATAAAAATATCCGGAGTTCCTGAGTACACAACTTCAAAAACCGGCGCATGGTAGGTTATATGCTTAAAATCAGTGCTTGCAAAAATTTCAGTAGTTACCGCAACATCATCAGCCCATTCCGGGATCGGAATCGTTGTACCGGCAATACGCCGAATATCCCGCGCAAAAAGCGAATCAATCCGGGTCCACGCTTCGAGACGCCAGGGTGCGTAATCAACAAAGGCATTCACTGCAATCTGACTCGGCTGTGAATCAGAACGCGGCCGAAGCGCTGACGCACTAAAACCAACACCCGTTTCACTAAAGGTAAAAAGACCGTATACCCGGCTAACGGGGACAGACCCCAGTCGGATTCTATCTCCAGTCAATGCAATTTCACCGGTGTCGGTAGTCGAAATGCGGATATCAGCGGCAATCCGGTTCCGTTCATCCGGAACTTCGTGGCGAATCGCCAAAAGCCCTTCCGCAAAAACCGGATCCGTGCGGATAGTTCCCCGGAATTGTGCATTGATTCCACTCATTTCAGCAAAAAACCGGTCAACAGTGACTGCGTGCTGAGTGCCATTTCCCCGGATTTCAAACGAGAGCGGCCTTTTTTCAACCGGAATCACCCCATGCAGATCAGCCGTGTAGGTCAGACCCCGATCATTTAGATCAGCCGTGTAGGTCAGACCCCGATCATTTGAAACCGATGCTGTACCGGAAACTCTTCCCTCCAAATAAGAATCCAGCGGTACAGCGATTGAGATAAAATCATGCATCCGGGCATTTTGACTGTTAAAAACAGCTGAAAAGAGTCCGGAATCAAGATCAACAGAACCGGAAAGCTGAACCGGACGCGTATCCGGCCGATTTTTCACTTCAAGTTGGTTGTCCGTCAAAGAAAGGACAAAAGCAGCCGGTTTCAGCTCAAACAAAAGCTGTGAATCAGACAATCCGGCAAGAAATTCTATGTTAAGTGTACTATTCACATTCTGAAAACCGGCTGAGGCATTTCCAGCCACTGTGAGCCGTCCCAGAATCGTCATACCGGCATTTTCGGCCGGAGTGTAATTGGCGGCCAATGAACTCCGGAAATTAAAGCGTTGATTTTCATATACAGCATCACAGCTAATGTCCTCGACAAAAAGTGTAGAGGAAGGATTCCGGAACCTGAGATTCCCATGGCGGATATTCACCTTAATATCCCCCATGATTCCGGTTGATTCATTCGATTCGGCCGGAGGAGTCGGGGATCCGGCAAAATGTTCAAAAAAGGCCCGATCCTGATCCGCATCAACAGATATCCGGGGACTATCAAGTTCTATTTTTTGAATGATCCGGTTAAGCTTGCCAAAAGCCAGATTGGCCAAGGAAAAAGAAAGATTCACACGGTCAATGGACAGAATCGGCTCCGTACCGCTGCCCTCAACCCGGAGATTGTGGACTTTTAAACGTCCTAACAACGATATTTTAAGTGAATCGTAGGTAAAAGATCGGCCCATAAACGTGACTGCATGTTCAAAAATAAAATCCCGGAACTCCTGCATCTGTTCCCGGATAATGACTTGCACAGGCCAAAACAGTGCCATCGTGAGGAGAATCATAACGCTAAAAATACCAATATCCCGGATGATCCGGGCTATGTGCGGTGCAACTCTGAGACGAGGAATAAAGGGAAACAGCACAATAGTTTTTTTTTCGACTTGTTCCATGTATACTATATTAGTACAAATAATATATGTATTATGATACAGTGTCTAGAACTTTACTAGGGACAGACCCTTAATCTCAAGATTTCTCCGGTGAATCTTTGCCAGAATTCCGGCGTAACCGGTGTGACAATACGAGTAATTCCGTGCTGGAGGTGATACAATCCTCCCCACTCCCAATCCTCCGGTTTTTTTACCAGACCAACTTTCACAGCATTATTGTTAATGTAATCAAATACAAGCCAAAAATCCACATCACTGCTAATCTTCCGGCTCCAGAATCGGTCGCCCCAGAAATGGCCGGAAGTGTTATGTTCTTTATTCCACCGATGAGCGAAAACTTGTTTCACCCATTTCATTATTGTAGAAAGAGATTGCCCTTTTTCCGGCGTGATTTCCAGATGGAAATGGGTATCCATTATCGTAAAGGTGTGCAGTTCAAACCGGTAGCCTTTTTCGTATTTTGCTTCATACATTACCTGAAGGAACATGTTTTTTGTTTTCTTATTCCTCAGCTCTTTTGCTTTCCGGTTACAATCGGAAATAATATGATAAGAATCTCCGCGAGAAGTATCTCCGCGCAATGAGCGTGCCATAACAACCTCCTACCTATAATACGGGGTGGAGTCGTGTTTTTGATTCTATTCTGGGGTCAGACCCTAATTCCCTTTCTATAACTATTTGTGCTACACTATCCACATGGGACTTAATGATACACCGTCCGCGGAGCGCCTGCACATCGGCTTCTTTGGTAGACGGAACACCGGAAAATCCAGTCTGCTCAATGCTGTTACCGGGCAAGATCTGGCTATAGTTTCTGAAATTAAAGGTACAACAACGGATCCGGTTTACAAGGCAATGGAACTCCTTCCCCTTGGTCCGGTTGTAATTATCGATACACCGGGAATCGATGACAAAGGGCATTTGGGAGAACTGCGGATCCAAAAAACCCGGCAGGTTCTGCAAAAAACTGATGTCGGGGTACTGGTTGTTGACACGGAATCGGGCCGCACCGCGGCTGACGAAGAATTGATTGCACTTTTTGCTGAACGCAATATTGCGTATCTCGTTGCGTACAATAAAAGTGATCTCCTGAGAAACGTGCCGGAACCGGCCGATGATCATGAAATCTATGTAAGTGCGCAAACCGGATTCAACATTGGTGCATTGAAAGAACGCATTGCCGCAAGGGGTCAGACCTCCGGTCCGGAAAAAAGGATCCTCGGAGATCTCATTAAACCGGGGGATATTGTCGTTTTGGTCGTGCCAATCGATTCAGCAGCGCCAAAGGGCCGTCTGATTCTCCCGCAGCAGCAGGCAATCCGTGATGTGCTGGAATCTGCCGCTGTTTCAGTCGTAGTCAGGGAAAGTGAGTTAAAGGCAACATTTGATCGACTCGCTCAAAAACCGGCTCTCGTGGTCACTGACAGTCAAGCTTTTGCACAGGTTCAAGCTGACACGCCAGAGGATGTTCCTCTTACATCTTTTTCCATACTATTTGCCCGGTACAAGGGACTTCTCGATACTGCACTCGACGGTGTGGCCGCGTTGGATTCGCTTCAAGATGGGGATTCGGTGTTGATCAGTGAGGGTTGCACCCACCATCGTCAGTGTGACGACATCGGTACCATAAAACTTCCCCGGTGGCTTAACGCCTACACTGGTAAAGATTTAAAATACACATGGACGGCCGGCGGCACCTTTCCGGATGATCTTTCGCCGTACAAACTTGTGATTCATTGCGGTGGGTGTATGCTTCCGACCCGTGAAATGCAGCACCGTCAGCAGATGGCAAATGCTCAAAAAACCCCGATCACCAATTATGGTATAGCAATAGCGCAGATGAACGGCATTTTGGAACGGGCAACGAAGCCGGTAAAATTTGGGGTCTGACCCCCCTTTCCGCTGTAGCTATTCGCCGGCTACTGCGAGTGTGTAGACAGCCATAGTTTTTACCCCCCTTTCCGCTGTAGCTATTCGCCGGCTACTGCGAGTGTGTAGACAGCCATAGTTTTTACCCCCCTTTCCGCTGTAGCTATTCGCCGGCTACTGCGAGTGTGTAGACAGCCATAGTTTTTGGATCTATCCATGTTCCGAGCACATAGAATTCTTTTAACGCTGCTTTTGAATAGGTCCATACCGAGATACGAGTACCATCCGGTTTAATGAGCACTTCTGAGGTTACATCGGTGGATTTTTGGCGTACTATATCGAAGACAGCATTTTCGTAGGATGTGATGACGCCAGGCGCGTAGGAGTCTGTGGTTGGATTGGCAAAGCCGATTCCGGTGACATAGCCCTTAAATTCCGGCGCCTTCTCGATCCACTTGGGACGGCCGCTGGTGAACGATGGAACAAAAGAAAGGGAAACCGGGTTAGCTTTTGAGTAATGCACCCGGACAAAAATCACATCATTAATGATGAAAACATCTTTTTGTAGATCGAATTCAAAATCAGTTATATAATGTGCATAGTCTTGCTCGGTGAGGGTTAATGACGAATCAGTTCCATTGACATAATCAAAGATACTCGGCGTAGTGCGGATCGCAGTACTGAATTCACCGCTTACACCCTTAACGTATATCGAAAGACGCCGGGCTGCATCCAGTAACGCAGCATTAATGGATTTTTCCCCGATTTGCCATGTCCTTGCTGTATATCCGGTTAGAATTTTGTCTTGAGACGCATTTGGACTCGCGGCGCCGATGATCACGAATCCGCCAGAATCTGGAACACTGGAAATATATCCGGTTGTACATGGAATGATCAGGGAAGTGCCGGCCGGAATCTGCTTTGGATGTTCCAGTTGCGGACCAGATGTACACGAGAAAAAGGTCAAAAGTACCATTACTATCGTCAACACCCGGTCCATAACTATAATTACCGGACAGTTTGAATCAGAGAAGAATCATGTTTTGCTATCTGTTCATCTAAGCGCTGTAAGGCGTTCATTGCGTTGAGTTCAGCAATTGAGCCTTGGGCAGAAGCAACATCTGCCACCATTTTTTTTGCGTCAGCAGCATTGAGAACTGCCAATGCATACGTGGTGCCGTCTTGTGCAAAATGACGATCCTTAATGGTTGTTCCAGAAATTCTTTGTGTAGTAATAGTCCGGGAAATGGATTCAAAGAAATTCATGTTTCTCTCGGATTCTCCGGAGCCGGTTGATTTAATATAATCGGTTACCATTGCATCTACCGTGGCTGACAAGGTTTGTGCGATGGCGACCCGGGCGCGGGTTTCCGATTGAGTCAACGCTGTGGCCCGATCTTGAGACGTAGAAATACCAAAACCGACGATTGCGCCTTCATAGGCCGGCGGGTTCACAAACCATTCCGGTACATCTCCTCTACTTACCGGCGCGGCAGATTGAGAACTTGCACACCCCATAACCGACATAATTGTCATGGCAACGATAAACACTCCAAAAATCTTTTTCATAAAAAACTCCTTTAATGAAAATATTATCTACTGTTTGAAACATCACAACAGCTAAAAATATACAGCAAAATAATCGATCCGGCGATATTTTTAGAAATTATTGATCAATTTTTGAGAATATCAACATCGATCTCGCCGGCAATACATGGAACATTGATGTCCCATTGTTCCAGTACAGCCGGATGTATTTCACCAAAGACTCCGATTTGTGTTCCGGCATAGTGAATTCCGGCCGCCCGGCCCGGAATAAACCGGGGATCTTCTGTTTCCACTGCTTGGTATTCACGGGAAAGATAGTAGAAAAGGGTTTGGAGGATTCCGGCCGCGGTGTTGAATGTGGCGTCTTTATCAGCGCTGAGAAATGAAAGATGCTGCCTCGTTGCTGTGCCGTAATTTTCAGCATTGTCCCGGAACGCGACTTTGCCGATTTCAAAGATCCGGTGCGGATAACTTGCGTGGCCGGAAACTGATTCACTCGCGAGCAGGGAAACGATTCCAGAATCCCGGACATATTCGTAATTTTCGGTCATGGGATTGGCAATCCGTATTATTCTGTCGCCGGTACTCTTCATCCGTTCGATAAAATCTTTTCCGGAACCGAGATAATTGTAGATCATCTCTTGATACCCAAGCCCCGCAAGGATTTGCTTAATCGTCCGGCTAAACAAAGTGAGCGGAGAGAGCCGGCCGATGGTAAAATCCCGCGGCCGGGCAGGTTTAAAGGTAGAGAGTCCCCGGCCAATCATGACTTCTTCGACCGCATCAGCCGCATGGAGAAAATCATTCCGGTACTCCGGCGGAGTGACCCGGATTCCCGCTTCTGTTGTTCTGGTACCTTTTTCACTGTCAACAGTTGCTTCGGCATGGCAACCCATTCTGTTCAAAGCTGCAACACATTCGGGTCCGGATATTTTTTCCCCTAAAAATTTTTCGATCCGGCTCAGTGAACAAAAAACCGGTTCTTGAAAATAATAGGGAGTCGTCACTTGTTTTCCAAATGGGGTCTCATATTCATAGTTGACAGTAACCGGCTCGATCCGGAAACCCTGATCAAAAAGATCGCAAGCCATGATTGACGCCGACAGAGTCACCGAAGGCTCATCGGTACCGGTGAGTTCAACAAAAAGATCGGTGTCGCCAACCTGAACCGCACCGAGATCGGCCGAGTTAATAATCGGCGGGTAAGACAGCACAGCACCGCCCGCGTCCACGAGAAGGGGGTGCAACGGCTCATGCTCCTGAATAAATGCGTACTCTTTACCCTTGGGATGCTGTTTGAGAATTTCCCGGAGTGTGAGGGGAAGATCCCACTGAAGGGGTACAAAAGAAATAGAATCCGGATCAACAGCTTTGTAGTGAATGGGCCACTTGATAATAGCAATCCGGTACAAGCCCATAGAAATGGTTCGGCGCTTTCTGCCGAAATTCCATGCCAATTTTTCCTGCGTTTGAATCATGTCACGCAATCCGGCATCAGTAATTGCTTTTCCGGTCGCAACAAAGCCGGCGAGGTAGGGACGCACCTGCTGCACTGATTTTTCAACAATAATCTGCCATGTTGTTTTTTGCGCGGATCCGGATCTTGAAAAAAATGGATAGGCCGGAATCGACCCGTTGTTATACACACGAAGCTGCCGAGCGCATCCGGCTGTTCCCCAGAGGTCAGGCCGGTTAGTATCGTTCAACTCAATTTTCAAAGTGCGTTCTTCGGTCCGTAGCGTTTTATCAGAATCTTCGTCCAATTCGGCTTTAGCACATGTCAGGGCATTTTCCAAATCATCGCGGTTTTCAAAACGGGTACCGGCCAATGTAAAAAACAATTCCTCGTTTACTTCAATTTTCGGCATGATTAATAGTATAGCCGGTTTGAAAGGATTGTCTAGAGCACAGACAGAGGTCTGACCCCCAAATATTTCTTTTTCCTGAAAAGAGATCCGTAGGTCTGACCCCGAAATGATGTCTAAAAATTTGCGAAGAAGCCACTCGCGCATACATGATGGGATGTTATTCTTTTTTTATTGCATCTGCGATCATGTGAAAATCTGTAGCAGACGGATTTTGGAAAACCCGGATTCCAAATTCCGGCATGACTGCAAGAAGATGGTCAAAAATATCTGATTGGATATTTTCGTAATAAATCCACCGGATATCGTTGGTAAAAAGATATAATTCCAGCGGAATACCATTAGCATCTGGTTGTAATTGTCTAACTATATGAGTCATATTGTGCGACACTGTAGGAAGACTCTCTATGTAGGCTTCTGCGTAAGCTCTGAATGTACCGAGGTTTGTAAGGTGGCGGCCTGAAACATAATCATCTTCCGCAACAGTATGCATCCGGTTAAATTCCTCGATTTCAGCAATTTTCTTTTGTATATAACCGGAAAGGAGAGGAAAACGCTCAAGACCTATAATTTCTTCCTGACTAAGGAACCGTACAGAACGCATATCAATAGTAATAGAACGTTTAATACGCCGTCCTCCGGATTTTTGCATACCGCGCCAATTTTTAAAGCTATCCGCAACCAACGCATAAATGGGAATTGTTGTAATAGTTTTATCCCAATTCTGTACAACAATTGATTGCAGTGTAATATCAATTACATCACCATCAGCATTATATTTCGGCATTTCAATCCAATCGCCGATTCGTACCATATCATTTGCAGAGAGTTGTAAACTCGACACAAAACCCATAATAGAATCTTTGAACACAAGGAGAAGAATTGCACTCATTGCGCCAATTCCGCTTAAAATACCGATAGGAGAAATATCAGCAATAGTTGTAACCACAAGAACACCGCCGATAATATATACAATTATTTTTGCTAATTGAATATATCCTTTGATCGGTTTCTTTTTTGCATTTTCACCCGCGGTATCCATATAAATGAGGTTAATACCATCAAGAAGGGCTGTAACGATGTACGCGATACTACCGGCACTGTATGCAAGGATGATTCTCCGAATAAAAATAAGGACTGTATGTCCGGCAAGTTCATCCGGTGCATAGAAAAACAACGGAAAAAGCCCGTAAGCTAAAAGTACTGGAATAAGCTGTGCAATACGTTTAAATAGTCCACTTTTGAGCAGTTGATCGTCCCATGTAACCTTCGTCCGGATAATGATCCGTTGTACAATATGAATAAATACTATGCCAACAATTTTCCCAGCACTTAGTATGACTACACTAAATATGATAAATACGATACTATTGTTGATAAAGTCAATCCACTGTGATGATAGTGAAATCCTGCTGTATATCGGTTCCATAAGCAGATTTATAAAATTAAGCACCATTCCTCCTTAATATAAAGGGAAAGATGAATGAGTTACACTGGACTTGAAATAATATTTTTTGAACTTGAAATGATCTTCGTTCAAGTTGAATTGATTCACATGGAAAGTACCGCAGTCTTTTTTCAGCACAGCAGAAGCTCTTTTGAAATTGAATTGAGGCACTCTCTTTCTCATTTTTCACACCTTTTTTATGAATTTTACATTAGACAGTTCCGGAATCAAAATGTAGATATGAAAAATGCTCCGGAAGATGCGAATCGTAGACTCCATGCTCGTTCAATGCCCACCCGATACTCTCAGGAATGATTTTTCCATGGTATTCTAATGCTTCAAACCGGAAAAATGCAGCCCGGAGTATATCCCCATGAGCAGGCGGAAAATGGCGCTTTTCAAACCATGGTGTGATACTTTTCCATGGAATTGCCAATTCCACAGTCCAGCCTTGGGAAAAAATATCAGGAGTGTTAATTGCTCCATTAATATTTACCGCAGTTTGCAATCCGGGCAGATCGTAATCCATAAAAGCCCAGCGTTTACCCCGCGGATGTTTAGCATAACGAGATGCATCTTGAAAACCGGCCAGAATATCGACATTATGTGTATAGAGATCAAAATCCGGTACATCAAAACGGCTGCCTTTTTTCAAGGCATCATGCCAGATAAAAAAGTTTTCATACACGGTATTATGTGCATTAATTTCTAATTCATAATAACAATCCTGACCTTCAAGAAAAAATTCAACATCGTTATCAAACCAGACAAAGGAATCTCGTTCCGTACAATTTGCACGAATTAAAGGCTCCTCAACCCAATAGGCCACATACAAATATTCCTCGTCCCATACTGAAGCAATATGAGTATCAAAAAAGGCCGTTTTTCCACTGACCATATCGACAAACCGGGGTGATTTTTCTGCTGTGTGCCACACCGGTTTATGTAAATTACCGTCTATTGTAATGGGGCCGGTAATTTTTTTACTTGTATAATGCTGTATCATTTATTCCTCATTATGAAGATATTTTTGACGGGATTCCACCAATAATTTTAACTCAGAAAGCATTGAACGGTCAACTTCATCTGCAATAGGAAAAATATACCGGACCGTTTCTTCGACATAGCGTTGAATAAATTCCGCTTCATTGACAAAACCAAGGGAAATCATATTAGAAATCCGGTCTGCAACTTTGAGAATCTTTGCTTTACGGGATCCGGTTTGCAGAATCCGGGTGAGAAATTGCGCCTTTGTTTCCCCCGGAATCCGGCTCACTTCTAACACTAAATTATACACAGCCGGGCTTTCGTAGTCGATTGATAAAAGAGTATTATGATTAAAATCAGGAATATCTTCGATAACATCATGCACAATTGAGGCTTTTAACAAAACCGAATCAATATACCCATAATCAATTAAAATCGTCATCGTATCAAGCTGGTGCCGGAACATATTACCGCCCGCGTGCCGTTGTTTGCCGATAAGTACTGTTGCCAATTGAATGTACGGAGCAATCCGGGTGCCATTGAGTCGAAGCATCTCTTCGTGAGTCATTGTTGCATATCCGCTAAATAATTACGTAACGTTTCTGTCCGTTTGAGGGCGGCGGCCAATTTTTGTTTTTCTCCTTCAACTAATTCCGGGGGAGCGTTTGTAAGAAATTGTTCGTTCCGTAATTTCTTTGCAACTGATGCTGTAAATACATCATCACGTTCTAATTCTTTGGTAAATTTTTTAATTAAAAAATCTTTATCCACGCTTTCAGTCACGAAAATAAAGGCTTCAAAACCGGTTCCTATTAATCCAATGGAACCGGCCGGCCGAGTCCTTGTTCCGGTTATTTTTAGATCATTGATCGATGCAAGAGATTGAATCAGATCACGTTGTCCAGAAAAACATTCCGGCCGATCAGCCCGGATCTGAACTTTAATCTTTTTTTCCGGAGCAATGGTAGATTCTGACCGGAATGTCCGTATAATCCGGATTAAATCTTGAATATAAGCAAATTCTTCTTCAACGGCCGGGTTTTCGCGTGCAGAAGTATAGTCCGGATAGGGTGCAAGAATCAAAAGCCCGTCAGTTGTCGGTAATTGTTGATAAATTTCTTCGGTAATAAAGGGTAAAAAGGGGTGTAAAAGCCGGAGGGATTCGGATAATACTGATAAAAGTATCGTAGTTACGCGATCTTTTTCCGGATCTTCTCCATTTTTTAATGAAAGTTTGGTCGCCTCGACATACCAATCGCAAAAATCATTCCAAAAATATTCATAAACCGTTTGTGCGGCATCATTATACCGGTACGAAAGAAGAGCATCGTTCACAGCTTGAGCTGCCCGGTTAAGCCGGGAATAAATCCATATATCAGCAGGAACTAATGCCGGATTTTCCACCAGATTCCGGCCCTCCAAATTCATTAAAATATACCGGCTTGCATTCCAAATTTTATTTGCGAATTTACCGCCGATTTTAAAGGTGTCTTTATTAAGCAGAATATCCTGACCCTGCGCGCACAAAAATGCCAGCGTGAACTTGAGTGCGTCCGCACCATATTCATTTACAACGTCAAGAGGATCGATTCCATTTCCGAGACTCTTGCTCATCTTCCGGCCCTTTTCGTCCCGGATTAAACTGTGAATATAAATATCCCGGAAAGGCGTTTTTCCGGTGAATTCCAATCCGGCCATAATCATCCGGGATACCCAAAAGAAAATAATATCGTAAGCTGTGATCAAAGTCGTTGTCGGGTAAAACTGTTCGAGATCCGTAGTCTGATCGGGCCAGCCCAAGGTAGAAAATGGCCACAGCCAGCTTGAAAACCATGTATCCAAAACATCCGGATCCTGCGATAGTTCGGACGAACCGCACTGGGGACAGATCTCTGGGTCCGTGCGCGAAACAATCAGCTTAGCGCATTTTTTGCAGGTCCACGCCGGAATGCGATGCCCCCACCAAATCTGCCGGGAAATGCACCAATCCCGGATGGTCGTGAGCCAATGCTCGTAGGTATGTTCCCATTTCCGGGGATAAAAAGTAATTTCGCCGTTCCGCCATGCCGCAAGTGCTTTATCAGCAAGAGGATGCATCCGGACAAACCATTGCTCGGAGAGAAAGGGCTCGATAACAGAATCGCACCGGTAGCAATGTCCCACAGCATGCACAATATCTTCTTCACTGACATAAAAATCACCGGCTTTAAGATCGGCAAGCACCGCGTCACGGGCTGATTCAACCGTCAAGCCCCGGTATTTCTCCGGAACCGCATCGTTCAAGGTTCCATCCGGATTCAGAATATTGATAACCGGTAAATCGTGCCGGCCCGCAATATCCCAATCTTCAGGTGCGTGTGCGGGAGTCACTTTCAGGACACCGGTTCCAAAGGCAATATCAACAGCCCGATCCGCAATCACCGGAATCTTCCGATCAGTCAGTGGCAGATCAACCATTTTTCCCACAACATCCCGGTAACGCTCATCATCCGGATTTACCGCCAGAGCTGTATCTCCAAGGAGCGTTTCCGGCCGAGTCGTTGCAATTTCCACATAACGTTCCGTACCGGAAAGCCGGTAGCGAATATGGTAAAGTTTGCCATTTGTTTCCGTATGCTCAACTTCGTCATCGGAGAGCGCGGTCGAACAAGAGGGACACCAGTTGACCAAATAATTTCCTTTGTACAATAAATCGCGCTCATACAAGGTGACAAAAACGTCCCGGACAGCTCGGGAAAGTCCCTCATCCATGGTAAATCGCTCGCGGCTCCAATCAACACTGGAACCGGTTTTGGCAATTTGCTCAGAAATAATCCGGTGATGTTCCTCTTTGATTTTCCATGTTTCCGCGATAAATCGTTCCCTTCCAAGATCATGCCGGGTCTGTCCCTGAGCTTTAAGCCGTTTTTCAACAACATGCTGGGTGGCGATTCCGGCATGGTCAGTCCCCGGCACCCATAGCGTGGGTTCTCCTTTCATTCTATGAAACCGGATTGCAATATCGATGAGACTAATCACCAACCCATGTCCAAGGTGCAAAACTCCGGTCACATTCGGCGGTGGAATCACAATCACAAAAGGCGGCTTTTTTGGATCGCCGGCCGGTTCAAATGCCTGCTTTTCACGCAATAATGCATAGATTCTGTCCTCAAAATGCTTGGGATCGTAGGATTTTTCCAATTCAACAGCCTTCATCACACTTCCCCATATAAAAACCATATCTTGGTTTTTTAGATTAATTTTTACAATTAGTTAGAATTATACGATCCGGAAAAAATTCATACAAGACAGCAAGGAGTGACCGGATACCGGGACAGAGGTCTGACCCCTGTTAATTATATATGTTGAAAGGAGATACCGGAGGTCTGTCCCCAAAATTCAAAAAAAATTCCGGTAAACCGAATCAAAACTATCACCCTGACCCGTACTTTCTTTAGATCGCCGCGTACCGGCGATTAAAGGGAGGAATCTATGGCACGGCCAGATCGTGGGGATACGAGTAAGGGAAAAACATACCATGTGGCTTCGGAAATCAACCGGAAAGCCTTTGATCTACAGGATAATGAAGACAAGGAGATGTTTTTAAAAGTGATCGAGGAGTCAAAATCCAA
>BOBG01000006.1 GCA_026002265.1 Spirochaetia bacterium
AAAAATGTGCCGGAGAAAAAACGCACAAAGGCCAAAGGCCGACTGCGTTTTTTCGTAGGTCAAGCCCCGAAAGGGCGATGCGTATAGCGTATGTTATGCGACGTAGCCCCGTACCCCATTATTTATTTTTTACCGGTATTCTTAAAACTGTTTTCATTTTTTCAGGTTTTATTTCCCTAAAATCCGATAAATATATTTCATGATGCCATCTTTCCTTGTTTATATCATTCATTAAATTATTTTGCTCTATATATTTATCTATCAATTTTATTGTTTTTGGCTCATCATCAAACGGGCCAATATGCATACATTGAACACATAAACTTTCGTTTATTTTTATATATTTTGCTTTTTCCGTATCTATTTTTTTATTCTTTAATACTTCATCACAAGCCCATCCAAATATTTTCTTATCAACAAATTCTGACAAACGTATTACTATGGTCCATATATATTTTAATTTATTTCCAATATCATTTTTATCATTAACCCACCAAAAACCCTCAAGAGGAGGCACAACATAATCAAAATATCCTTCTGGAATATCCTTTTTCTTTTTACTCATTTTTATTGTATATTGAATACTATATAAAACAGGAATTGCTTCATTAAATTCTCCATTTTTATCATTCGGGTTCCCTTTTCCATCAATAGCCACATAATTCATTTCTGGAACATTTATTATTCCGGGGGTGGTTTTAGGAAAATATAATTCCTTGTTTTCTTTTTTATAATCTATTACATTAACCATTGTTTTCTCCTTCAGTTTTTAATAATATATTCATAAAATATTTTTGTTATATAATATTTACAAAAAGTTTAGGAGCTATGTCGCATAACGTGAAAGCTATACGACATTTTTGCAGTTGCGATAAGGGAAACCGCAGGTTTCCAGCAACCGCAAAAATGTGCCTACGAAAAAACGCACAAAGGCCAAAGGCCGACTGCGTTTTTTCGTAGGTCAAGCCACTACTGCGGCGCAGCGCAAACCGTTTGTTATATGATGGTTCAAAATAGCGTAGTGGCTTCTCGCTTTATTTTTCTCAATCTTTCATTTGCTAATCCTATATATTTCTCCTCTATATCGTATCCAATATAATTTCTTTTTGTTTTTATTGCGGAAACTGCCGTAGTCCCGCTTCCCATAAACGGATCTAAAACAATATCGCTTTCAAAAGAATATAATTGAATTAATCTATAGGGCAATTCTTCTGGAAAAGGCGCAGGATGTCCTATACGTCTTGCACTTTCTGCATTCATTGTCCAAACAGATTTTGTCCATTCCATAAACTGTTCTTTTGTGATAGAATCTTTTTTCATTTCCTTTTCATCTTTTGTTCGTTCCCGTTTGTATGAACCTTTTGAAAAAATGAGAATATATTCATGAACGTCACGCAAGGTTGGATTTCCAGCACTTTGCCAACTACCCCATGCTGTCGATGGGCTTGCGCTTGCCGCTTTATTCCAAATTATTTCTCCGCGCATATTAAACCCAATTTCAAGCATTATTTGCGAAATATAATCTGATAATGGGATATATGGCTTTCTTCCCAAATTTGCAACATTCACACAGGCACGTCCACCGTTAACAAGCACGCGATAAGTTTCAGAAAACGCCTGTTTTAATAATTTGAGGTATTCCTTTAAAGATAAGTCCTCATCATATTCCTTTGAAACATTATAAGGCGGTGAAGTTATCATTAAATGCAAAGAATTATCGGGAATTTCTTTCATATTCGTACAAGAACCAAGAATAATATTATTGATATATTTTCTGGGAAAAATATTTACATCAGTTGAAACATCATTCTTTTTTTCTAATTCCATGTATAATTTAGAATTATAGAATTTTGTAGAGTCATGATTTATTCTGCCACTTGTGCCAAAAACACTTGTGGCCGTTCCATGTTTTACAGTTGCTAATCTTTCTGCCATAAGTCTACCCACCTCTCAAAAGGATTAAATTGTATTGTTTCTTTTTTCCAGCTAATCGGTATCGACAGGGTGGAAGAATTTGCAATGAGCAGCCTCATTGCATCCCCGCTCATTTCAACACCACGTGGATTAGTGCCTTGTTTCGGCAATTTTATATATTTTTCTCTCCCCATCATATTTAATGCTTCGATTTGAGTTTCTTTAGAAATGTAATAAAGACCTCCGCCATTATTCCAATCTATTTGAACAAGAAGCATATCACAGCTGGGGGTATACGTTTTACTAAATTCTAACGCTTTTTGCGGATCAACCGTCCAAATTAGTTTTATACCAGCAGGAGTTTTGCCAGTGAATGTTTTTACAGAAATCGGATTACCAAATAATTTTACATCAACTTCTGCTTCAGTTACTGGTAGCTCAGTTTCAATATTCTCTTCACCAAATTTGTAAATCGGCAATGCACTGATAATTTTCTCTCTGACCGAGCCTACTTCCATTCCAATTTTACCAGCTCTTGAACTTTCTAATTCTGCTAAGTGAAAAAGCTGAGGCAATTTCACTTTTATTTTGGAAACCAACATCTTATCATCAAATAGTTGGCGAATTTCATTACTCATGCAGTCAGTGTATAGTACAATTTTATTTTTGGCAAGTCCTATTCAAAAAATTTTATTTTGAACTGTCATATAACGTGAAAGCTATACGACGTTTTTGCAGTTGCGATAAAGGAAACCGTAGGTTTCCAGCAACCGCAAAAATGTGCCGGAGAAAAAACGCACAAAGGCCAAAGGCCGACTGCGTTTTTTCGTAGACCAAGCCGCTACTGCGGCGCAGCGTATAGCCTATGTTAGGCGAAGTTTGAACCGCTTTATATGATTTTATTTTCTATGCGGTTACTCTTTCTAATGTGTGTATGTTTTTTAATTGCTTTTCCAGCAATTCTTTTTCAACCCTTATTTCATATTCATTTTGAATACCAACCCAAAATTCAACACTATTACCAAAATATTTTGATAATCTCAAGGCGGTATCTATGGTTATTTTTCTTTTGCCTTTTAGTATTTCAGATATTCTTGTTGCAGAAATATTAATTTCTTTAGACAACCTATAGGCAGTGATTCCAAGAGGTTTAAGAAAATCTTCCTCTAATATTTCCCCAGGTAATATTGGTTTTATCTTATTCATGCTTATACTCCTTAATGATAGTCAACAATTTCTACTTCAAAGGCATTGCTGTTCTCAAACTTGAAACAAATACGCCATTGGTCATTAATCCTTATAGAATATTGTCCTTTCCTATCTCCTTCCAATTCCTCAAAATTATTTCCCGGGGGAATTTTTAAATCCCCAAGATTTATTGAGTTATGTATTATTGATAATTTCCTTAATGCAGTTCTTTGTATGTTTTGAGGTAATTTCTTAGAAAATTGCCTATTCCATACCTTTTCAGTCTCTGCATCCTTAAAAGAACTTATCATATACTATATGATAACACATGCCGTTATTATTCAATTTTTACAAAAATTTCGGTTCAAATTTCGCATAATGTGAAAGCTATACGACGTTTTTGCGGTTGCGATAAAAGAAACCGCAGGTTTCCAGCAACCGCTGGAATGTGCCGGAGAAAAACCCCAGTCGGCCTACGGCCTTTGTGGGGTTTTTCTCCGGCCAAGCCGCTACTGCGGCGCAGCGTATAGCGTATGTTATACGACGTGGGGGCGTACCCCATTATTTCTCCCAATATCTTTTGTTCAAATATTCAATTAAACCACCATATTCTTTATTATCCAATGTTTTTAATAAATTTATTGGGTCAATAATTTTATATTTTTCTGTATGCTTTAAACAATCAATCCAAATATCTTCCATGCTTTTTCTACTTGGTTTGTATATTTTTTCCAATAATTTTACATTCATACTGGGAATAATATAGATATGTATATAGTCAGCGGCTTTAATAGTTTCACTGTCACTATGTTTTATCATTTGCTCTGCCCATAAGGTTTGGCGCATAAGCTGATAAAATGGTTCAAAAAAATACACGGAATTGCGATAATCTGTTAAATCTTTAAGATACAATGAGTTATTTATTAAATCGCTATACCTCTTTAAACGCTCTTTACCTTTACCTTCTACTCCCTTTACTTCACCCTTCCTGTCTTCAACAGATTTATCCTGATTGTCATAATATTCAGTATATTTCCATTCAATCGGGATAATATATTTTTTCCCGTTATCATGTTTGCCGTATATTAATGCATCAACAGAAGTGCAATTACTGCCACGGGTTGTTTGTAACTCGTGCAAATAATCTTTATCAGTGACGGACTCAAATTGTATATACCCAGGTAAATACTTATCTGTTGGAATAGGAAATATCTCTTTTATTCCTGGGCAGAATAGCTTCGCAATAGATAAAACCGTTTTTTCATCATGGCGTATTGGGAACAAATGATTAATGCAACACACTTGCGAAGATAATGTATGTCCTGTTGGTTTATAACGCGGTTCTGATGCACGGGGAGTATGCCAAAAAGAAATATCGTTCTTCACAAAATATTCAAGAACATCATTGCGAATAGGTTCATAAATATTATTGATACCATCAAGGATTATTTCATCTTTTGGATAATCCCTACCTTTATATTTGATTATTCGGCCAGACTTTGCCCTGCCAAATAAATCTGTATTATGAATCAACTCAATAGATTTAAGCCTTTCATGTTCGCGATAATCCATTTTCATATTCTTGCCTCCAATTAAGTAAGTATATCCATATATTTTATTTTTGTCAATATATTTCCAACCATTTTAGCCTCCATGTCGTATAGCGTGTGTTATACGAAGTTGGGCCGTACTCTGTTTTTTATTTTCTATTTTTTTAACTATATTTTATTATTATGGTGAACTAATGCGGCGGCCAATGCCGCCGGGTGCTGCCTCTAGCGGCACCTATACAATAAAGGCTTTAGTTATTATTTTCTTAATTCTTCCTCATATTTACATTCTGAAACAAACTGCGACGGCCAAGTCGCCGGGTGCTGCCTCTAGCGACACCTATACAATAAAGGCTTTAGTTATTATTTTCTTAATTCTTCCTCATATTTACATTCTGAAACAAACTGCGACGGCCAAGTCGCCGGGTGCTGCCTCTAGCGACACCTATACAATAAATTTTTATCCAATGAATTTCTTTTTATATTCTTCAAAAATCTTAGGCCCAATTTCGTATAACGTGAAAGCTATACGACGGTTTTTGCGGTTGCGATAAGGGAAACCGAAGGTTTCCAGCAACTGCAAAAATGTGCCTCCATAAAACCCCACAAAGGCCGCAGGCCGACTGGGGTTTTATGGAGGCCGAGCCGCCTACTGGCGGCGAAGCGTACAGCGTATGTTAGGCGCAGTAATTTTTTGCTTTATTCATATTGTTTCATCTGATCAAAACGTTCTTTTCCCCAATACAGAAGAACAAATTTTGTTATATCTTCAGCAGATAAACCTATATTACAACGACCAGGATTTGTAAAGTTATTTGTATTTATATTACATAAATTATAATTACATTCCTGACAATTCTCTATTCCTTTCTTTAGAACACATTTTACAACCTCACAATCAGAATGACATCCTTTATATATATATTTTGAAAAATCACTTTGATTTTTTATATCACCATTATGGTAACATTTCCAATCTCCTTCTTGAAATTCAAACCATCCTTGTTTTCCATCTTTATTATTTGCAACATATAAAAGACATAAATCACAACGGTTTCCGCATTTGCCCAATTTTTCTTTATCCAAGCGTTCTTTTTTTCTATTTGATTTTTTCTTCATTTCTATTAAACCAATAATATCATCAACATATCTATCATCCACAACATCTATAAACATCTACTTGCCATCGTGATATGTTTTATTATTCTTATAATAATCGTTAATATATTTTGAAAAATTATTATATCCATTTTCAAATTTTATACGTTCCTCCTTTCCAAAAATTATTAATACAGTAAACATTCCATCTTTTATATAAAATGTTACAAGCGTTTTTCCACTTCGACGGAATTTTAGCTCATTGTTTCCGTCAAAAATTTCGTCCATAATATAATTTACACGTATTTTCCCTATTATTTTTATAAATACATCAACAGATTTTCCTAAAACAGTTGATAGTTCCTCAAAACTTTTAAGTATGGTTTCCATTTATTTCTCCTTTTATTATATTTTATAGAGTTTATCTTATATTGTCAACAAATTTTCCACAAAATTCAAAAAATTATTGCGCATAACGTGAAAGCTATACGACGTTTTTGCGGTTGCGATAAAGGAAACCGTAGATTTCCAGCAACCGCAAAAATGTGTCGGAGAAAAAACGCACAAAGGGCGTAAGCCTGACTGCGTTTTTTCTCCGACCAAGCCCGCTACTGCGGGCGCAGCATATACAGTCCTGTTATGCGAAGTGGGGGGTGTACACCATTATTTTATTTATTTTTTACTCTTGTTCCCAATATTATTAATCCAGTATATATAATTATTGTAATACCATCGATCAAACTACTAATAAATGCTGTGGGATCTTTTAATAATGTACTGCCAATAATAACAAAAAATCTAAATATCATGATTGCTGAAATAACATAAGCGGTAAATTTCACTTTTGATAAATCTTTATAAAATGCCATAATAAGAAATGCTATACCAAATATTAAATTTTCAGATGTAATAATGTGCCATAAATACAAAAATGTAATATTTAAATTCAAATCCTGACTAGTTCTTTCTAATAATGGTAAAATAGATGTTATTCCATTCCAAGCATGTGTAAATGAAAAAAGGACTCCCAAAATTCCAGCAATTAAATAAAAATAATTTTTTATTATTTTATTCATCATATTTTCCTCCATAATATTTCCCAAACTATTTTTGGAGTATTGTTTTAACTATAGCAGATACTTATTCTTTATGCAAGCTTCTATTAAAACATTTTCAAAAAATTTTAGCCCCCCATTTCGCATAACGTGAAAGGTTTGCGACGTTTTGGCCGCCCGAATAAGGGCTTGCGCAGCAAGACCAGGACGGGCAAAATGTGGGTGGAGTGAGCCGTGGGAAGGAGCCTAGCGACTGACCTAGGCGAACGGAACCCGGAGGGGCTTTAGCCCCGAACCGCAAACCGTATGTTAGGCGAAGTGCCCGTTGCCTTTATTAAACTTATTTTTCTTTATATATTTTATTGAATTCCTCCACAAATAATCCATAATGAATTTCATTCCAGTATTTTCCATTATGAAATGTTGTTCCCCTAATTATCCCCTCTTTTATACATCCCAGCTTTTTTAACATTGTTTCAGATGCTACATTTCCTTCTAATACGAAACTTTGAAATTTATGTAACCTTCTTTCATTGAATGCATAATCTAAAAGAATTTTCATTGCTGCTGTTCCAAATCCTTTTCCCCTACAATCCCTATTTATTTGCATTCCGATTCCAAATGTTCCATTTCTTTCATCAATTCCATGTAAATTCATGCTATCAACATTTTCTCCTTCTAACGTTTCTATTGTCAATCTTATTCTGCCATTTTTATCAAATCCGTCTCCAACCCAATTTGTCCAATATTTTTCTGCTGTTTTTTCATCAAAGGGCAATTCAATCTCGCTGTCAAGTAAAAACCTTGCTTCATTATCAAATAGATTATAATAATGCTCTTCCCAATCTTCAACCCTTATTGGTCTGAGCCTTATTTGGTCATTTTGCCAAAAATATTTGGAATAATTTATTTCTTTCATCATTTTCTCCTCATTCATTAATAATATTGTCACTTTAGTATCTTATCAATACTTTTTTTATATTTTACAAAAAATTCAACGGGCATTTCGCCTAACGTTCCGGTTGTTTATGACGGTTTTGCGGTTTGCGATAAAGGAAACCGCAGGTTTCCAGCAACCGCAAAAACGTGCCGGAGAAAAAACGCACAAAGGGCGCAGCCTTTGTGCGTTTTTTCTCCGGCCAAGCCGCTACTGCGGCGCAGCGTATAGCGTATGTTATGCGATGTTCCCCCCAGCTACGAAGCGGCGAACACGGATGTTCGCCGTGTTTTTTATTTAACACTTTTAGTCTTCCTATCATTTAATAAACGCCAAACTTTTTTCAATATCCCTATTTTACCAAATAATATTAAATACAACAATAATAAAACTATTAAAGTCGGTATTCCATATATTATTAATCCGATTAAAATAGTGATGGTCGTTGAAACATAGCCGCCAAAACCATTAAAAAGGTTCTTGATTTTATCTCCAATACTTTCCGTATAATAAACATTATTATTTCGCGGACCATTTAGAACAAGCCGTATTGTAGGAAAATCAATAGAATTATTTAATTTTGTAAAATCTTTTCCCATTCTTTCTATTTCATTTTGCAGTTCCGCAATTTGCTTTTCTACCGTCATTATTTCTTCTATGTTTATTGCTTTCCCAAGATATTCCTGGTATTTTTTCATTAATTCACGTTTTGTTTTGAGCCTACCTTCAAGATCATAATAATTAAGTGTTACATCTTCACGGCTTTCGTTAAAATTTTTTATTTTGCCAATTGTTTTCAATTCTTCAAAACATTCCCTGTAAATATCAGCCGGGACTTTTATCGTATAATATAATACATTATTATAAATTGATGTTTCTGTAGTGTAAGCATTATATTTACCCATTATTTCAGTTAATATAGCTTCACCTTTTTCTAAATCGGTCAAGTACAGGGTTAAGGATGCGGTTACGATAAATTTCCGTGAAATATCTGAATTATAGGTTTCAGCATCGGTTTCTCTGGCTCGCGGTACATTATCAGAAGAATCATAACTTGCAGATTCTGCACGTCCAGCGGCCGAGTCCGCTTTTTTGGCGCAAGCGGAAAAAAGCTGAATAACACACAATAATAACAATATTTTCTTCATAATGATTCCATCATATAACATCATTTATAATATGTCAATAGCCTTTCGCCGCCACGGATGGCAGCGTTTAACTAATTTTGAGTGTTTCTGGGGGGAATTTCGCATAACGTGAAAGGTTTGCGACGTTTTTGTTGCCCAAATAAGGGCTTTGCGTAGCAAAGACCAGGACAACAAAAATGTGGGTGGAGTGAGCCGTGGGAAGGAGCGTAGCGACTGACCTAGGCGAACGGAACCCGGCAGTTAAAAATAAAATTATTATAAGAAAAAATAATAACATTGAAACAATTGCCCTTATATTTACTTTTTGTGCTTTATTCATGATTTATACCTCCATTTATAATTCATATTCTTTAAAAGAATATTTATATCCTCAAATTTTCCGCTCTACTACTCTTAAAAGGATACACCTGATCGCCTTTTCTTTGCATCACAAAACAGGTTAAACCTTCTATAAGGTATTCCATCCAATGCTTTTGAGAATATTATTATGGATTTCATTTATTTTGTCAAGTCCTTTTTTCCATAATTTCCAACAAATTTTAGGACAAATGGCACATAACGTTCTGGTTATTTATGACGGTTTTATTTTGCGATAAAGGAAACCGCAGGTTTCCAGCAACCGCAAAAACGTGCCGGAGAAAAAACGCACAAAGGCAAAAGGCCGACTGCGTTTTTTCTCCGGCCAAGCCGCTACTGCGGCGCAGCGTATAGCGTATGTTATGCGCAGTTTTGCCCGTACCCCATTTATATTTATTTAATGTTTTTATAAAATATTATTTCATACGGATCATCTAAATATTTTAATCCACCAATTTCTATATATCCTATTTTCCTATAAAAATGTTGTGCATTTTCATTTGATTGTGTCGATGTTAATACATTTTCATATCCATTCCATTTCATTTTTTCCTCCCAATATTTTACCAATTTTTTTCCATAACCTTTATTTTGATATTCTTCGAGTACAAATAATAAATTCATAAATGGAATATTATCCCAAAATAGGCTGTATCTGAGCCAGCCAATAATTTTATTTTCTTCTTGAATAATATATATTTCTTTATTTTCAATTTTTATTTTTAATATTCCATTAGAAATATGTTTATCATGTTCTATTAGCCAACCAAAATCAGTAATTTCTGCATAACGTATTAGCAATTTAATTACCCCTCCCTATCATGATTGCTTTCATTGTTTCCCAATTATTCATAAAATTATAAATTTCATTCTTTTCGTCTTCAGTACATCCAATTAATATTTTTATTTCAGAATTGTTTCTATATAGATCTATATTACACAAAATTGCATCTATATTTTTCTTGATTTTTGTTCCAACAAAAACATCTATACCTGCACCGTCCATTGACTTTGTATTTTTAACATACCCATAATCAGTTGGATATATTTTATCACAAAATTTAGGATGACTTGAGCTTCTAGGTCTATCAATTACTACTTCATTTTCGTTTAGTAATTTTTCCATATATTCCCAAAACATATTATCATATTCCATCACAATCAATCTCCTTTAATAATATTATATACAATTTTCCAATGATTTTTTTATTTTTATTTTCCAACCAGTTTAGGCGGCATTGCATATAACGTGAAAGCTATACGACGTTTTTGCGGTTGCGATAAAGGAAACCGCAGGTTTCCAGCAACCGCAAAAATGTGCCGGAGAAAAAACGCACAAAGGCCAAAGGCCGACTGCGTTTTTTCGTAGGTCAAGCCGCTACTGCGGCGCAGCGCAAACCGTTTGTTATGTGCAGTTTTGCCTGCTACGAAGAGCCGCGCACGGACGCGCGGCGTGCCTATATTCTATTTTATTTACATAATTTTTATATTCCTAAATGAAGTATATATCCATTCTTTTCTATTGCCCTATGCGTTAATAATTTAAATTTTTCCAATTGTTTTATTAGCTTTTCCTTTTTACATTTTATTTTATTATAATATCCATTACCATCTACGCTGGGATTGAAACTTCCGGTTAAAATTATTTTTTCTGGGGCATTATCAAACAATTTTACTAATAATTCCAAAATTTCTTCCAATTTTATGAGATTTTTATCTTTTATGATAGTTACCCCCCAATAACAAAATCCCTTTGTATTCTCTTTACGTGAAGGATTATACATATTTATCCACATAAAAAAATCATAATACCAATGTATTATATCATCGTGTATTTCAAGATATTTAGATTCTTGAATTTCTATATCGTTTATTGCCAAAGGCCGATATGAAACATTTTCCCATTCAGTATCTATTAATGCGATGTTGTCTCTGCATATTATTTCATGTTCTAAACTCATAAAATCTCCTACTAAGATTTAGACTTTATAATATTATAACTTAATAATTTATTTTATGCAATATATTTTATAATAATTTCTTTGCGCCGCCACGGATGGCGACGTTCCAATTATTACCAAATTTTTAGGCAAAATTGCACCTAACGTGAAAGCTATACGACGTTTTTGCAGTTGCGATAAAGGAAACCGCAGGTTTCCAGCAACCGCAAAAACGTGCCGGAGAAAAAACGCACAAAGGCAAAAGGCCGACTGCGTTTTTTCTCCGGCCGAGCCGCTACTGCGACGCAGCGTATAGCGTATGTTATGTGCAGTGCCCGTACTTTATCATATTTCTTTAAATTCTCTTGGTAATAATATATTTTTTTCTTTAGGATAATGTTTTTTATTTCCGGTAATTATATAATTTGCATCACTATTTCTAAAGACATCATAAAATATTTTATCATCTTCATCAATAAATTGTATATCTTGATATTCTGCTACTATATATTCACCATAAATTTTTATAAATTCCAGGAAATCATTAACTAATTCCTTGTTGAAATTGAATTTCGATCTGGTTAAAACATCCGTATATTCTGATAATATCTTATTGTCGTAACAAAGGATAATTTTTTCTGATAATACCAGTGATAATATCTCCCCAGGTATTCCTTTTGGATTTAAAAAGGCCGAAACAATGACATTTGTGTCTAAAACAACTTTCATTTTTTAGATTCGTTCCTAATTCTTTTAATTTCTTCATCTATCTCGTCCATCGTTATTTTGTCCATACCTTTTGCTATGGACTCTTGTTGAATTAATTTTACCGCGTTTATTGCCTTTGCCTTCCTTATTGAAGAAAGGGTGTTTTCAAGTGTTTTATCACTTATAGGAGTCAATAAGGCAATCGGTTTCCCATTATTGGTGATTACCATTTCTTGTTCTTCCGGCAATGTTTGCCAAATATTAGCCGAAGATGTTCTAAAATCCCGTACGGTTACAAATTTCATACATTAACCCCTTATTCTTACATAATACACCATTGTCCTACGTTTGTCAATTGTTTTTTGATTTTTTTTTACGAATTTTAGGGCATTTCGCCTAACGTTAAGCTGTATATGACGTTTTTGCAAGCCCGATAAAGGAACGCGAAGCGTTCCAGGGCTTGCAAAAATGTGGCGGAGAAAAAGCGCACAAAGGCCGTAGGCCGACTGCGATTTTTCTCCGCCCGAGGAGCGAAGCGACGAAGCATATACAGTCATGTTATGCACAGTTTTGCCGTACCCCATTATTTTTATTTTATTATATTTTTAACTCTTGTTATAAATACCGTCTTGTTTGTTTTTTATATTCTAGATATTTTTTTTTGAATTTTTCAGATAAACATTTTTCTTCTCTTAATATTTGCAAATGTATTCCTATTACCGCCTCCATTGCAATTATTATAAATACTATAGTTGAATATATTAACATTATTCCTGTGAAATATAAATCCATAAATAAAAATATTGGATTTCGTGAATATTTAAATACACCGTTAGTTATTAATTCGTTCGAATTTTGTTCGTCTATTCCAATCCTCCATGCTTTTCCAAATGATAATAATGCCAGAAAAAATATTATTAAACCAATGTAACAAAATATTATACCGGCATATTTTATCCATAATATACTAAAAATATTGTTTGATAAAATATTTGGCAATTCAATGTGAAAGGATGTCAATATTATGTAAATACTCCATAACACTAAAACTGGAAATAAAATATTCTCGAGTATTATTTCAATTGTTCTTTTTGTACTTGTTCCTATAACCCATACTTTTACACCTTTTTTATACAATATTATTGTCCTTCCAATAAATAACGCATAAAAAACCACCAGGCTGATTATTACCAAAATGTCAATAAGGCTCATACAATACCTCCTTACAATTTTAAAAATATTCTATCCATTATTTTTTATTTTGTCAACCAGTTTTTATTCTATAATTTTAAACAAATTTTAGGCCAAATTGCGCATAACGTGAAAGCTATACGACGTTTTTTATGGTGCGATAAAGGAAACCGTAGGTTTCCAGCAACCGCAAAAATGTGCCGGAGAAAAAACGCACAAAGGCCAAAGGCCGACTGCGTTTTTTCGTAGACCAAGCTGCTACTGCGGCGCAGCGTATAGCGTACGTTATGTGCAGTACGGGCGTACCCCATTATTTTTTATATTATAATATATTCCTTTTAATAATTATCCACATATTGCGTCGATTGCAACATTATTATTATCAAAAATTGCTTTTACATATTCAAAACCAACCTCTTCAGGTAAATCATAAATTAATTCAAAATGTTCGTCTTTATAATAATATATTCCACTAAGTTCTATTTCATTTAAATCATCTTCAGCTGCCTCTAAATTTTCCAAAAATATTTTTCTGGCTGATTTATCCAGTTCAATTATATCTTCTATAATTTTATATATATATTCAACACATTTTTTTAATTCATTTATTGTTTCAACATAGACTATTATTGATATTTTATAATTATCAAATCTATATTTATCAATACTATAATAAGTATCATAGGTGAATTTATTAAATTCAAAAGAACCTAATTTTTTGCCTTCATATACAGTATTCCTAGCCATTTTTGGACTCCTTTAATAGTTTAACTCATATTATACCATATTTTTTCTTTTGTTAAGCCCATTTTTCAATATTTTTCTATACATTTTATAATTTCAACTAATTTTAGCCCATATTGCACCTAACGTGAAAGCTATACGACGTTTGGGGCAGGTAATAGGGCAATGCGAAGCATTGACCCCTGCCCCAAATGTGCCGGAACAAAATCCCACAAAGGGCGCAGCCCGACTGGGGTTTTGTGGAGGCCGAGCCGCCTACTGGCGGCGAAGCGTATAGCGTGTGTTATGTGCAGTACTGCCCGTACTTTATATTATCTTTATTATATTCCTTCTCATCTCCCATACATTATTATCCATGTTACTTATGATAGTTATGTTTTGACTTTTGTTTCTATTATAACTTGATATAAAACTTACTCCAGGATCGCGTCCTTGAAACCATGGTTCAAACGTTCCTTCTTCCGTCTTTTCAAGCCATATTCCATATCCATAATTATCATCGCCAGAATTACTTTGAACAGAAAACATTTGTTCTACAGTGTTTTTTGATAAAATATTTCCATCCAATAAATTTCTCCAGAAATTTTCCACATCTACAATTGTAGTAAAGCATCCTCCGGCACCAGTTCCTTTTGCATCTACACTATAAATATTTGTATAATATTCTTTTTTCTTTTCGTCATAAATATATGAATTTGCACATTTCGCTGGCAAGCGATCAAGTTCGTAATATCCGGTATTTATCATTCCGCAGAGTTTAAAAACACTTTTTCTTAAATATTCATCAAATAATAATCCCGTGGTTTTTTCAATTATTAAATCCAGTACAACAAAACCAGTATTATTGTATTGAAATTTTTCTCCTGCCGGATACATCATTGGTTTATTGATAAACAATGGCAATAAATCCATTGACTTTCTGATTTTATAATTTGGAAAATCAATCCATAATTCAGCATATTCGTTCATTATACTTTCATCAAAATAATCCGGTATACCTGAAGTGTGATTTAACAATTGTCTTATGGTAATATTTTTATCTATTGCATTGAGGTCAAAATCCAATATTTTTCCGATGGTATCGCTTAAATTTAACTGGCCATTTTCAATTAACTTTAAAACACCGACAGCAACAAATACTTTTCCGGCAGAAGCTGTTGCAAATTTTGTATCTAATTCATTGGGTATTTTATTGACAATATCAGAATATCCATAAGGTTTTTTGATAATTACCTGATTATTTTTTTTAACAGAAATAACTCCATTAAAATTTTTATCTATTATTGTTTCAATATTCATATTTTATCCCCTATTTTTTATATTTTATTCTTATAATTTTGTCAACCATGTTAGGGCAGTATTGCACATAACGTGAAAGCTATACGACGGTTTTGCGGTTGCGATAAGGGAAACCGCAGGTTTCCAGCAACTGCAAAAATGTGCCGGAGAAAAAACGCACAAAGGCCAAAGGCCGGCTGGGGTTTTGTTCCGGCCGAGCCGCCTACTGGCGGCGAAGCGTATACACTTTGTTATGCGCAGTTGGGGCGTACTTTAATTATTATTTTTCACATTCTTCTTTTAAGTCTTTTAGATCATTTATTATTATATTATTTAATTTATTTTGCATTGATTTTTTTGTTAATTTTATTAAAAATCCTTCCAGGCTTTCTTCTACTTTTACAGTAGTTATTCCATTATTTTCAGTAAAATACCAATTATGAACCGCATAAGCTCCTGTTGTCTTTCCAGTCCAACCAAAGGCATTATTTTTGTATGTATGTATTTGTGATTTATAACTTAATCCATCGGCGGTCCATTTAAAATTTGCATTTTCAGCCAATGGATCTAACAATTCACTTTTTGTAACAGCCTTACGCCAATTTACCCAATTATTAATATCAGCTAATATTTTTATTATTTTTTCCATTGGGGCATTTATTATAATTTCATTATTTCCAATTACAGGAGCGTTTTTATTTATATCTATATTCATTATACCATTTCTTTCTGTATGATTATTCGATTGACTTTTACACCCCATAAACAATAATACCATTATTATTAACCAAAAGAACCTATACATAATGTAATATAACATTTTTACACAATTTTGTCAAGTGTTTTTATATAATATTTACACAAAACTTAGCCCCAATTGCGCTTAACGTTCCGGTTGTTTATGACGTTTTTGCGGTTGCGATAAAGGAAACCGTAGGTTTCCAGCAACCGCAAAAATGTGCCGGAGAAAAAACGCACAAAGGGCGCAGCCCGACTGCGTTTTTTCTCCGGCCAAGCCGCTACTGCGGCGCAGCGTATAGCGTATGTTAGGCGAAGTAAAAATTGCTTTTATATACTTTTCTTTATTATCTCCATTAGAAAATTATTTTCTTCTGTACCCATACCTTCAGACAACCTAGCAGCAGCATTAATTGAAAGCCAATATAGTATGTTATCTTTGGGAACATTTGCTATTTCACAATAATTTTTAAGATACAATTCCGCCAATTCTTTATTATAATTTTTATACAATAAATATGTTCTACATATATCAGCTTCACTATTACCAGAGCTTGAATTTACCCAGTCAATGATTTTAATACCATTATTTGTTTTTAACAAATTCATTAGATGAAAATCTCCATGACACAAATAATTATCAAAATTAATATTTTCAAATTTTTCCAATATTTTTTGTTTATATTCAATTCCTAACATATTAGCATTGTTAATATTTTTTTGTAATATTTTCTTCATTAAAGGAAAATTATTAACAACATTTTTACTCAGACTTAGTTGTATTTCTATTGATTTGACAATATATTTTTGTAATTCATTTTCATCTTTTAATGCTATTTGATCAAGAGGAACGCCATCAACAAGTTCCATTGAAAATCCAATTTTTCCATCAATTTCAACCATATCATAAATAGCCGGTACTGGCAGACCAAGTGCAAAAACCATTTTTTGAAGATTCATTTCATAAGCAATATCATCTTTTGAGATATTTCTTTTAAATAATTTTATAGCTATATTTTCATTTTTATATACATCAGCTTGATCACCACTTGCAATTAATTCCATTTTTATCTCCTATTCATTTTTAAACGATTATTTAAAAAATGTCAATATACAGTATTTATATTTTCAAAATATTTCAATTTTTATTTCGCCTAACGTGAAAGCTATACGACGTTTTTGCAGTTGCGATAAAGGAAACCGCAGGTTTCCAACAACCGCAAAAATGTGCCGGAGAAAAAATGCATAAAGGCCGTAGCCGACTGCGTTTTTTCGTAGGCCAAGCCCTTACTGCGGCGCAGCGTATAAGCGTATGTTAGGCGAAGTACCGGCGTACTTTATACTTTCTTCCATTCTTTTTTTAATAATCTATACTCCACCCTGTCTTTTAATTTACCTTCATGTAATGTATGTTCTTTGAATTCCGACTCTTTTATCATTCCGCATTTTTTCATTACTTTTTCTGAGCCTATATTTTCCTTTAAACATCCTGCTGTTATTTTGTATACATTATTTTCTTCAAATGCGTATCCTATTATTCTTTTTACGGCTTCTGTTGTATATCCTTTATTCCAATATTTCTCTTTTGTGAAATAACCTAAATCTACAATTTTTCCAAATGGTGTATTTTTTTTAACTGTATATCCTATTTCCCCTATATATTCTTGAATTATTTTATTCTCCATCCTAAAAAAATATAATTTTCTATCTTCCAATTTTGTTTCTTCAATTGCCTTTAGTAAATTATCTTCCGATTCTTTTATGTTTTTTGTTTTAATATCCGGTAAATATTTCATTGATATATTATCCGATAATAATTCATGGTGTGTTAATAAATCTTCAAAAATATGATCCCTAATTATTAACCTTTTAGTATATAATTTTATCATTTTCTTACCACCCCTTTGATTTATTATATTCATTAATTGGTTTTTGTCAATATCTTTATTATTTCCTGCCAGTTTAGCCGGTATTTCGCCTAATGTTCCGGCTGTATATGACGTTTTTGCAAGCCCGATAAAGAAATGCGAAGCATTTTCAGGGCAACAAAAAATGTGCTGGAGTAAAACACCATAAAGGACGTTAGCCCGACTGGTGTTTTACGGAAGCCAAGCCGCTACTGCGGCGCAGCGTAAACTGTATGCTATGCGAAGTGCGGGCGTACCCCATTATTTTAATTTTATAATAGACTTGTCCGATAAGTCTAAATTTGTAGCTCGAAATTAATGATACCACAAATGAGGGATATCCTGAGCAAATGCCTCCTACAATGATTTCGGTAAGGATATACCATGCTTTTACAAGTTTTTATTTTGGCATTGATATGTTCAATGGCTACTCTTTTTTTAGCAAGCCGTTTGTTATACGCCAATTCTCGTTTGTTCAATTCATGATATTTACTTGCTTTTTTCGCTATCTGACTGTTCGCATGAAGCCCCTCTATTCTCAGATACCCAAGATCCGCCTGTATCAGGATTGATGGATCAACCGCTTTCTCAATCGTGTCCTTATACATTTTGAAATCATGAACACTTCCTTTGTCTTGCTGCACATCAATAATCAGTTTATCTTTCCGATTGATTATTACCTGCGTTTTTATAGTATGCTTTTTCCCCGAATAATACTCTTTCTGTTTTTTTTAGGGCGTTGTATTGGACTTTCCGTCCGTCATATCTACCACTATATACTGAATCTCGTCCGCTACTTTCTTAAGAACCTTCTTGCCGGGCAGTTTGAAAGTTTTGTCTTTAGACAGAGTATCTTCTACCCATTGTATCGTTTCGCATACTGTGCTTCTGCTGACTCCATAATCGGCTCCTATGGACTCCATCGTGCGGTATTCCCTCAGATACTTGAGCGTTATCGTTAACTTGTCCCTCACTATCAGCTTCGGTGGGCTGCCTCCCTTGTTATGCAGCTTATCATATTCCCGATTCCATTTTTACTCCAAATAACCGTTTAAATACAACCTCTTTGACGTCTTTGGCCTTTTTTCCCTGTCCCATTCTTTCACTATATCATATCTTCAGTTGTCGAACAAGTCTATTGCCAAAAAGAGCACATTTCTTTCGCTTGCCTTTGCGGATTTCAAATTTAACGTGCCTTTGCTCAAATCGGTTTTTTCCATCGGGCTTCCTTCGTTTTTTATGAAGGTGATTTATGTTGCGGGCTTCCTTGTGCAAAACAATGTGGCCGCTTCATTTGGCGATATTTACATCAGCTATGCCAAGGCCTCTGCATGGGCGTTCAGCCTTTGGTGGGTTACAGTAGCACCGCCGAAAAATGGCAGCGCATGAGGGAGATCGTCAAAAAAACGCTGTTCTACGCGACAGTCCTCGGCATGGTATTTGCTTTTTGCTATTTTCTCGCCGCAGACAATCTCCTGTGGCTCTTCATCAACGATGTGAAAGTTGTCGTTATAGGAACGCCATTTCTGCGTATAGCGATAATCTCATTTCTTGCCTATGGAACAATGTATATGACTGCAACACTTTTTCAGGCGACTGGCAACGCGGCTCCCGCCTTTGCAGTATCGTTGATACAGGAAGCCGCATTAATTCCGATGGTGCTTTTGGGAACAGCGCTTATGGGCGTAAGTGGTATTGCGTGGGCGCTTCCCGCTGGCGATGTAACCGCGATGCTCGCCGGCATAATCCTGCAAACAGCGTACAGGAAAAAACTCTATGCCGGGGAAAGCAAATAAATATGGTGGCGGCAATGCCGCCCTTTTTATTTATTATGGGGTAAAACATTTTCTGAAAAATAGTATATAATATAATCAGAAAAAAATAATGGTATAAAAGATTTAGTGTACGCCCATGACGCACGGCGAGTCGTAAAAGGGGCTAAAAAAACGTCGTATAACAGGTCTGTATACGCTTCCGGGCGCAGTAGCACCTTTTATTACATTATTACGTTAAGCGGCTTCACCGCTAATGTTCTTTGTTTTTTAATAATTCAAACTTGTTCTTCTTAAATGACAAAATACCATCATCTCGCATACGGCAAAGTTCCGCTGACATTGCACTCCGATCAACTGACAAGTATGCCGCTAATTCCTCTCTATTAAACGGAATATCAAAAGAACGGCTATTTTCTTTTTTTGCTTGAGAGGATAAATAAGCAAGCAGTTTTTCACGAGTGCTATGTCTGGATTGAAGATCATTTTTTGCTAATAGAACATTGCTTTTTTCAGCAAGACTACGGATAAGATTTTTTATCATAAGTGTATGGTATGAGCAAACCTGTGGACAAGGAACGATTAAGCGGTTATAATCAAGAAACAAAACCTCCGCCTTTTCCACAGCAATAACACTAACGGGAATATGCTTAATTTCGGCGCAAACAAAGGCAGCGCCAAACTGCTCACCACATTTAATCTGTTCAACAATTTTACGATTTCCCCAAAAATCATCCCGCAAGATATGTAAAGTACCGGCGAGAACTATTCCTAAAGCGGTACATTCGTCTCCTTCCCGGTAAACATATGCTTCTTTTTCAAAAGATTTTCTACGTCCGCCAAGACAGATGAGTAATGTATCAATGTCCGTATCAGAAACGCCGGAAAAAAAACTCGACCGCCAAATAACAATCCGGTGTTTGGCTAAAATATTTTTCAAAAAAACTCCTTTTCGTTGGAAAAACAACCGATTCCCTTTTTTCATTATGCTATATTTGGTCCATAACGACAAGAGGTACATCATTCAAGTCAGGATGATACCCAATGAGGAGGATTATATGTTTTGTTTTCAATGTGAACAGACAGCCGGAGGAAAGGGCTGTACGACAGGCGGTGTATGCGGAAAGAAAGACACTACCGCAGGGCTTCAAGACAAACTTACCGGCGCTCTTATAATGCTGGCAAAAGTTTCTAACTGCCGCAAAGCAACGGAAAACATTTTTCGGATTATCAGGGAGGGGCTTTTTACCACAGTAACAAACGTCAATTTTGATGATAAAGTTATTGAACACTTGATTGATGAAGCCCATAAGGAGCGGATAACTTTGTTTACCGATTCCGCGAAATACGATGATTTTGATATGAACGAAATTTGGGAAGCGCCGGAAGATATTCGTTCTCTTAAATCGCTTATCCTTTTTGGGATTCGCGGTATGTCCGCTTATGCCTGTCATGCGGCGGCTTTGGGGTTTTCGAGCGGCGAAGTGGACAGCTTCTTTTGCAAGGCTCTTGAAGCGATTGAAAATACCAAACTTGGCCTAGATGAACTTTTGCCGCTTGTCATGGAAACCGGAAAGGCGAATCTTGTTTGTATGGAACTCCTTGACAGAGCGCATACAGAAACTTACGGAAAACCCTCGCCTGTTACCGTTCCTTTAGTAATCGAAAAGGGGCCGTTTATTGTTGTTTCAGGTCATGATTTACACGACCTTAAACTCTTGCTTGAACAGACAAACGGCAAGGGTATAAATATTTATACCCACGGAGAAATGCTTCCTGCCCACGCATATCCGGCTCTTAAAGCGTACCCGCACTTAAAAGGCAACTTTGGCACTGCATGGCAAAATCAGCAGACAGAGTTTGACGCAATACCCGGAGCGGTACTTTTTACTACAAACTGTTTGATGAAACCAAAAGACAGTTACAGCGACAGGGTCTTCACTACTGCGGAGGTACGTTTTCCCGGACTTACTCACATAGACGGCAAAAAAGATTTTACGCCGCTCATTAACAAGGCGTTGGAAGCCGGCGGTTACCGCGAAGATAAAATCATGACGGGCATTAATGGCGGTAAGACAGTAACGACAGGCTACGCGCATGGCGTTGTACTTGAAAACGCCGGGGCTATTATTGAAGCGGTAAAGGCAGGAGTCATAAAACATTTCCTTCTCGTAGGCGGTTGTGACGGCGCGAAGCCGGGACGCAATTATTATACCGATTTTGTAAAAGCCACTCCCGGAGATACGGTCATTCTAACTCTTGGCTGCGGAAAATACCGTTTTAACGATTTGGATATTGGCTCAATTGGCCCGTTCCCGCGAATCATGGATATGGGGCAATGCAATGACGCATATTCCGCTATCAAGGTTGCCCTTGTCCTCGCGGAGGCTTTTAAGTGCGGTGTGAATGAACTCCCGCTCAGTCTTGTTCTTTCATGGTATGAACAAAAAGCGGCTGCAATACTTTTAACCCTGCTGTATCTTGGTATAAAAAATATCAGGCTTGGTCCCAGCCTTCCGGCCTTTGTGTCTCCCAATGTGCTGAATTATCTTGTGGAAAATTTCGGCATTGTGCCTACCGGTTCCGCGGAACAGGATTTGTCAACGATGCTGAATTAACATTGACACTCCCGGATTTACCGGGGTGTTTCAGCGTTTTTTGGAGAAAAGCAAGGAGCTTAATGTGGTACGGAAAATCATAACCATAGACCGTGAAAAGTGTAACGGTTGCGGACTGTGCGCGGAAGCCTGTCATGAAGGTGCTATCGGCATTATTGACGGTAAGGCAACGTTATTACGAGACGATTATTGTGATGGTCTTGGTAATTGCCTGCCTGTTTGTCCTACGAGTGCCATTACTTTTGAAGAACGTGAAGCAAAAGAATACAACGAGGAGGCAGTAAAGATGAACATGAATGAAAAAATGGACGGGAAACCTCCCGTCTGCGGATGTCCCGGCAGTAACGCCAAAACGATCAATCGAACCGAAGGTTCGCAGGATTCAGTAGCTGCGGCTGTTCCTGTCGGTAAAACACAAAGCCGGCTTAATCAGTGGCCGGTGCAAATAAAACTTGTGCCTATAAACGCTCCTTATTTTGAAGGCGCGAATTTACTTGTATCCGCGGATTGCGCTGCTTATGCCTACGGCAATTTTCATAATGATTTTATGAAAAAAAAAATTGTTTTGATAGGCTGTCCAAAACTTGATGAAGGGGACTACAGCAAAAAACTGACGGAAATTATCAGCCAAAACAACATAAAATCCGTTACGGTAATCAGGATGGAAGTTCCCTGTTGCGGTGGTATTGAACAGGCGGTGAAGAACGCCCTGCAAAATTCCGGTAAGATGTTACCATGGCAGGTTGTAACCATTTCAATTTCAGGGGAAATTTTGGATTGAAAAAGGTGGAACTATGACAAGCGGCACATGTCCGGGATCTGATAGCTTGCGTGACTTAAAAATCACGTCAAAAAAAAATGCCTAATATGCGGTTTTGAAATCGAATTTTCTCAAATAGAGCAAGATCTGTGTGTGAAAAATGCGGTTTCGTTGCATATAACGACACAATGGATTGTGTTAAATAGTGCGCGTATGCCTGGGAATGTTTTGATGATGAAGCCTACGAAAGAATGATCGGAAAAATGGCTTGTTCCTAATCAAGAATAGGTCATTCTTAACTAATTGCGGTTTATCAAAGACCACTACTTCAAAACACCCCCACTTGTTGACGAAGATTACTGCTCAAAGTCCTCGATACAACCAGAAGCCCTCGCCGACGTCCGTTATCAAGTGTGTTACGGCGTATTACCGCCCCCGGAAAAAACCTAACTAAAGTCCCCGCGGAACCCGAAAAACTGCCTGCTGTAAACATATATGTTTCTTGCTTTATTTTGACATTCTTTTACAATAGCATATCCATGATCTGATCCCGGAATCTCTTTGAAAAAAGCAATCTTTCCGGTATGCTGTTGATAGAAAAATGAGTATAGATTAGGAGATTTTTATGAAACAGAAGCTGCTGCTCGTGTGGGCAGCCATTGTTTTGATTCCGGCGGCACTGTCCGCGCAGCAGAAATATGCGCTCGTGATCGGGAACGCAGCCTATACGAATACTACCCGGCTCAACAATCCGGTGAATGATGCCAATGATATGACGGCCGCGCTAACCGGGTTGGGTTTTCAGGTGGAGAAGATACTAAACGGCACTCTTGACCAGATGGAACAGGCGGTTGTTCGGTTGACAAGACAGCTCAGTACGAATGCCAATGCCTACGGCTTTTTCTTCTACGCCGGGCATGGGGTGCAGTCCAACGGAGAAAATTATTTAATACCGGTTGATGCGTCTATAGCGAGCGAATCCTTTCTCCGCTCGAGGGCGCTTCAGGTGCAAGCTGTACTCGATGAGTTGAACACGGCGTCAAATACGCTGAATATTGTGGTATTGGATGCGTGCCGGGATAATCCTTTTTCCTGGGCGCGGAGCGGTACGCGCGGTTTGAATGTGGTGACGGGTCAGCCATCTGGGAGCATCATCGTGTATGCGACTGCTGCCGGAAAGACTGCATTGGACGGAACGGGTCGGAATGGATTGTTTACCGGCGAGTTGCTGAAGCATCTGTCCACGCCGGGCATAGATGTCGAGGAGGTGTTTAAGCGAACCGGTGCGGAGGTCAGCCGGGCGAGTGAAAATGCACAGCTTCCTGCGATCTATTCGCTGTTTTACGGTAAAGCCTATCTAGGTGGGAGTGTGCCGCCTGTACCACAACCGGTAGAGACGCCGCAAGCTCCTCGGAATGTCCGTGCCGGGACGCCGGGGACTGATTCTGTACAGCTAACTTGGGATAGTGCCGGAGTCGGCACCAGTTACAGGGTGTATTACAATACTCAAAATAATGCATCCGGTGCGAATGCTCTGGGCAACCCCAGTACCGGTACCTCCTTTAATGTAAACGGAATGGCAACCAATTCAATTTATTATTTCTGGGTAAGTTCCTTACAAAACGGCCGGGAAAGTGAAAAGTCGCCGGTGGTGACGGTGCGTACTGCTTCAGCTCCGGTACCGGTTCAACCATCTATCCCGGCGAACTTCGTGCGGATACCGGCAGGGACTTTTATGATGGGGAGTCCTTCGTCAGAAGTAGACCGGTACGATAATGAAGTCCAGCATCGGGTAACGATAACCGGATTTTCAATGAGTAAATATGAAGTGACGCAAAAAGAATGGGTTGATGTGATGGGGACGAATCCCAGCGGGTTCAAGGGCGATAATCTGCCGGTTGAGAACGTGACTTGGTATGATGCCATTGAGTACTGCAATGCGAGAAGCCGGAAGGAAGGGTTGACGCCGGCATACACGATAGATAAAAGCCGGAAAGATCCAAATAACTTATATGACTATGATGACTTGAAGTGGGTAGTAACGTGGAACCGGAGTGCGAATGGGTATCGGCTGCCGACCGAGGCAGAGTGGGAGTATGCCTGCCGGGCGGGAACGACAACACCGTTTAGTACCGGAACTAATATCACGACGAATCAAGCGAATTATGATGGGAATAATCCGTACAATGGAAATGCGAAGGGTAGCTACCGGCGACAGACGTGGGCAGTGAGTAGCGGTACAGCGAATGCGTGGGGATTGTATGATATGCATGGGAATGTGTGGGAATGGTGCTGGGATTGGTATGGTGCCTATAGTACTGCTTCGCAGGCTGATCCTACTGGTGCCGCTTCGGGTTTGCACCGCGTCGCGCGTGGCGGGAGCTGGCGCGATTACGCCCAGGGCCTGCGCTCCGCCTACCGGGACTACTACACCCCTACGTTCCGTAACAATTACCTCGGCTTCCGGGTTGTGCGTCCCTGAGTTCTGCACCTGTCATTTCGGCAGGCTCAATGACCGGGAATGAGTCCCCGAAGTCTGGTGCAAGGCGTTAAGCCGCAGCACCAAGGCGAAGGGGAACGGCACTACGTCTGGTTTTGTGATCGTGTCCTTTGGTTGGTGAGCCTGCCGAACCAATCAAAGGACATTGACCGGTATCGGAACATTCCCTGATCCTACCGAAAAGAGCAGATTGGAAATTGAGCCACGAGGAGAGAAAAGCCAGAATCATAGAAGGAATAGATGATCGATAAAATTGGATTTAGTAGCCCAATGCTGATTTCAATACTAGTCCAATTCATATTCCCTTAATAGCCCACTCCAAAGTGAGGAGTTTTAAGCGTGAAGAGTGAAGTAATACCAGTGTAAATGAGTATCGCTATGCTTCATACCGGATAATCTTCATACTTCACCATTGTAGCCACAGAAGCAACAGAGGTACACAGCAGTCATTTCAGCAGCCGGTTCCTGATCTGGTTGATGAGCGGTGCGGTGGGGCTGTCGAACTGTCTGCCGAACCAATTTTCTACCCCTTTACTCTCTCTTCTTTACTCTTTATTCTTATTTTTATGAATGGAACAGTATTATTAGATCATTTGCACACAGCAGACGTACAGATGTTATTTGAATCCTTGTACGGATCGGATTATTCGGCTGCTATCAAACGCTATGGTGCATTGATTAAAGCTTTATTACGTGAGTCGCCGGAGGCAGATGTACGGCTCTTCAGTGCGCCGGGGCGTACCGAATTAGGAGGCAACCACACGGATCACAACCGTGGAAAGGTTCTTGCGGCATCAGTGCATCTGGATAATGTTGCAGCCGCGAGCCAGAGCGGGGATACAATCGTCTGCTTTCGTTCCACTGGTTATCCGGATGTCCGTGTTGATTTAAAGGATACTTCACCGGTTGCAGCTGAAAAAGGTAGCACTGAAGCCTTGATCCGGGGTATTGCTGCTGAATTCTCCGCACGGAACCTACCTGTCGGTGGGTGGAACGCTGTGGCTGATTCATTGGTGCCGGGGGGTTCTGGGCTTTCGTCTTCGGCATCTGTGGAGATGCTTATCGGCCGGATTTTTGATTCTTTGTATGGATCTGGCGGACGCAGCTTTTTGGAACTCGCACAGATTGGTCAAAAGGCTGAGAATGACTACTTTGGAAAGCCCTCCGGCTTGATGGATCAGACGGCTTGTGCCTCTGGAGGAGTTGTAGCGATTGACTTTGAGGATCCGGCTGCTCCGCGTGTGAAGCGTCTCAACTTCAATCCTGCGGCTTCAGGTTTGACACTTTGTGTCGTTGATACTCGGACGAGTCATGCGGATTTAACCGGTGAATATGCGGCAATTCCGGGTGAAATGAAGGCAGTTGCACAGTTCTTTGGTAAAGCAGTGCTTCGGGACATGAATCCGGACGATCTTTTCTCTAATCTACCGGCACTTCGAGGGGCAGTGGGTGACCGGGCACTTTTGCGGGCGCTTCACTTCTTCAATGAAAATGAGCGGGTTAATGCCATGCAGACTGCGTTACAGAACACTATGATTGAAGATTTCCTTGAACTGGTTCGGGAATCCGGTGATTCTTCGTGGGAACTGCTTCAGAATTGTTCTGTAGCGGGAGAGACCCGGAATCAAGGGATTGGTGTGGCGCTTGCCATGACAAAGAACTTTTTAGGGAAGTCTGGTGCATGCAGGGTTCATGGCGGAGGCTTTGCCGGAACCATTCAGTCCTACGTGCCGACTGACCGGTTAGCTGCGTACCGGAATTGTATGGAGGGGATTTTTGGAGCGGGCGCGGTTACCGAGCTGAAAATTCGGGCTTTGGGCGCTGAGGAAATACTTTTCTAATCACTTCCCTTTTGGGTAGATAGTGGTTATAATGAGTTTATGAGTATAGTTGACCGTCTCGGACGAGTAATTAAGAGTCAGTTTGATGATATACATATTTTCGCTAAGGATTCTAACAGTGACTGGGAGGATCCGGATCTTGCGGACGCAATGGACGAGATAAATGACTATCTGCGCGGCAAACCATCGCGTCCAAAGCCGGAACCTGCTCCGCTCTACCCGGTCTCGCTGCTCAAGGATTTTGCCGAATTGGAAGTTCCTGCCGGTGCTTCAGCCGAAGTGTGCAAAACATCGTATAAGCGTTTGCTCAAACTGCACCATCCGGATCGTCATGCGGGTCATCCGGAGGAAATAAAGAAGGCAACCGAAAAATCTGCGCGTGTTAATGCGGCGTACGATAGAATCGAACAGTGGCGTCAAACTGGTCATGTGGAATAAAAATCCATGACCGATGCCCATTGCCACTTGTACTATCTTCTTCAGCATAATCAAGATGCTGAACGTGACCGATGCAGATTCATAGTGCCGTGTGTTGCGAGCGCATGGAATCCGGAGGATTTCCGGTGTCATGAGGAAGCGTCCCGGAATGCCCCAGAGGATGCCCGGCTTTTACTTGGCTTTGGTGTGCACCCGCAACTGCCGGCTCATGGGGGTCCGGATACAACAATATCATTGGAGACAATGGAGCAGCTTGCCTCGGAGCATAGGCTCGATGCGGTTGGAGAAACCGGCTTTGATCTCTACGATGCTTGGTTCCGGGAAAGTGAACCGGAACAGGACCGGATCTTCGCCCGGCATATAGAAATTGCCCATGAACATGGACTTCCGCTGGTGATTCATGTCCGGCGGGCGCTCCACAAAATCTTTGCAGCGAGTGCCTATCTCAAAAAGCTCCCGGCCGTGATTTTCCATTCGTGGCCTGGGACGCCCGGTGATGGGGATTCTCTCTTGAAACGGGGCATCAATGCGTTTTTTTCATTTGGAAATGCGCTTGTCTGCAACCACAAACAGGCGATTCGGTCGGCTGCGCTACTGCCGTTACACCGGATTTTACTTGAAACGGATGCACCGTACCAGCCGCGGCGGGATTGTTCCTATTCTTACTGGACGGATCTGCCGGTGTTAGGGGAATTGCTTGTACAATTACGCCGGGAAAATACGGATTTTTCCGGAAGTGCTGACGATATGACTACCATTATTGATAGCAATTTTTTCCGGGCTTTTACCGGAACAAATCATACAGGATAACAAGATGAATTCAATACACATTTCTTTTCCGGATAATCATTCCGGTGAATGTATTCTGGGGACGCGTGCCGAAACTTTCAAAGATCATCTGGGTGACAGCGGGCGGATCCTTGTGGCTGTAAAAATTAACAATGAAATCCTTCCCCTTTCGACCCGGCTTGAGGTTAATTCTCATTTAGAGCCGGTTTTTCTCGATTCTGCAGAAGGCTTGATGATGTACCGGCGTTCTCTGGCATTTCTCCTTGCGATTGCGGTGCGGGATATTGCGCCGGACCGGCGTTTGTACATCGGACATTCCCTCGGCAACAGTTATTACTACACATTTGCTGATAAACGTGTTTCCACACAAGAAGATCGCAAAGCGCTTCTCGATCATTTAAAAGAAAAAATGCAGAAACTCGTTAAAAACGATTTAGCGATCCGGTATTATTTAATGGCTTATTCCGAGGCATTGGAACTTTTTGAAAAAAATCGGCAAATTGATACCCGGATGTTACTTGATGAACGAAGTGAGTCAAATGTTCCGGTGAATGAATGTGACGGATTCTTTGATCTTTATATTGAACCTCTGGTGCCGCGGACCGGATTATTAACATCGTTTGATCTTATGCTGTATCAGAATGGATTTCTGCTGCGTTTTCCCGGATTTGGTAAAGGTATGCAGCTTGATCCGTTTGAAGACAGTCCGGTTATTTTTTCTGTGTATGACGAATATAAAGAATGGGGTCAGCGGATCGGGATTCATGCGGTGGGGCATTTGAACCGGCTCGTTTCGACCCGGACCATAAAAGATTATATTAGCATTGCGGAGGCTTTTCAGGCAAAGAAGTTATTTGAAATTGCTGATAAAATTTATGAAAAACGCGACTCGGTTAAAATGGTTTTAATTGCGGGGCCATCGAGTTCCGGCAAAACAACTACCGCGAAAAAATTATCTATAAATCTCAAAGTCGTCGGTTTTGATCCGGTTGCCATTAGTCTGGACGATTATTACCGCGGCGGCGATAAAACGCCTCTGAATGAAAAAGGGGAACCGGATTATGAATGTTTGGAAGCCCTTGATATTCCGTATCTTAACGAACAACTTCTCGCGTTAATGGCCGGAAATGAAGTGACTCTTCCGGTATACGATTTCAAAACCGGCTGTCGCCGCGCCGCAGGCGGCCAGAACATTCACATGAATAACCGGAGTATTTTAATTATCGAAGGAATTCATGGGTTAAACGATGCGCTCACGCCGGATATAGACCGGAACATGAAATTTAAATTATACGTTTCGGCTTTAACCCAACTAAATTTAGATGATCATAACCGGATTCCCACAAGTGATAATAGGATGCTCCGGCGTATGGTCAGGGATTATCAATTTCGGGGAAGCAGTGCGGCACGGACCATTAAAATGTGGCCGGACGTGCAATCCGGTGAATGGAAGTATATTTTTCCCTTTCAAAATACCGCAGATGCAGCATTTAACTCCGCATTGACCTACGAATTAGCTGTGCTTAAATTCTATGCAGAGCCATTACTCCGGTCCGTTAAACCAAGTATGCCGGAATATGCAGAAGCTGTCCGTCTCCTTTCATTTTTGGAAAATTTTGCGCCGATTCCACCGCAATACGTTCCAAGTCAAAGCATTATAAGGGAATTTATTGGGGAGAGCGATTTCAAATATTGAAAGCAATATTTAATCCATAAATAAAATTGTAACTAGACTGGAATTCATTAAGGTATAACTATTCGGAAAATACCATTGCATTTCCGGGTGTTGCCGGCTTGGCTGGGGCAAAAAAGAACGATACCGATTTTCTTATTGTATTGGGCTAGTAATAGAGTTGATGTTGGGCTAGTTTCTAAACTAGTATTGGGCTAATAAGTCCTAACCATAAATAGGATTGACTTTCATATCTACCTATGTTACTATTATAAGTATGAAATATACATTTTTGAAGAGAGCGGTATTTACCGCTCTGCTGGCTTTCCTAATAACTGGAATCATCGCTGCTCAGGAATATTATACTGGCGCTATTCTTGATGAAGCACTCTACAACAGTCTGCCTCAAAAAGCCGCCCAACTGACCCGTGCCTATGAAAATATGCCGGATGCGGTTTCCCTCAAGGCTTATGCTCCGGTTCCGGGAAATCAAGGGGCTTATGGTACGTGCGTGGCATGGTCAACGGCCTATGCAGCCCGAACAATTTCTGAGTCAATAGCCCTTAACCGGATAAACCGGCAGCTCACGACTGAGAATACCTTTTCTCCTACCTTTATCTACAAAAATATCTCCTCTGATCCTTCCGGAAAAACTGGTACTGTAATCTCTGATGCACTCAATGTTATGAAAACAGAGGGTGCGGTCAAGATGTTAGCCATTGAACGGACTGGAGATTATTTCCGGAATACTTCGCTCTCCATGTTCCGGAATAGTCAAAGATACCCAATCGCTGATTATGTTATTCTCTATCGGTCAGATAGAGGAAATCCGGGAACAGATCTCTCACGCATAGATATAGTGAAAAAGAGTATATCAGAAAACAAGCCGGTCATTATTGGTATGGAAGTATACACTTCTTTTTCCAATGCAAAAGATGTGTATAATCCCGGAAGACAGCTTGGTATGTACCGCGGCGGTCATGCGATGTGTGTAGTTGGTTATGATGATACTAAATACGGTGGCGCCTTTGAGATTCTCAACAGTTGGGGAACTGACTGGGGAAATGGCGGGTATACATGGATTCCTTACACTGTATTTGACCAATTTGCCTATCATGCCTATGAAATGATCGAGCGTTTAGATTCATATAAAGATGCGACCGAATATGACGGCTTTGCCCAGATCGAATTGTATGGATCAAAAGCTGGAATGCCGGTTGTATTTTCCAATGGCTATTACCGGACAACTGCTTCCTACGAATCGGGTACCAGATTCCGGTATCTTTTAGGAAACGATAAGCCGGCTTATGTGTATGCCTTTGCTTCAGATGAAACGATCCGGCAGACAACTCAGATATTTCCGCTGGATGATGTTACCTCCCCGGTACTCGACTATTCGGAAAATACCATCGCATTTCCGGGTGAATATAAATGGATTCAGTTGGATAATCAACCCGGGACCGATTATCTTGTCGTGCTTTACTCAAAAGAAGCTTTGAATATAGATGCAATCCGAACTCGTTTTACCCGTGAGGGCGGAACCTTTCCAGAGCGAGTTGCTAAAGCTGTGGGCAGTAATTTCATTCCCTACAATCAAGCCATTTACAATCCGGCTGAATTGCGCTTTTCAGCTACCTCAACGAATACTAAAGCGATTTTTGGATTATTGTTAGCGATTGGGCACCGGTAATCAAGCATACTGTTTCACTCTTCGCAGTTATTAAAGGGGGTTTATATGAAAACGTTTTATCTTGTATGTATTATCGCATTTTTGCTCCCGGCTGGAGCCGTTACACAAAACCGGTATGCTCTCATTATCGGCAACAACGCGTATAAAAACATCAATCCGTTAAGCACTCCGGTCAATGATGCCCAAGCTATTGCCGCAAGCTTGCGGAATCTGGGCTGGGATGTTGACCAGCGTTCAAATGTGGGAAATATTGACATGGGCCGGGCTATTACTACCTTTGTGAATAAGCTCAAAACCAACCCTACCAATGAGGGCTTCTTCTGGTACGCTGGACATGGTGTGGAAATCGACGGACAGAATTACCTGTTGCCGGTGGATATAGCTGACGAAGAGGATGCGGTTCTGTACAGTTCCACCCGGCTGAGCGATCTGCTGACCAGATTGAGAGATACTGCGAAGAACCAGGTGAACGTTGTAATCATCGATGCCTGCCGAAATAATCCCTTTTCGCTCACTCCTGATGGGACGCGGGGTGCTGCTCGGAGCCGGGGGCTTGCAGTTGAGCAGTATCTGCCGCAGGACTTGTTTCTGATGTATTCCACCGCGCCAGGTACCACGGCAGATGACGGAACGACCAACAGCCCTTTTACAGAAGCCTTCTTGCAATATATTGCGCGACGGGAACCTATGGTAGTGATGGTCACACGGGTCGTGGCTGAGACCTCGCGGCTTACCAAGGGAGTACAACGGCCCTATTTGGGAAGCTCCTCCTTCAGTCTGCCTGATTATTCTTTGGCCGGTATAGGATCATCTCCTCCCCTGCCTCCACCACAGCCGGCCGAGACAACCGGGAAAGTGACGGTAACGAGCCCGGTGGCTGGTACAGTGGTTTACAATGGATATGAGCAGAGTACCCGGATAAGTGCGAATCAATCGATCACCTTTAATAACGTACAAACAGGCAGTACGACGTGGGCCGTGAAGCTCGATGACGGACGGACGACTGATACCCGGACGGTGACGGTACAAGCCGGGCAAACCGCGACGGTAACCATACCGGCGCCGGCAGTTACGCTGCAAGTCCCCCGGAATGTGCGTGCCGGGACGCCGGGGACTGATTCTGTACAGCTAACTTGGGATAGTGCCGGAGTCGGCATCAGTTACCGGGTGTACTATAATACTCAAAATAATGCATCCAGTGCGAATGCTCTTGGCGATTCAACTACCGGAACCTCTTTTAATGTAACCGGCATGGCACACAATTCGACCTACTATTTCTGGGTAAGTTCCATACAAAACGGCCGGGAAAGTGCAAAGTCGCCGGCGGTGACGGTGCGTACTGCTTCAGCTCCGGTACCGGTTCAACCATCTATCCCGGCAAACTTCGTGCGGATACCGGGTGGAACTTTTATGATGGGAAGTCCTTCGTCAGAGGTAAACCGGAGTAGTAGTGAGATCCAGCATCGGGTAACGATAACCGGATTTTCAATGAGTAAATATGAAGTGACACAGAAAGAATATCAAGAAGTGATGGGAACGAATCCCAGCTATTTCAAAGGAGACAATTTGCCGGTTGAGCAAGTGACTTGGTATGGTGCCATAGAGTACTGCAATGCGAGGAGCGGGAAAGAAGGGCTAACGCCGGCGTACACGATAGATAAAAGCCGGAAAGATCCGAATAATAATGCGCCAACAAATAGTGAATATGACTGGCAGAATGATAATGTCCGATGGGTAGTAACATGGAATCGGAGTGCGAATGGGTATCGGCTGCCAACCGAGGCAGAATGGGAGTATGCCTGCCGGGCCGGAACGACAACACCGTTTAGTACCGGAACTAATATCACGACCAATCAAGCGAATTATAATGGGAATAATCCGTACAATGGAAATGCGAAGGGAACGTATAGGGAAAGGACGTGGGCAGTGGGTAGCGGTACAGCGAATACGTGGGGCTTATACGATATGCATGGGAATGTGTGGGAGTGGTGTTGGGATTGGTATGGTGATTATAATACTGCTTCGCAGGCTGATCCTGCTGGTGTCGCTTCTGGTTCGAGCCGCGTGTTACGTGGCGGGAGCTGGATCAGGTACGCCCGGTTCCTGCGTTCCGCAGGCCGGGGCCTCGACACTCCTACGAGCCGTTACGGTAAATACGGCTTCCGGGTCGTGCTTCCCTGAGTTCTGCACCTGTCATTTCGGCAGGCTCAATGACCGGTTTGGCAGGCTCAATGACCGGTTTGGCAGGCTCAATGACCGGTTTGGCAGGCTCAATGACCGGTTTGGCAGGCTCAATGACCGGTTCGGTAGGTTCAATGACCGGTTCGGTAGGTTCAATGACCGGTTCGGCAGGCTCAATGACCGGTTCGGCAGGCTCAATGACCGGTTCGGCAGGCTCAATGACCGGTTCGGCAGGCTCAATGACCGGTTCGGTAGGTTCAATGACCGGTTCGGTAGGCTCAATGACCGGTTCGGTAGGTTCAATGACCGGTTCGGCAGGCTCAATGACCGGTTCGGTAGGTTCAATGACCGGTTCGGTAGGCTCAATGACCGGTTCGGCAGGCTCAATGACCGGTTCGGTAGGTTCAATGACCGGTTCGGTAGGCTCAATGACCGGTTCGGCAGGCTCAATGACCGGTTTGGCAGGCTCAATGACCGGTTCGGTAGGCTCAATGACCGGTTCGGTAGGTTCAATGACCGGGAATGAGTCCCCGAAGTCTGGTGCAAGGCGTTAAGCCGTAGCACCAAGACGAAGGGGAAAAGCACTGCAACTGGCTTAGTGATTGTGTATTTGGATTGATATTGAAAGGTGGCGCGAAGCATCACATGTTTTGCCCGCGTAGCGGGCTTGAAATTTTTTTCCGGCTGGCCAGCATTAAAATTCGATATAGTGACTGCTTGCCGGAAAGCTCCCTGAGCCTGTCGAAGGGAGTGATGCTTTCTTCATACCGGTCATTCTTTCCTAAATACATTGCTGTTGACAGTACGATGGTATAAATGAAAAATGGTTGGTGCTGGTATGAAAGCATTGCGCTCTCTCTTACCTCATTACCCAATACGCTGTATCTGTTTGTCACTGTGGACGCCGATCAAGCACTGCCGTGTGTACCTCTGTTACCTCTGCGGTTGCAATTAAAATGACCTCGCTTCTATCTATTCACTCCCCACCGGGGCTGGTAAAAGAGGCTGTTTTGGATGATGTCTTCCTATATCTTGAGTCCAGAGGTGTAAACACTGAGCAGCCCATTGACAGACCAAAAGCCGGAGCCGGATTATTGAACCTAGTTCATCGTCCAGAACAACTTCGGCAAAAACTGACTGTGCTATGGGTTCACACACGGATTCCGGTAATGCGAAAATCCACTGAGAAAAAGGCGCACCATTTGAATCATGCATATATGACGAAACAGCATCCTGTAAGGTTTTTGCCTGTGCGCTAATGGCTGCGAGATGGGACTTCTTTCGGAAGGGCTTCCAGCCCCCGTGCGTTGCAGTAAAGAATTCAACAGCCGTTTCAGCTTCATCCAATGCAAGGGTTTCTCCAAGACTCTGATCCTCTAAAAACCGGACCAAAAGGTGGTAAAACTGACTCTTTATTCCCAGAATACTCGCCAGAGCCAGCGCGACTTCATTACTCAAATACGATACATCGCCTGCATTCCGCAGTATATCGAGGAGCGCACCGAGCGATTCTGGCGAACGGTATAAACCGAGGGCTTCAATCCCCATAATCTTGAGCCGAAAATTCTCTGTTCCTAGAATCAGCCGCTCGATCTGCGGACGGAACGCATTGTCGCCCAATTTTGCAAGCGCGATGACGGATTCCGCAGCCAGCATATAATCCCTTGAGAGGGAAAGTTCCCGGAGAATCGGGATCGCAGCCGAAACCTTGTGATTGCCCAGAATCCGGGCAGAAATGAATGCAGTTGTGTACGCATTGTTAATAACATCGTCTAACAGCATTTTTTCAGCGTCAGTGTTGAGGACTCCTACCATTTCCAATGCCCGAAGCGCTTCAAACCGGACGCTCAACAACGGAGAATGGGCCCGTGTGAGTAATCCTTGAATCGCAAGTTGTGATGGTGTATCGTGAAGCGCCTCGAGGAGCGCCTCTTCTTCCTGAGAATCACTCGTTTTATTGAGGCGTTCCAGCAAGTTGATCGCATGGAGATCCCGGAACGAAAACATGACATCCAGTGCATTTTTGAAAGGAAGCGCGCCGAGTAGTACCAGACTCCGCTGCAAAATGAGTACCACCCCGACCATCGCGGCAAGTACGGCATAGAGCATTTTGAACGAAAGTGTAGGAGCGACATTTATCCCGGTGCAAAAATCCAGAAAAGTTCCCGCGAGAAAAGAACCGCCTGCACCCGCGATACCAAAGCAGAAAAAGTACACAATTCCCATATCCAGCATATATTCAGCCGGAATCAGCGAGAGAAAATAGGTCTGAGCTAACCCTTCCGCACCGATAAAGCCGAAGTTGAGCATAAAATTGAGAAATGCCAAAAACAGAATCACAGTGATAAAATTATCCAAAGCCACAGTCGGGAAAAAAATAATGGGCAGCATACTGATCAACCCAACAATCGTACACCACATGAAAAGCGGCTTGGCCCCGACCCGGTCGATCAAAAATTTGATCAACATCCCGATCAGCATCGAGCCCAAACCCCCGAACACTGTGTACAATGCGATCATGCCGTCACTTTGATCAAAAATTTCCCGGCAGTACACGATAACAAAAGCACGGGCAACACCGGATGCCATAGCGATGAGAATCAGCAGTACAATGAATTGTTTAAATGACTTCCGGCCGAAACATTCCTTGAGTATTGAAAAGAATGCAGCATTTTTTTTATTTTTGTCGCCATGAGGTTCCGGAATATTCCGCAGCATGATTCCGCTGGTGACTCCCCCGATGATTCCGGAACCGATGATCACTGCATAGAGAAAAAGCGGCGGGTTGCCTCCGAGGAGGATTGCGATGGCAAAGTTTGAAACCATGCCGACTGCGCTGTTAATTACTTGAATCTGCGTCATGTAACTGGCCCGGTCGGGACCGGCCGAGAGATCGTTCAGAACCGGATTATTACCGATCATGCCGATTCCCCGGCTCACATGAAATAAAAGGACACCGATCAAAGTGAGATTGAGTGCGAATTCCGTGTTCCCGGCTGAAGCGAAAAACGGCGCGAGAAAAAACGGTGTCATGGCGACCGCACGAAGTACCCATGTTATGCTGTAAATCTTTACAACAGAAAAGGTCCGTGTGAGAATTTTGCCAAGAGGCAGAAAAAAGAACGCAACATAGCCTACCGCGCTCAAAAGGCCGATGAATGTTGAGTTTGCCTTAAGGCGCATGGCAAACAGCGTGACGATACCGCCGGCGAGCATTGTATAGGAAAACGAATTGAATACATTAAAAATATTATAAAGATCACGCGCTTTCGCGAGCCGGTGCGGCGACATTGGAACAGACATATAGTTCATGCTACACAGCATTGCCATCATTGACAAGAGAGAACTACTTGTACCAAAACCCCCTATATGCAACGCTGGTAGAGGTCTGTCCCCATGTAATTATATTTGTTAAAAAGAGATATAGAGGTCTGTCCCCAAACCGGCCCTAAAATTGAAATAGGTATAACCGGCTGGAAATTGAATCTATTGACAAAATGTGTCATGATCGTTACTCTATGCAATGTGGAAAAAAGAGTGCTTATTCTGACTGATGGTGAATTCTCGACTCAAGAGGCAGCAAAACAAATTGCTGCTACATTCCCGGATAGCCGGATTCTAACAGCCCGTGAATTTACCGGTGTAGAAATACTATCACCGGATGCTTATTTTTTCGGGTGCGCTGAACCGGATCCGCCCTCATTTGCATACCTCGAAACAGTATTACAACATATCAATTTAGTCGGACGTCCCTGCGGCATTTTCTCTCCACAATCTGAATATTCTTCACAAGCTCTTGAATATCTTTCCCGTATTGTCGTTGATTCCGAGTTAGCGCTCTATCCGCATCCATTTCTGGCCGAAGGTCAGGTTGATATTGCATCGTGGGCGGTTGGTGTACTCGGCCGGGAATGACAAAGACCTTTTGGCGTTAAGGATTTATTGTGCTACAATTTGATCTTGATGCATATATCAGAAAAGTTCCTGATTTTCCCA